>JBJEMC010000071.1:0-2919 GCA_051879475.1 Muricoprocola sp. | reverse complement strand
AAAATGAGTATGATGGATTTGTAAAAAAAGATAGTCTGATATAAAGGCAAACCTGTTGAAAAGCAGGGACGCAAAGCCAAGGGTCTAACGTCTTAGGGACTATGACAGCCGGTTGCCACATTGTTGCTTCGTGAGAGACAGCAGCTTTTGTTGTACATATATATCTATATAGATATATGAGCACATATTAGAACAAATCTCAATCTGAAGCTCATGCGTAAATTTGGTAGCCGCTGACGTATTTAATACGTGAAGCGGTTTTTACATTCCTGGAAATACTTTGTATCAGGCGGAGGTTTCATTCAGGAGGAAAGGACTATGAAAGGAAAGAATTTAAAAGATTTGTTGAAACAACAAACGATGAAGGCCGGAGCTGTCGTTCTTGCCACAGCACTTGTACTGGGAAGCAGTATGTGGGCTTCTGATCAGAGTGGATCTGTACCGGAGCTGACGAAGTTCGTAGATCAGGCTGGAAATGTAGAGATTGATGCTGAAGAGACGCCTCTTGGCAATGTAAAGGTGACCACTTCCACTAAGACAACAAAGAAAACAAAAAAAATTAAATTAAAGAAAAAATCCAGCAAGACATATTCCAAAAAGAGCGCTACCAAGAAAAAAACAAAGACAGCGAAAAAGAAGACCAGTGCAGCTACCACCACTACAAAGACGGTTACAGCTACTTCTATGACAAGTAATTTTAAGAAAGGTTCTAAGATTAATACTCAGGTTACTACGACTCAGACCACGGTGACGACCACCGTAGTGGCAAACAGCAGTGCTCCAGTACAGAGCACATCAGCTGCAGGCACAGCATCCACGGGTACAGCATCTGCAGGAACAACAACATCCTCTGTCCCCAACGGTCCGGTTTCTCTTGCTCAGGCAGCACCGAAGGTAAATGCTAATGTGGCCAATGCATTCAATACATTGAATTTCAAGGTGAATGTAAATTCAGGCGTTACATATTCCGGGTTGTTCGATGCCAGAAATCAGTCCATTACATTGAGAAAGATGGATGATACCGTATATCATGAATTGGGACATTTTGTAGCGTTTGTAGCAGGTAATGCAGATACAACACCTGCATTCCAGCAGGTATTTGCCCAGGAAAAAGCAAAGTATACGGCATATAATAAAGCTTATGTACTTTCCAGCAGCTCAGAGTATTTTGCAGAATCCTTTAAAAATTATACCCTGGATCCGGCGGAACTGAAAGCATCAAGACCGCTGACCTATGAAGCGATAGAAAATGCGGTTGCAGCTGTTACACCGCAGCAGGTATCCAAACTGAAAATGGTCTATGGTTCTATCTGGTCATAAGAATGAAATATGATCAAAAGTAAGACATAATGAAAGCCGCTTCCCTGGTTTGTTGGGAAGCGGCTTTTTTAGCTTTTATGTATTTGTTACTGTTCATCCTCTGAAACTTCATCAGTCTCATCGCCAGGAAGCTCTGCAGGAATTTCCTGAGCATCAGCCTGAACGTCTTCTTCCGGAAGATCCTCTGTTACCCAGTGATCCGGATCTTCTTCCTCTTCCTCTGTTTCCGGTATGTATTTCTTGAAAATCTTTTTCAGGAAGAAAGAATTTGCATAAGCGATACCGGAGAAACCGGCCAGTATCCATACCAGAAGTCCATACCATAAGGTATAGCCATTCAGGAATGTAATCACTACAGCTGCAATGCAGATTACAAGCATCAGCAGAGTGTAGGGGAAGTTTGCAATAGCGATCAGCAGAGCGTTTTTCAGTGTTCCCTTCACACTGTTGTAAAAACGTGCCAGCACAGGGAAAACGTAGATAGCCAGCATCAGATAGACAAAAACCAGTGCGGTGATCATTACCCGCATCACGGTAAACATGGTACCTTCTGCATCTTTCAGGATCAGCAGATCCAGGACAAGGATGATACCAAGGGCCAGCACAATGAGCCAGATGCAGGTGGCCTGCTTGAAATTCTGTTTAAAGGATTTCCAGAAGCTTCTGAACACATAACCTTCTTCATTTTCGGCCATTTTAAGTGTTACATAGTACATTCCTGTGAAAGAGGCTCCCATGGTAACGATAGGGATACTGAAAATGATAAAGCAGATATTCAGTATCATGAGATCAGCCAGTTTTCCCAGGGCACGGAACAAAGCATTGTCCATGTTGAAAAAATCTCTCATTCGAATTCCTCACTTTCTACTGTTTTGTACAGTTTATCCATCTTTCCGGAAAATCAAAGGCCATATCAATCCCGGAGACAAAACATGTGTATAAGTATAGTAGATTTTGCTGAAAAAATCAATGAACTTTATATAAATTCCACGATTCAGAAATTGACAATTTCAGAGGATTCAGCGTATAATAAAAAAACGTATGCAAATAAGAAGAGAATACGTTTGATTTACCAATCGGTATATACAATTGTTTAAACATAAAAGGAGGCAGCCATGTACGATAAAGTGTCCACTAACATGAACTTTGTTGAACGTGAGAAACAGACGCAGAAGTTCTGGAAAGAGAACAAGATTTTTGAGAAGAGCATGAAGCAGAGAGAAGGATGTCCCACATATACTTTTTATGACGGACCGCCTACCGCCAACGGCAAACCCCACATCGGTCATGTGCTGACTCGTGTTATTAAGGATATGATTCCCAGATACCAGACAATGAAGGGACATATGGTTCCCAGAAAAGCAGGATGGGATACCCATGGACTTCCGGTAGAGCTGGAAGTAGAGAAGCTGCTGGGGCTGGATGGGAAAGAGCAGATCGAAGAATATGGACTGGTTCCGTTCATCGATAAATGTAAAGAGAGTGTATGGAAATACAAAGGTATGTGGGAGGATTTCTCCGGCACCGTTGGATTCTGGGCTGACATGGACAATCCCTATGTCACATACCATGATGACTATATTGAGTCTGAGTGGTGGG
>JBJEMC010000070.1:1201-2980 GCA_051879475.1 Muricoprocola sp. | reverse complement strand
CATATCATTCTGGTGATGTGCCTTTCTCAGTTCCGGTGGCATGGTCAATTCATCATAAAGATCCGCAAGACTACTATCTGGATATAATGCTCTGGCATCAATAATTGCCTGTGCTGTCTGTTCAATCTTTTTCCGTTGTTGATCAGTAGGTTCAGGCCATGGAAAATTATTATAAACTATATCTTTTGAATATCGATAATCACTTTTAATTCTGCCACATACTGTCCTCATCCATGCCATATGAATATTAGACTCTAAAATTCCAAATTCATATACACCTGCGTCTGGTATACACATAGCTGCATCAGTTAAAATCATATCTTTTCCTATAAATCCAAAAGGTATATATCGTCTATTTTCTGATGAATGTCTTGGCACGACAATAGCGGTATCAGGATTTTTTGTCTCACGAAATAGGGCAGGCGTTTCTGCTAATTTTTTTCTATCATCTGCACCTGTTAATCTATCTTTTTTACATAATTCAATTCTTTCAAGGACTTTCGGCATTTTTCTAAGTTCTACCGGTGATACACCTACCAACCATAAACACCATCGTTTTTTATTATTAATAAACTCAGTTGCTCCACTAAGACGTCTTATATATGGAATAGCATTAGGCTCATCTTTTATAAACTCCTGATACTCGTCTTCTTCAATTATCAAGTGTCCACCATCCGCAGGACGATTTCCTGATGTCATTTTTCTACAAGAACAAATAGGTTTTGTACGGCTTTCAATAAAAATATCCGGAGCTTCTATTAAATATGCATTAATATTCTCCACTTCTTTGAAACGGCCATCCATATATATTCTTCTCTTTTTCAGATTTACCGCAACGCTAAATCCAACAATCACACAATGCACATGTGCTTTCATGCTTGCTTCGCTGTCCCAGATAAATGTCCGATGTGCAAAATCTATGTGAATACCAAATCGGTCATATAATGGTTTCCAGACACCAGCAACCTGTTCTCCCTGTGTAATTGAATTGGTTGATACAAATGCTGTCCGGATAGACGTTCCCTGCATAAACTGTGCAGCCTTAAAATACCAGCCTGCAACATAATCAATTTTCCCGGCAGTCTTATATGGCTTTCCCTTTTCATCAACGTAAACTGATAAAATATCATTTTTCTGTTCTTTGCTCTGTAACGAATAACCCACAAACGGAGGATTCCCCATAATGTATGACAACTGATTCTTCGGTACAACACTTTCCCAATCAATCTGTAACGCATTCCCTTCCACAATAAAAGCATTGGTTGTAAGCGGAAGAAAATCCAGATTCATATGAACAATATCCTCTGTTTCCTTCATCATCTGGGATTCTGCGATCCACAATGCTGTCTTGGCCACTGTAACTGCAAAGTCATTGATTTCAATACCATAGAACTGATCTATAGATACCTGAATAGGAGATATACCATCAAATCCCAAAGTGATCTGTCCACCTTGCAATTCTTTTATGACTGCATTTTCCAAACGTCGGATGCTGATATATGTTTCCGTAAGAAAATTTCCACTTCCAGATGCCGGATCCAGCCATCGCAGCCCTGCCAGTTTTTTCTGAAATTCTTTCAATTTCTTCTCTTTTGTCCGCTGAACAGATATTTGCCGGATTTCTTCCAGTTCTTTTTTCAGAGAGTCCAGGAAAAGAGGGTCAATTACTTTATGAATGTTTTCAATGCTTGTATAATGCATTCCGCCGGAACGTCTGGTTTCCGGATTCAATGTACTTTCAAATACCGCTCCGAAAATAGTCGGACTGATTTCTGACCA
>JBJEMC010000070.1:0-1101 GCA_051879475.1 Muricoprocola sp. | reverse complement strand
GCATCTTCAGCATAAAGACAGAATACAAACCTGACGCACAGAATATTCAGGCTTTTCATTGCCCGCTCCGTTGTTGGGTCTACATACTGTTTTGCCAAAGCATCATAGAGCAGCCCGACAATGTCTCCTGCCGCAATAGATACTTCCATTTCTCTCTGAAGGTTCGTATTTCCTTCTTCCACCAGAAATTGAAGCCGGTAATACTCTTTTTCCAGTTCTTCCAACAAAATGATTTCCGGATCACCGCCAGGTTTTTCCATATCATAAATATAGAAAGACTTAAAATTGCTGGTTACAATCCATCTCGGGCGTTTCGAATATGGTAGTTCTGAAGAATATCTTTTAGCCTGTTCAAATGGTGTCAGCATAGAGCCATCCGACTGCTTAATAGCAGCTGTCAGGCTCTTATTGATACTTTTCTGTTCAATCATGACATGCGTTTTTTCAATATATCCATCTATAAAACTGGTATGATCAAGGTGAACCTGGTCTTCAAAAGAAATAAACTGTGAAATATCCGTAACACCGAATACTGTTGTCAGCAATTCTATCCAGAATATCTGACTGTCTCCTTTTTCATATCCCCTGTTTTTCCAGTTTTTTGCAAATGCCTTTGCAGCTGCTCTTTGCTGTGCATCTGTCATCGCAGCAACCTCCTATACTTCATCATCAGTAAATTCCATCATTTCATCAACGGAACATCCCAGCTTCTTACATATTTTCTCGACTGTTTCCATGGAGACATACTGATTTTTTCCCATCCGGGCAAGAATATTTCCACTGATACCTGTCAGGTTCTGCATTTCTATCCGTTTCATATTTTTATCAATCAGTAGTTTCCACAGCCTGTTATAACTTACACCCATAAATTACCTCCCGATCTGCTTCATATATAATTTCATTATATCACGATTTTGTTAGGTTGAATACCATTTTTGAATGAAACCTGTCTGTTTATTATCTTTCATCATTCATCTACTGGCAGAAAAGAGACTGCACTGGACAATCTCTTTTCTTCTCTCTTACTGGAAGGGGATTTCCTCATCATCTGGGACATTCATAAATCCATCTGAGTCACTTCCGTCTCCTTTTTCCGTTTCC
>JBJEMC010000069.1:0-2995 GCA_051879475.1 Muricoprocola sp. | reverse complement strand
GTAAGCGATGAATAACATACCGTTCCAAATGCTATTTCAGATCTGAGATAATACAGTAAATAAGCAGTAAATGACTACTTTATCTATTTTCAGATCTGGATGCAGTCGCATCATCCCACTTTTCTTAACCAGCGGTAGTCAATCACTGTGTTTTACTACTTTGGGAGGGACAACTTATGCGTAATAAGCGGAAAACGGATGAAGAATGGCTGTCATTGATTCAGGAATGTCGCAGCAGCGGATTCTCTGATCGCGACTGGTGTGAACAAAACCATATCTCCATCAATACATTTTATAATACTGTCACAAGATTAAGAAAGAAAGCATGTATGATACCAGAGGCAACCGAGTCAACATTGGATGATTCACCTGAGATCGTATCGTTATCGCTTGTTGAAGAAGCTCGTGTACAAATGCCTGATTGCACTCGACAGATGCAAACAGAGGTAGCATCATCAGGTGAAGCATTAACGATTATGGTTAACGGCTGTAAAGTTGCAATCTATAATAATGCCGGCAGAGACGTGATCTACCATACAATATCCGCTCTGCGGGAATTTTGATTGGCGATCTGTCCAGAGTACAGAAAATCTATTTGGTCTGTGGCCGAACGGATATGAGAAAATCTTTTGAGGGGCTCATGGCAATCATACGGGATAACTTCCAGATGGATCCTTTCTCCAATGCAGTCTTTCTGTTCTGTGGACGCAAAAAAAATACGATGAAAGCTCTCTACTTCGACCGGGATGGATTCGTGCTCCTCCAGAAGCGTCTGGATAACGGAAAGTTCCAGTGGCCCCGCAACGCTTCTGAAGTAAGACCTTTGACCAGACAGGAATTCCGCTGGCTGATGGAAGGACTTTCCATTGACCAGCCGAAAGCAATACAGCCGGTGAAAGGCAAAGATTTTTGATTTGTGCAATATGTAGATTTTGAAAAATTTTTCTACAGCCGAAACTGCTTCTCGCCGGAAGATATCCACAGATGTGAAATCATGGAGAAAGTTGTTCGGGGATAGTAATGCACAACTTCATAATGATGTGCATAACTTCACAGAAAAATGCCAAAAACAGCTGATTTTTGAAGAAAAAAAGGATCCTTTTGATTCGTCATAATGCCAGTCCGTTTTTGACTGGTATTTGCGATCATTCCGCCCTTTTAGTACAATAAATGTATCTTAAAAGAGGGAGGAATTCACGGTGGATCCAAAGGGACAGAACATTCTTTTTCGCAGTCAGCTGGAACAAAAAGATCTTATGATCCAGATGCTTTTTGAACAATTAAATGAAAAAGAGGAAACGATCACTGATCTGAAAGAAACGATCAGATATCTAAAAGAAACGATTGCCGGTCTTCAGGAAACACTCAATGAGTTCCAGCGAAAACTCTTCGGTACAAGCAGCGAGAAAACAAAACAGGATGAAAAAGTCGAAGATGAAAAATCAGAAGAAACAGCGACAATAACTGTGAAAAGTCATAAAAGAACAACACGTAAAGCGAAAGCTACACGTGAAGACCAGTATGGAAATCTTCCAATACGCAAAGAGGTAATCCCTCTGTCGGAAGAAGATAAGCACTGTCCCTACTGTAATTCCCTGATGGAGTATATAGCCGAAACATTCGTACGGGAAGAACTCCGGATCACACCCGCGAAGGTGGAACGAATTCATTATTACCAGGAAAAATGGCAGTGCCCGGAATGCAAAAAAGATGGTGATGGAACATTCGCAGAGTCCAAAACACCTACTGCCTTAATTCCGCACAGCCCGGCATCTCCATCCATTGTCTCATATGTTGCAATGGAAAAGATCGGTCTGGCAATGCCTTATTACCGGCAGGAGTTTTTGATGCAGCAACTGGGATTTACACTGCCAAGAGAAACCATGGCGAACTGGATCATTTATGTGGCCGAGAACTATTTCTATCCGATTTATGACCGGTTGCACGAAGAACTATTAAAGCGTGATCTGGTGCATGCAGACGAGACAACATGTCAGGTTTTGCGTGAGAAGGGACGTACTGCGGAGCAGACATCCTATATGTGGTTATATACAACCGGAAATGATGCACTCACACCAATCGTCCTCTATGATTACCAGCCAAGCCGTAAAGGATCCTGTGCACAGAACTTTCTGGATGGATTTCATGGACTGGTACAGTGTGACGGATACCAGGGTTACAACAAGCTGGAAGATGTTATACTGGTATGCTGTCTTGCGCATGCAAGACGAAAGTTTTACGAGGCAGTTCCGGCAGCCAAGCGTAAAAGGCTGAAACTTTTGGATATCAACTCAGATGTGGCAATCGAGGATATCAATCTTCCAGATGAAGAGGAAGCAAAACAGCTGCTTCCGGCAGAAATCGGGCTGCTGTATTGCAATAAACTCTTCTATCTGGAGCGTACACTGAAGGATCTGAATCCCGAGGAGCGCAAACAGCAAAGAGCAGTTTTGGAACAGCCTGTATGGGATCAGTTCTGGAACTGGCTGGGTACCCTTCATCCAACTGGCGGAAGCAAGCTTGGGAAAGCGGTGATCTATGCCCAAAACCATCACGACACACTGATGAATTATCTGTTGGATGGCAGATGTGAGATCTCGAACAACCGGGCCGAACGAAAGGCCAAAAGTTATGCGATTGGGCGGAAAGCCTTCCTGTTTCACACATCAGAGGCCGGTGCCGGAGCAAGTGCGGTGATGTACAGCATCGTAGAAACAGCAAAAGCAAACAATCTGAATATGTTCCAATACCTCTATACGGTACTCCTGTATATGCCGGATTACTTAAATTCGTCCGCAGGTATAGAGCAGCTGATGCCATGGAGTGAATTTATAAAGGAGCAATGTTCAGGACTAATTGATGTGGAATCTAATGTTCCAGAAAATAGAATTCCCCTGCCGCATAGGCAGCAGAGGAATTGAAAGTAAACGGTAGTCGTTTACTGCTTTAACTGAATTTAGGAATATGGTAGGCGGTATGTTATTCATCGCTTACC
>JBJEMC010000068.1:0-3020 GCA_051879475.1 Muricoprocola sp. | reverse complement strand
GATTTCTGGGCATCAATAGATACTTGTAATTCTGATTTCTGGGATTTAAGTGTTTTCATCGACAACATCTTTCCGTCCGGATAGAATGCTTTTAACCAGTCGCGGGCTTCCTCATAGGATCTGATTTCTGAAGAATGCTCCTGCCGGAATTTCTTTTTATTTCGTGATTTCAGAAATTCTGCATACACTGATTTGGAAGCAAAATACTGACCGGTGTAATGGATCTGTGAGTTCAGAGTTTTCATTTTGGAAGTGAGATCAGAAAGCTGATCATGAGCCTCTTCCATTTTCGCCTGAATGTCTGCGGTCTGCTTTTCCAGATCCTCTCTGGTGTCATAACCATGATCCTGGATATAAATCAGGGTATTTGCCATTTGCTGGAGATTGCTGATCTTCACCTTCCGGGCGTAAGCCTGATTCTGCATCGCCTTTACATTTGTCTGGAGATCCGTCACGAGACGAAGCTCTGATTTTATGTAAAAGATGACAAATGGATTTGCATGATAATCGGCTTTTGAAGCATTCTCCGATTTGTGAGTGCTTTGGTGAGAAAGATCTTTCCTGTTTTCATGATTCTGAAACACCTGTTCCAGAAAGTCTTTTCCATAGTTTGCACCCAGAGATTCTGCAGAGATTCGTTTGTTTCGGTCCGGATGAAGATAACGATAACTTCCTCTTTTCTCGATGACAGAAATATTGAACCTGTCCAAAAGCAGTGACTGGAATTCATCAAAACTTCTGGATATCTTAGAACATTCATCAATCGCATCCCGCAGAAACTGTTTTTGTGTCTGGAATACGGTGGAAGTCGGTTTCAGTCCGGCAGCACGGATTTTCTCATTCACTTTATCCAGTTCATCCTGCCCATGCGCCTTTGCCCAGTATTCTTCTTTAGTTATTTTTGCGGGAGCAGGAGAAAGAAGGTCAACTTGATGTAGTCCTTCCCGGTTGCACATATCCATGACTTCCTGTTTCAGATGATTCAATAATTTGTTTGTGGACCGATGCTTATAACCGGCTTCCTGCTCATGAGGCTTGTCCATGTAGTTTTGTCGTTCAACCGCATATTTGCGGACACTGTTGATGACGATATGGGTATGAATATTACCGGAGCCATTGTGTCCATCCGTATGAGTGACTACCAATGCCTGATAGCCGGGAAAGTTTTTGCGGGCAAATTCCAGACAAAGAGCCTGGGCTTTTTCGCCGTTAAGTCCACATTCTGTTGTATCTGCCGGATCAAAACTGATGATGTAATGATGGCTTTTGATATCTCCTCTTTTCTGATTTTTGTGAAAAAACTGATTAGTCTTCTCGCACTCTTTGTCAAAAGACATCGGATCACAGTTTAGTCCATCCATATAAAATTCTTCCCGCAGGATCTTTCTGCCGGAATCATCCAGAACCGGTTTTCCTGTTTTTTCATTGTGTTGAAAAAGCAAATATTCCAGAGCATCAGAATAGTTCGCATTTCTGCTTTTAATGTGTTTGATTATGGCCATGTAATTCACCTGCCATTCGTAATACTTCTTTTCTCAAAGAGAACAGTTCGGAAATACATTGCCGGATTTCATCCTTTATTTCCTCAGACCATTCTCCGCCGGTGTTAAAATACCTTGCAATCTGATTGAGATTCGATCCGATTTTTCCGTATTCACTGACCAGCTTCCGAAGTTCATCCATGTCAGCTATCACCTCGATGGTGTTTGTAATTTCCTTTTCAAGAAGTAATTTTCTTAGATACTCTGATCTGGAAATCCCAAGAATAGATGCCCCCTGATCTAAAAGAGCCATCTCTGCATCAGTAAGTCGTACAGCTACAAAATGTGGATGTGTAACTTCTTTTCTTTTATTTCTTCTCTCCATATTCCTCCCTTCCAACGGAATCATTCATCACATTGTGATGCCAACATAGGTATAAATGGCTGTCCCTTCCATTTGTACCATTGTTGCTGCGACCACTTTTTCAGTGGAAGCCAAAAGACATCTGTGATGTCAAAAACGAGGGCATGGGGAAACGGAATCCCCATCAAGATGAAAACCCGTAAGTGCAACAGTTGCCAAAATGGCACTACTGTTAAACACGGGTGGATCTTGCTCTTAGAAAAAGAACCTCTCACTTATATGGGAAAAGAGAGCCCCTTATACAACATGGAAATGAAAAAACCTCGCTATGGTAGAAATATGATTTTGTTGATATAATCACTATATAGTTCGGAGGGATCGAGCAAATGGGATTGTTTAAGAATAAAGGAAGAGCTGACATAGAAGCATGGGCAAAAGCCTTGATTCAGGGATATAAAAAAGGAATGCCAGTAGACAGATCTGTTTTGGAAAAGGAAACGGATCAGAGTTTCAGAAATGATTGTAGGATTATCAAAGAGAGTATTCAGATTGTTATGCGTTCGTCTGATTATGATATACGTGAAAAAAGGAAGAAATTGATCGAAGAAAGATATCAGCACTTGAAAATTCTACTTCCGTTTGCAGATTCTGAACAATTGAAATTATATGATGATGTAATGGATCAGATTAATTGTCTGAATCAGCATATTGAAAACAGAAATGAAACACAGAAAGAAAATATCCGACAGAGAAGAAGGCAAAAGCAAGATGCATTCTGGGAAGTTACCGGTTCTTCTTATATGCTGGATGAGTTCAGTGACTTAAAGAAAAAGGACAACTGATATGACGTGGCGGAACAAGAAATAAATATTAACACTTCCCACAGCTCTAAGGTGAGGAGTGTATTTGGGGTATAGAAGAGGAGGATTTAATGAAGAATAATGAAGTAGTGTTTCTGGATTTTTCTCATATATACAGTGAAGGAACGAAGGAGTGGGTTCAGGAAGCAAAAAGACTGGACTTAAGTGATATTAACGGGACTACTATGTACTGTACCAGGGAGGCCGAAGAAGAGATCAGGCGTCGTCTTGAGGAAACTGGTCCGGAAGGGATCCATTTCCTGGATAACGGGAATTATCATTATGTTACGAAGTTTTTTGTGGAAAAGATAAAAC
>JBJEMC010000067.1:0-3044 GCA_051879475.1 Muricoprocola sp. | reverse complement strand
TCGAAAGTGCTTTTGCGTTACTTTTGACAAAAGTAACAAAACCGCCGTATCCGGCACTGTTACAGAATGGGAGGTGGGAAGCATGGTAATGAAAAGAACAATCAGTGGAATGGTCGGATCAGGTTCTCTGGCGCATAATAGGCGTTCATTTGTTGCAGAGAATGTAGATCCAGAACGAGTACACCTGAATATCAAGTATTGTGATGAAAATCTTAAAACGGTTTACCATGAATTATTTGATGAGTCGGTGGAACGTTACAATGAAGGAAAACGTAATGACCGGAAGATTATAGACTATTATGAAAAAATCCAGCATGGCAAACAGGAAAAGCTGTTCCATGAAGTGATTTTTCAAATTGGAAATAAGGATAATATGGCTGCTAATTCCGAGAATGGGGAACTTGCAACTAAGATATTGGATGAATATATGAAAAACTTTCAAGAACGGAATCCAACGTTACGGGTATTTAACTGTTATCTTCACCTTGACGAAGCAACTCCACACCTGCATATTGATTTTGTTCCTTATGTACAAGGGTGGAAAGGCAAGGGCATGGATACAAGGGTTTCCTTAAAACAGGCATTAAAAAGCTTGGGATTTCAAGGCGGTTCGAAACACGATTCAGAACTGAACCAATGGATCAATCATGAGAAAAAGGTTCTTGCAAAAGTAATGGAGTGTCATGGTATTGAATGGGAGCAAAAAGGGACACACGAAGAACATTTGGGTGTATATGATTTTAAGAAAAAAGTCCGAATGGAAGAAGTCAAGGCACTGGAGCAGGAAAATGTTTTACTGACTGCTGAAAATGAAGGGCTGGCTGGCAAGATTGAGGAATATAAAGCAGAACTTTCTTTGCTTGGACAGGAAAAAACGGATGCTGAACAGGTGGTAAAACAGGCTTCGGAACGTGCTGAGAAGGCAGAGAAAGAATTGTCTCATTTGGAAAAACAAAGAGATCAACTGAAACCGATTATAGACAATGTAAATAAAGAATTAAAGGACTACGGGAAAGTTGAATTACTTCTTCCAGAGGCTGGTGCATTGGAACGAGCAGGCACTTACCGGGACAAAAAGGCAAAACCAATCTTTATAAAAATGAAGAATACAATAGCAGCTCTGGCTGCTCAGGTTGTGGAACTTACCAGTGAATTAAAGAATTTTAAAAGTAAGTATAAGCAGTTGCGAAAAGAATACAATGCTTTGGAAAAAGAAGCTGACCAGGTAGCAGATATTTCAAATCAGCTTCTTGAGGAAAATGAACGACTGCAAAATATATCAGACAGATATGATCGAGTAGTGCGAGTTCTTGGAGAAAATACAGTTGATCTGGCAATACAGACGGATATCCGGAGGGAAAAAGAACTGGAACAGAAACACTTGGAACAGGTGCCGCAGGGAAGCCTATCGGAGCGACTAAAATGGGCAGAATCAAAGAGAGATGAATATAACGTACAGCGAAAGAAAAACAAGGTAAAAAACAGAGAAATAGAGATTTGATGAGAATGGAAAAACACATTTATGGTGAAAAGAATGGATTAGGTTTTACGTTACATGGAGACTATTATTTGCCGGATATAGTTCTGGATGAGGAGACACCAACATATGGAAAGTACGGAATGATACGAAAAAGCTTTCTGAAAGAACACAGACCTGCAAAATATCAATACTTGTTGCTGACTGGAAAATTAACAGGACACTTAAATCAAGTGGATAAAGAGGCGAGAGAACAGGTAGAAATGTTGGTTGAACAGATGGCAGAAAGGAAAGGTGTGACAGAGAAAATGAAAGCGGAACAGCCGATGGAGTGGGTTGGGAGAATGAATACTATAAAGAATGCTGCGGAGGAGATTATGTTTGTAGAAACTATTTATGTATAAAAAATGTTTGTATATAGGTAAAAAGAGATATTTATTTAGGAATTAAGACAAGTATTAAGGGTAAGCATAGGATGATGTGCTTATCCTTAATTTTTAATAATTTTTTTATAGACAGATATTTGTAAAAGAGTTATGCTTAAGAAACTATATAGAGAGAAGGGGATGATTTTTATAAGAGAAGGACCCGAAAAATTTAACTTAGAAGAAACAACAATATGGTCATTTCCAGATAGAGGGAAATGGGCAACTCATTCAGGGAAATATAGGGGGAATTGGTCTCCTTATGTTCCACGAAATCTTATTTTACGATATTCAAAAGAGAACGATTGGATATTGGATCAATTCCTGGGAAGCGGAACAACATTGATTGAAGCAAAATTATTGGGAAGAAATGCTATTGGAGTAGATGTTAATCCGGAATCTATCAAATTATCTAATTCAAATCTTGATTTTTCAAATCATTCAAATTCGAAGATTTTCACACGACAGGGAAATGCAAGAAACTTATCATTCATTAAAGATAATAGTATCGATTTAATTTGTACTCATCCGCCATATGCCAATATTATTGAATATAGTCAGGATATTGCTGAGGATATATCGCATCTACAGTATGAAGATTTTATTTGTGCAATGACAGATGTTGCGAAGGAGGCATATAGAATTTTAAAATCTAAATCTATTTGTGCATTTATGATTGGTGATGTACGAGAGAAAGGTTATGTGCGCCCATTGGGAATGGATACTATGAAAATTTTTATTGAATCCGGTTTCCGATTAAAAGAGATTATTATCAAAGAGCAGCATAATTGCAGATCTACGGAATATTGGAAGAAAAAGAAGAAAGACTTTTTGATGTTAGCACATGAATATATATTTGTATTAGAAAAGCAGTAGTAAATATATTTAGCTACAGAATAAAAAACATCGTTAAAAAGAGGTTAAACTTGTTGTATTGACCAAAATTCAGCAAACACTGAATTTTGGGTTGCATTTGCTGAATTTCAGAGGTATACTTAATGAAGAAAAAGAACAAACGTTCATTAATAGAGAATACAAGAGGTGTAAGATGGCGATTAGCTATAAGAAATTATGGAAGTTATTGATAGATAGAAACATGAAAAAGAAAGATTTGTGTATAGCTGCTGGTATTAGTCATGCAT
>JBJEMC010000066.1:0-3049 GCA_051879475.1 Muricoprocola sp. | reverse complement strand
CAGGTCAGATTTTGTCAGTTCCACGGTTGTTGCCTCATTTTCAAACGTAAAATCATAGCTTACTTCTGCCTGATCAGCACCGGCATATTCAAATGTGAAATCCTGTTCCTCATTGTCGGTCACAAAACCATCCGGAGCATAAAGTTCTTTCACATAGTAGTTTCCGTCTACCGGAAGGTCTGCTGTAAAGGTAATCTGTCCATTCTCATCCGTTGTCTTCAGCTCGATCAGGGCATCTGCTTCCATCAGCACATCCCCGCTGGCATTTTTGATATCTTCTCTTGTAAACAATCCGAAGACACCGCCTGCCAGTACACGCTCTGTATCTTTTTCCTTTTTGAGGACGGTCACTTTGACTTTCTGGCGATTATTCTGCCATGCTTCATCATACGTTACCACCGGAGTATCCTGGTCACGGTAACTTAAATCCACATATCTCGGCTCCCCATCCAGCACATATCCATGGGCAGTTTCTGCCTCTTTCACATAGTATTTTCCAACCGGAAGGTCACTAAGCTGTGCAATACCATTTGTGTCTGTCGTGATCGTTCCTACCAGTTCATCTGCCTTGAAGTAATCTTCACTGACACCGTCTGCCGCCTTGATATCCTCCGCCGCATACACGTTAAAGGTAACTTCGGTAAGGCTGCCGGTGATATACTCAAACAGATGCTCCACAGTGCCTTTTGCGTTATCCAGCAGTGTCACTTTATCCAGGAATTCACCCTTTTTGTTGATGATCAAAAGCCCGGTCGGCACTTCATCCTTCATCTCCACTTTCTGAATATCCCCATTGTCTTCGATGGTAAATTCCACATCCGTTGCTTTCAGGTATCCATACGGTGCAAATTCTTCACGTAATGTATAAGTCTCACCGACTACCAGACGTTTGATCACATGCGGAGCATCTTTTACGGAAGTCCATTCATCCACAATATTACCGTCTTTATCCAGCACTTTCAGGCTGGCACCATCCAGTTCTGTTCCCGTGGTAATATCGGATTTTGTGATCTCTACTGTTGTCGGCTGGTTCTTTTTCACAGACTTTAATACAACGGTTTCCACATCCTGTCCCTGATAGGATGCATCAAAGTTCAGTACTTCATTGGAAGATACATAACCTGCCGGAGCTTTCAGCTCTTTTACATAGTAACTGCCAAGAGGAAGATCCAGGGTACAAGCTGCCTGCCCTTTTTCATCAGAAGTCATTTTCTGAAGCAGAGTGTCCGCCTCTACGATCACTTTTCCATCTGCGATAATATCCTCTTTGTTGTAGATACCAAACACAGCACCTTCTACAACTGCCCCATTTTCCGCATCCTGTTTTTCAACAGTAATGGCTACTTTCTGTCTTTCATCCCCAATGGTCACTTCCTGCTCTACTACAGGAGTCTCCTGCCCTTCATAGATAAAGACAACTTCTGCAGCTTCCGGATTTAATACAAATCCGTCCGGGGCTGTCTTTTCTACCACTTTGTATGCACCAAGCGGAAGATTTTCAGCAACTGCCTTTCCATCTTCCCCCGTTGTAATGGTAGTTACCAGTGTATCTTTCGCATAGACTACGATACGGTTTCCATCGTCATCTTTCTGGTAATCCGGAGAATAGATATCCTCTGCCGCATACACTTCAAAAACGGCATCTTTCAGGAAACGTTCCTCATAAATAAAGTCCTTTTTAAATCCGGTCAGCATCTCACCTTTTTTATAAACTGTCAGCTTGCCCTTTACCGGATGGTTCTCATAAGGCACTTCAATCACCAGATCGCCACTGACGGAATCTTCCTGATAAGCAGTATTGGAATCCACTGCAATCTCCACATAGTTCTTATTCAGGGTATATCCATCTGGAGCTGTTACTTCTTCGATTCTGTAATTTCCAATCTTCAAATTATTTGGAAGAATCAGATATCCATTCGCATCGGTAAAATAGGATTTGTGTACTTTTGTAGAAGGATAAGTAGTCACCTGTTCCACGTATTTCTGATGATCCAGGTCATATACTTTGAATTCTGTATTTGCCAGAAGCACGCTTCTCTTTGTTTCATCATCTTTTTTGATGATTTTCAGCTTTGCCTCAAATTCATTATCCAGAAGCACACGCCATACCTGCGGATCATTTGGATGATTTTCACTAATCGTTACGAGAAAATCATCCACCGGTTCATAATTGTGCTTTTCGGTTGTCTCCCTTACCACATAGGTTCCATACGGAAGCGGGATGCTGCAGGCATACCCTTTTTTATCAGTAAACATCTCTGTTTTTCCATCCGAAGTAAGCACGACTGGATTTGCGGAAGAGAAATCATAAGAGCCATCTGCCTTTACTTTCAGGTCACTTACCAGCCATGCGGAGAAACCGACACCTTCCAAAAGGTCTGCATCTGTTTTCCCGTTATTGGCGGCTTTGATAATCTGGAATGGCTGCTTGATCACATCCTCTTTGGAGATTGCTTTTCTTTCTACTGCCGGTACATTGGCACCTTCATAAGAACAGTCCACATCATGTTCTTCCTGATCTAACAAGTATCCTGCCGGCGGAGTCAGCTCTTTCAGATAATATTTGCCAAGATACAGATTGGAGACAGAAGCCTGTCCATTCTTATCTGTAGTCAGTGTCGTGATCTGTGTTCCCTTCTTATACAGGACACCTGTTTTTCCGTCCGGATGAACAATGTCCTCACGGGCAAATAATCCATAAACAGCACCTTCCAGTGTTGCATCACCCTGAGGTTCATTTCCTGTTTCAGAATCCTGCTTATACAAGGAAATCGTTGCTGTCACTCGTTTATCGGTAACATTCTGGTTCGTTGTTTTTCCGATTTTCAGAGTGACGTTATATGCTTTTGCATCAATCGTATAGCCTGTCGGAACTGAAATCTCCTTCAAATATACAACTTCCTGTGTCTTCTCCAGTGTTACCTTAGAAGCACCATTGGCATCCGTTGCCGGCATCTGTTTGATCAGTTTTGTACATGCAGCATCGCTGTAAATACCATAGACCGCACCTGCCAGAGTATTGGATGTCTCACTGTCTTTTTTCACGATG
>JBJEMC010000065.1:0-3070 GCA_051879475.1 Muricoprocola sp. | reverse complement strand
TTCCTCCGATAAATACTGTTCTACATGTTCCAGACCATAAATCTTGTCCTCAACATAACGAGTGGGCACCCGTCCTAAAATCACATAATAATTTTTATTTGCCAGGTCAGCGTTCATCCGTTCCACTACCCTGTAAGCAAAAGAGACCGAGATATCAAATACTTCCGCTACGTCTTCCACTGACAGATACATCTTTCTTTTACGCATGGAACCATTCCACTCCCTTCTCCTGTGGGATCTGGCAGACATCCTCAATCCCGTAAAAACGTTCCACAAAATACTTGGTCGGAACCTTGCCTTTAAGAACCAGATACCCTTTCTTCTCCAGTTCGCTGTTCAAATTTGCAATGATCTCATAAGCAGAGGTTGTAGATACCTCCAAAAGTTCACATACATCTGCTGCTTTTAAAAATAATTTGTTCTGCATAATCAGTACCTCCTTTGTGTTCTGAAAGTTTTCCCTTCATTTACACCGGACTGGCGGGAGGATTTTCGGACACGTTTTTCCGAAATTTTGCAAATTTTCCACAGGTAAAATTTCCTCACAAATTCAAAAGCAATAAAAAAACAGCCTGCCCTGATGAAAACTACTTCATCAAAACAAACTGTTCTATAAAAATTTCCCGATATTCTCTTCTGGAAATGCAATGATATTCCGGAAAACCTTGTCTATTCAAGAAATCCGGCTAGTAAAAAAAATAATTTTTAACTCCATTTGCACTCCAGAGACAAAAATAAATCCCCGGGAAAGCCCATAAATACAGGCTTTTCCGAGGATTCGACTTCTATTCGAACTCTATTGGTTTACCAAACAAGTCTAAAATATTGGAAACTTCATAGTTTAATTTTTTGATATTCTCTTTATATTTTTCGGAATCAACAAATCCAGTAGAGTTAGCTTCGTGAGCTATCTGGTTCATGTTATTAGCAATGATATAGAGATTCTTTAACACATCTGTTAGTTCTTCATCTATAGTTTTTTCTGCCTTCACACCATTTATTAATACACGTAGATACTCTTCTCTAGAAAGTTGTGTTTCTTCAACCAAACCATTTAAATATTCATATTCATCTTTGCTTAATCGTACATTAATTCTTCTATTTCTTTTTCTCATGTCATCACCTCATTTCTTCTAAGGTCTTAGGGCTCCCCTAATTCTTTTGTATTTGTGGTCACCCAAATACGTTGCTTGCTACATCTAAAGACAACAGTCAAATGACAATAATGACAGTGTGACAGTCAGATAACTATACCTTCACCAACGTCACACCGTCACAAATGTCACACACTCAAATCATCATCCCCAAAGTATTCTAGTTTTATCGGGCGTGCTTTTCGGTTCCTTTTAAGTCTCTCATAACGAATAAAGCTGCTTTCTAATACTTCTTTATTTCTTTCTAAAAGAGCCTGTAGTTGTCTTCCAGTCAGGTTCAATAACAACTTTGAACAAAGTGATTCATGCGATCCTTCGAATGTCTTCACACGAATAATAAAGTTAATAACTTTGCTTATATTCTCATCAATGATTTCATCAAACTCTTTTTCTGTTTTTTCAAATACATGATCATCATTTAACAAAATAGTAAATTCTCCATCTGCAATTTCTTTTCCTTGAAATGCAAGATATCGTTCTTTATTTAAATATTTTTTCTTATACATGACCATAATTGTATCTGCGCCTGCTGTTAATCCTCTTGAACCATAGATTCCATCAAAAGGATGATTTTCATCCAATTCTTTTCGAACATGTGTTACTAACACTATTACGATTCCATATTTATATGCAAGCTCATGATAATATGTGCTTTCTTCATATTCACTATCATAGTCTCTTTCTTTACTGTTTCTGATCTTTGCAAAAGTATCAACTACTACTAATCGAAGATCAGGATTAAAAATCATCTGCTTATGAATTCTCTCATCCAAATTAAACAATTTTTCTGGAGATAAAATATCGATAATAAAATTATCTTTACTTTCAACTTTCATAGTTTTTAATCGTTCTTTCAGGTTATTTTGCTTATCTTCGAAAGCAAGATATAAAGCCGAACCTTGCAAAGTTTTTTTATTCAAAAACGGTTTTCCAGAAGTTATACAATCCGCAAGCTGAAGACATAAAAATGTCTTTCCTGTTTTCTGTGGTGCTCCTAGTAAAGCAAGACCAATAGGCAAAATATCTTCTACAATAAATGGCTGCTCTTCATTCGTAGTTTTAAATAATTCACTGACTGTAAAACTCACTTTCGGTATATTCTCAATCATTATTTCGTTTTTTGGATATTTCAAAACACTAGAGATGATAGACTCAACTTCTTTATTTCCTAATGGTGGAACACAGTGATTTTCATTTTCTTGAATCAGTGCATCATGAATTAAAGAATCCGATAATCCCTTTCCCTGCAAAGAACAACCTAACCGAAAAAGGAAGTCATTTCTTTCGCCTTCACCAATCATCTTTTTACAATTTAAGGAATTCGAATTTGCATTTTTCTTTTCTCTAAATTGTAAAAATTTATAAACTGCGTCATTGGCTTCGGCAATATGACGATTTGGATACATATCTTTATAAAACTTATTGTTAATAACACTACCTACCCCAATAACATATCCGCCCTCTCCTCTAATATCGATTCCAGGTAATAAATTTGTTGTACAATGGATTTCACGATTGACATGATAATACATATGAAAGCCACCATTTGGTGTTGAAACAACCTTTGTTTTTGGAAAAGACGAAACGAAAGATTGAATGCTATCATTTCCACTTTTTCCATTCTTATTATCAATATCAATTACTGCAAGTCCATTCCCAGTACATACACCAATATTCATCGGTCCATTAGAGAACCATTCATAAATTTGAGATGGATCCGTGCTCGCTTCTTTGATCCAGGAAGCAAGCACATGTCCATTTTTTGTATTTACTCTCAAAGGAAAAACTTTATAATTATGGTGAACATAACTTAATGCAGATTCTAAAACTGGATTCATTGGCGTGGCTCCATTTCTGTTTTAATTTGTGTTCTTTTTTCTTGTTTTATACCTTTGATTAATCGCAATAAATATTCT
>JBJEMC010000064.1:0-3075 GCA_051879475.1 Muricoprocola sp. | reverse complement strand
GAAATTATCCCTGCTCAATAGGACGGTTATCAGGAATGTTTGAGAGAAAGGGGAGATATCGTGAGTAAAAAACAGGTGATCCAACGTTTGGTACAGATTGTGGCTGTACTCATTGGTATCAGTTTTATCACATTTGCACTGACCTATATGTCTCCTGGAGATCCGGTACGTAACATGTACACTGCAACCGGCGTCATGCCTACAGAAGAGATGATAGAAGAGACGAGAAATGAACTTGGGTTAAACGATCCATTTCTTGTTCAGTATACCAGATGGCTGACCAATTGCTGCAAAGGAGACTTTGGAAAATCATACAGTTTGAATAAGCCTGTTACGGAGCTGCTTTTGCAGAGACTTTGGCCAACATTAAAACTAACGTTGATGTCTATGCTTCTTATGCTGATTATTTCTGTTCCACTGGGAATGCTTTCGGCCATATATAAAAACAGCTGGATCGATTATGTGGTGAGAGGAATCACTTTCCTTGGATGTGCCATGCCAAACTTCTGGGTAGGGCTTCTTCTGATGCTGGCATTTTGCGTATATATCAAAATCTTTCCGGTTATCAGTTCGGCAGGAGACTTTAAAAGCCTTTTCCTGCCGGCGCTGACACTGGCAATCGCCATGTCTTCGAAGTATACCAGACAGGTAAGAACGGCAGTTCTGGAAGAACTTAGCCAGGATTATGTGACAGGTGCACAGGCAAGAGGAGTAAAACAGTCTCAGATTATCTGGAGAAATGTATTTCCAAATGCACTGCTTCCGTTGATTACCATGTTTGGATTATCAGTGGGGTCTCTGCTGGGAGGTACCAGTGTCGTAGAAGTCATCTATTCTTATCCGGGACTTGGTAATCTGGCAGTTTCAGCCATTACCTCCAGTGACTATAATCTCATTCAGGGGTACGTATTGTGGATGGCTCTGATCTATATGGTGATAAACCTCATCGTAGATGCCTCTTATGTTTATATTGATCCGCGTATGCGTTTAAAGGAGTGAGAAAGTGATGAAAAAGTTTTTGAAAAATAAGCAGTTTGTTGTTTTTTCCATATGTGCACTCCTGATCATATTAGCGGCAATTTTTGCACCTGTGATTACGGGAGGCGTGGATCCCCTGAAAGGAAATCTGATGGATGCGCTGCTTCCTCCCTGTAAGGAGCACATTTTTGGAACTGACAAAATGGGAAGAGATATCTTTGTACGTGTGATTTACGGTGCCCGTGCTTCCCTGGGAGCTACCTTTGGAGTAGTGGCTCTGATTTTTGTGATCGGCAGTACAGCAGGTATTATTTCCGGATATTTTGGGGGATGGATTGATGCAGTGATCATGCGAATTGCAGATATGATGCTGGCATTCCCGGGACTTGTTCTTGCCCTGGCGGTAGCCGGTATCATGGGAGCAAGTATCAAAAATGCAATCATTGCCATTGTAGTTGTAAGCTGGACAAAATATGCCCGTCTTGCACGAAGTCTGGTACTCAAGATTCGTAATCGAGACTATGTTTCCGCGGCAGTGGTAACGGGTTCTAAAACGTCCTATATGCTGCTGCGCTATATGGTTCCGAATGCGTTGCCGACACTGATCATTACTGCTGCAACGGATATTGGTTCCATGATGCTGGAGCTGGCAGCTATGTCATTTTTGGGATTTGGGGCAAAACCGCCTGCACCGGAATGGGGCTATATGCTGAATGAAGGAAGAGCCTGTATGCAGTCTGCACCATGGCTGATGATTTTCCCTGGTCTTGCTATCTTTGTAGTAGTTGTTGTGTTTAACATGCTGGGTGACTCCGTTCGGGATATCCTGGATCCAAGAGATGAATAAGGAGGTATGGACATGTTACAGTTAAAAGATGTGGAAATCTCCTATAAAAATGTTCCCACCGTTCAGGGGTTCAATCTGGACATGAAGCAGGGGCAGATCGTTTCTCTGGTAGGGGAATCCGGAAGCGGAAAAACTACCGTAATCCGCGCAATCCTCGGGCTTCTTCCCGGAGGTGGAAAGGTTACAAAGGGAGAAATTACCTTTGAAGGAACGGATCTTCTGGCATATACGCCGGAGCAGTGGAGAAAGCTGAGGGGCTCAGAGATCTCCATGATTTTCCAGGACAGTGGAGCCATGATGAATCCTACAAGAAGGATTGGCGATGTGTTTGTGGAATATATTCGGACACATGAAAAGATTTCCAAAAAAGCTGCCTGGGAAAAGGGTGTTACCATGCTGGAGCGTATGCGCCTGCCCTCAGGGGATAATATTATGTGCTCCTATCCCTTCCAGCTTTCCGGAGGGATGCGTCAGAGAGTCGGAATTGCCATGGGTATGACCTATCAGCCGAAGCTCCTTCTGGCAGATGAACCGACCTCTGCTCTGGATGTTACCACCCAGGCACAGATCGTTCGTCAGATGATGCAGCTTCGGGAAGACTATCATACCAGTATGATTGTAGTTACCCATAATTTAGGTGTGGCTGCCTATATGTCTGATTATATTATTGTTATGAAACATGGAAAAATAGAAGATCAGGGAACCAGAGAGCATATCTTACATCATTCTGATAATGAATATACAAGAAAGCTCCTTGATGCAGTTCCTTCACTTGGAGGTGAACGTTATGTCTGAAAAACGGGAAGTAATTCTGGAAGCAAAACATATTACCAGACGGTTTGTTGCATCAGGTGGGCGTACACTCGTAGCGAATAATGATGTGAATTTAAAGATGTACAGAGGAGAAACTCTGGGACTTGTTGGAGAATCCGGATGTGGAAAAAGTACCTTTATGCGTTTTCTCGTATCTTTAGATACACCCTCCGAGGGAGAGATTATTTATAAAGGCAGAGATATCACGAAACTAAAAGGGGAAGAATTACGCCAGAACAGGCAGAATATCCAGATGGTATTTCAGGATCCGGCATCGTCTTTTCATCCGAAGATGAAGATTCGAGATATTGTGTGTGAGCCACTGCTGAATTTTGGCAGAATCAAAAAATCTGAAAAAGATGCCGTCTGCAGGAAACTCCTGGAGATGGTGGAACTTCCGGGAGAGTTTGCGGATCGTTATCCCCATAATATGAGTG
>JBJEMC010000063.1:0-16176 GCA_051879475.1 Muricoprocola sp. | reverse complement strand
CCTTCATCTCTGGCATCACAGCCAAAATCAAACATATTCCAGATATGCGTTGCCCAAAGCCAGGGACGCTCTTCAATGATTTTTGCCATATGCTCATGATAAAGTGCCTGATATTCTTCACTGTAGTCTCCTGCTTTTGGACTGTCGTTGTGATAAGTAATAATTCCTTCACATCCATACTCAGAAAGTCCCAGAGCACGGTCAGGATGCATCGCATGAAACGTATCCAGCCACTTTTCATTATCTGTAAAAGAACCCTGATACCATCCAAAGTAATGATTATAACTTAAAATATCCGTTATCTCATTCTGCTCATCTTCCATGGGAAGCGTGGATACCTGCGCCATCGTGCTCAGGCGAGTGGAATCCAGACTGTGTACCAGTTCATTTAGTTCCTTTAAGTTCTCTGTAAGCCCCGGTACGCTTCCTCCAATGGTGATCTCATTAGAAATTCCCCATACAACAATAGACGAATGGTTATAATTCTGAATGATCAGTTCCTTCATCTGGCTGATGCAGTTCTGGTGAGCCTGGGAGCAGGAATTCATTCTGCTGATAAAGGGAATCTCTGCCCATACTATAAATCCCATTTCATCACAGATATCATAAAAATCCTGGCTGTGCTGGTAATGCGCCAGACGGATGGTATTGGCTCCAAGTTCCCTGATCAGTTCTGCATCCAACAGATGGTCTTCTCTTGTCAAGGCATTTCCTACTCCTAATTTGTCCTGATGTCTTGATACCCCACGAAGAGGAGTCAGTACATCATTCAGATAAAATCCCTTTTGGGGATCCACATGAAACTCCCGGAATCCATGTCTTACCTGAACCTGATCTATTACATCATTGTGCCTTACAAGAGAAACTTCAATCTGATACAGATAGGGATCTTCCACCCCCTGCCATAACCGCAGATCTGTCAGAAAAAGCCGGACTTCTGTCTGTTTTCTGGCAGGGCACTCTGCCTGAGCAATCTCCTGATGTTCTCCGTCATATACCGTATAAAGGATCCTGTCTCCCTCCCTGGGTGCACAAAGGAAACTGCGCATATGAAGAATTGCACAGCCCGGCTTTGTAATCTTAGAATCAATCTGTACTCCGCTTCCGCCATAGTAATCCAGATCAAAATGGCTCTTCTCCACCGTGAGCAACTTCACATAACGGTACAGACCGCCATAAAAAGTGAAATCCGCCATCTGGGGATAGATGTCATCCTGTGCCTCATTGCTCACCATGATAGAAAACACATTGTTTCCTGCTCTGAGCATGTCTGTAATGTTCATTCTGAACAGACTGTAACCCCCAGCATGCTCGCCGGCCTTCTCTCCATTTACATACACTTCACAGAAAGAAGAAGCTGCCCCAATCTCCAGATAGATTTCCTTATCTAACTCCTGGTCAGAAACTTCTATTTTTCTCATATACCAACATGGTCCTCGATAATAATCAGAACCGCCATCCTGTCCATCCAAAGCATTCCATGTATGAGGAAGAGATATCTTTTCCCATTGTTCCGATACTGTTTCCGGAACTTCCCCAAAAGAATTTTTCGTAAAATACCAGCTGTCATTTAAATCTCTGCATGTACGCATCTTTGTCTCCTCCTTAATTTTGTGCTTCCCGGCGTTCTTTTAAAATACGGATATTATCTTCTACCTTCTTTTTATCCAGAGGATAAATAAATATCAGGCATAATCCCACCGCGATGTAAATAAAGGCAGGGAGTATGGTTGATAGATTATAGATTCCCTCCGCCACTTTCTGTGTCTGCACCTGTCTGGCAGAATCATACCCGATGATGCCAAGGGCATATCCCCCAAGTCCTCCAGCCAGAGCTTGCCCGATTTTTCTTGCAAAAGAATACATGGCATAAATAGTGGCATCCTCCCGTTTTCCTGTCCGGATCTCCTGGTCATCGATCACATCTGTGATAAAAGCCCATAAAATCAGGTTGAAAATTCCAAATCCCAGAAATCCTATGGTATTAATCACAATATAAATGACCGGTGATGTGGTATGCATAAAATACAGAAGCAGGCAGGAAATTCCTCCGCAGATGCATCCAAATACCCCCACCTCTTTTTTCCCATATCTTTTCGAAACCGGAACCGCAAACGGGGCAAGGATCAGAGTCGGCACTATGCCTGTCAGAGTCATAACAGAAAGAGCACCCTTGTTCTTAAAGTAGTCAATAAACAGATATTGATTTACCGTCTGTGAAAGTAATTGTGCAATCAGAATCAATAGCGACGCCAAAATGATGCCAAGGAGTGCCCGATTGGTTCCCAGGATTTTTAATGTTTCTGCAATCCCAGTCTTTTCCTCTTTTTCCTTTTTCTCTAACTGCACCCTCTCCGTAGTAAGAAAGTAGCATAATACATAACAGATCAGTGCCAGGACAGAGAAGAGCCCTGCAACTACTGTAAATCTCCTGCCCTGTACAATCTGGTTTCCTGCCGCATCCGTTGTATATACCAGAAGCGGCGCACCTACTCCGATCACGAGGTTTGCCAGAGTTCCCCCGACACTTCTGAAGGTGGAAAGAGATGCCCTGGCATCCGCATCTGGACTTAATACCGACGCCATAGAGCCATAGGGAATGTTAATTGCCGTATAACAGATACTTCCCCACAAAATATAGGTAACATACATATAAACCATCTTCACTGCCATGGATGCCCCAGCCAGGCTTCCCTGATACATCAAAAAACTTGCCAGTACGACTGGTATGCACATCCTTAGTATCCAGGGGCGGAATTTACCGCCTTTTCCGGGGTTCATACGATCCACAATCCTTCCCATGGTAATATCTGTAAAGGCATCCACTACTCTTGCTACCAGAAACAACGTTCCCACAGCACCAGCACTGATTCCCATTACCTTAGTGTAAAAGACCATCAAAAATACACTGGCAAAGATAAAAGTAAAATCATTTCCAAAATCCCCAAACATATACCCAAGCTTATCCCTGAAACCAAAGGGCGGTATCTTTCTGTTATCCATATGATATTCCTTCTTTCTTACCCCCTATCTACGAAAAATGCAGGGGATTTCAGAAATAGGATAACCAGAATCTGATAACAATATGCATTTTCCAAAAAATACAGGAATAATTGTATGTATTTTCTTTAAAAATCAGACATTTTAATTTCCTGTAACGTCAAAAAAAACTGCTGTCTGGTTTATTATACCAAACAGCAGGGGGTATTTAACATTTCAGATGTCTGGCAACGCACTCCATATGCCTGTTATCTGTGCCGCAGCATCCTCCCCAGATCTGAAATTTTCCTACCTCTAACAGTTTTACCATCTCTTCTGCAAATTCTTCCGGTTCTGAACATCGTAACTCTACAGAGCCATCCAATTCAGCATAAGACAGCGGTGAAGTATTGGCCTGAATCCCTCTGAAACGTTCCTTTACGATTTTCCTGTCATTATGCGGTTGCAATAATGCTTTATACACAATACTGGGATGGACACAATTTGTCATATAACAAACCGGCCTGGTGGTTGTATTGTCATCAATGTACTTTATTGCGTCCGCAATTGTGGTTCCATCAATAAGGCGTCCATCTTGCTGTATTGTAAAGCTGATCATATATGGAATCCCTGTCTCATCCACTGCCTTTGCCAAGCCTGCTGCTTCTGGCAATGTTGGCATAATTCCCGCATATAGAAAATCTACATCTGTTTTTTGAAACTGTTGCACTGTCCACCTGTGAAACTCAAATGCTTCCGCTTCAGATAAAGCTCCCTCTCCTGTATATGCGTCTCCCTTACATCCCATTAAACCGCCAACATACATTTCAATTCCACTATTTCTCTGTATGTCCCTTAAAAAATCAACATTATCAGCAAAAAGCTGTTCGGAGTATTTTGATCTCTGAATACGTTCCCGATTCGCCCTTCTGGTGGGTGTGGTTGCTATAAATGGGAGTTCATATTTTCGTGCAATTTCAATATATTCTTTCCAAAGATCAGACAAAGCTGCCGCACCCTCTTTGTTATAAATCAAACTTGCCATTGCAATATTTTCATCAAATTTTACCCCGTATTCTCTCTTTAAACGTTCTCCCAAGGCCCCTTCCATAAGAATATAGTTATCTGATTTCATACGATCTCGAAAATTCATCCTATCACCTGTATATATCCATTCATTCTGTTTTTTCCTGTCTTTTATCTCCGAAACTGTTTCAAATATTCTTCTACAGACCGTGTCATCTCTCTGGAAAAATCTGAGTTGTATTTCCGCTGGCAAAAGGCACTGCACCATTCTTCAAAGGATCTGTTTTCGCACTGATATGCAAACATGTCTCGCAGTTCTTCTCCATCCATACTGCGATATGTATTTTCATGGACGATATGTTTCATATCACAGCGCTGTGGTTTTTTACGGTTTTTCTGCTGCTCTGTGGGCCATCCAAATACCAGCATTGCTGCGGGGAATACATACTCCGGAAGCTGCAAAAGTTTCCTCTGTTCTTCACAGTTTTCCGTAATGTCTCCGATATAACAGGAGCCAATTCCAAGACTCTGTGCCGCCACCACTGCATTTTGAGCCGCTATCACAGCATCTGTTACAGCCAGCATCAGATCTCCGGCTCCCGGTGCCCTGGGATCACAGCCTGCTTCCAGATATGCATCATACCATTTCTTACAGTCTGCGCAAAATACCAGTACCATCTGTGCCTTTGCGATAAAAGGTTGATGATCACAAGTGTCCACCAGTGCTTCTTTTAATTCCTGATCCGTAATATCCAGAATCGTATACAGCTGCTGACAGCCCGCTGACGGTGCCTGAACAGCAGCACTTAGGATCTCCTGTTTCATTTCTTCTGTTATCGGAGTGTCCTCATATACCCTCATGGATTTTCTCTCATATAAACTTTCTATGATCTTATTCATTTTTTCCCCTTTCATGACGCACTTGCTGCGTCAATAATGGTAGATTTGGAAGTTCACTTCCAAACTTCTCACCTTCTTTTTTATACTCCATGTAAATTCATAATTTCTTTTCTTTTTCACCACATTTTGAACATACATTTTGCATATCATTACCATTGTAAACAATAGATGTCGCTTAAATCTGTGGATATCCGTGCCTGACGGCAACTTAAGTCAGTTTTATGGCATCGCCTAACAACAATTCTGTTTTACATAACAGATTCATATAAATTTTCTCTAAGGGAAACTCTACCCCCGCACTTCTTTTACCATGCGGTCTGCGATTTCTTTTGTCTGAGCATATGCCTTGGGTGTACCGCAGATTGCAGAACTAGGTCCGTCCAATCTCAGCGGTGATCCGTCGATCTGTGTGATCACACCACCTGCTTCTTCCACAATAATCCATGCAGCAGCATAATCATAAGGCTGAAGCACCATCTGAAAATATACTACATTGGATGCGGACGCTACCCTGCAAAGGTCCAGAGTGGAGGAACCGCCCTCTCGGATAGCCAGGCTCTGAAAATACAGTTCCTTGACCACCTTAAATAATATATCGATATTATCCGATGTACCTTCGTTATAGCGGGTACAGTCAAATCCCGCAATCCCTTCACTTAGTCCCTTGTCCTGTAATTTCAATCTTCTTCCATTCAAAGTACTTCCCTGTCCCAGAATGCCCGTGTACATCTCATCCTTGAAAGGATTATAGACAAATCCGGCTATAATCTTCCCCTGAAAAGCCAATCCTACAGATACACAGCTGTGTTTATACCCGAACATAAAATTCGTGGTGCCGTCAATGGGATCAATGTAAAACACATAATCTCCCAGATTTTCCTGCTCTTTATTTCCCTGCGTATCCTCTTCCCCATAAAAAGAAGCTCCCGGAAGGATTTCCGCAAGATGCTGTATCAGAAAATTCTGGATTGCCACATCATAATCTGTACAAAAGTTGGCATCTCCCTGTTTTTCATGTACGATCTCTCCTGTAAAATCTGCCTTTAACATCATCTTTCCAGCTTCCCGCACCAGTTCTTCTATCTGTTTGTAATTTATCTCCTTCATACCTGTATCCTCCTGTTTTTTATCACTAAATCAGATTTCCGTTTCACAACAATATTCGATAAACTGATTTTATCAAAATAGCTAATTACCTACAACCACAAAATGTGGGAAGACTGTGCTTCCCACTTGTTTATTTCTTCTTATCAAATTCCGGATTGAAATAATAATAGTTTTTCGAATCCAGGGTTTCTTTTGTTTTTTCCAATGCTTCTCCGAAGCGCTGAAAATGCACGATTTCTCTCGTTCTGAGAAATTTTAAAGGTTCGCGTACTTCCGGATCTTTAATCATCCGAAGAAGGTTCTCATACACTGTGCGTGCCTTCTGTTCCGCCGCCAGATCTTCCGTCAGGTCTGTGATGGCATCTCCCTTGGACTGAAATTCAATGGCATTAAAGGGCAACCCTGCTGCTGCCTGAGGCCACAGACCTGCCGTATGGTCGATATAATATGCGTCAAAGCCTTCGGCCTGCGCTTCTTCAACAGTAAGATTTCTGGTCAGCTGATATACCATGGCACAGATAATCTCCATATGCGCCAATTCTTCCGTGCCTATATCCGTCAAAAGTCCACCCACGGATTTCACCGGCATAGTATAGCGCTGCGCCAGATAACGCATGGAAGCAGACAATTCTCCATCAGGCCCGCCATACTGGCTTATGATCAGTCTGGCCGTTTTCGGACAGGTCTTTGTGATTTTAACCGGATATTGCAGTCTTTTTTCATAAATCCACATTTATACACACACTCCTTCCCAGGGCACCTTTCCCTTCTGCCAGCAATAGCAGTCTGATTCCGGATTTTTCTCATAAAGATCCGCCATACAATCCATGGTCAAAGGAAAATGTTTTTCTGCAAAATCCTTCATAAGCTGTTTTCTTCTCTGTATCACCTGTTTCAATAGTTGTAAGCCATCTTTATCTTCCGGATGAGTATCCAGATACAATCGGATATCATCCATCATAAAGCTGATTTCCATAATCTGCAGCATCATACACTCGTTTCTCTGCTGCCCGGTTGACTGCTCCTTCGCATTTTCCCGATATTCTTCCGGATCTCCCGGTCTCTGGGAAGGGCAGCTTCCAGGTATATTTCCAAACTCCTCTTCCGATGCAAAAAACGGCTTGTCCAGTTCCCGAAAAATAGTACCGATGCTCAGTGCCTGTGCCTGCTCATAAAGTTCTCCCCAACTCTGAAACGGGACGGAAGCAATGGATAAATGTTCCTGTTCTGCCATAACGACAACTCCCTTCTTTTTAAGATTTTATGTTAAAGAAATCGCATTGACTTCTTTGTTAGTATGCTTAAAATGACGGAAGCTATCCTACACGCACAGAAAAAAATTTTATATATAAAACATACCTCTATGACAAACGAATCATTGTCATAGGACGGTATAATATCCAGACATCAAAAAAACACCCATGCAGGTGTTTTTTGATGTTGTATTTATTGGTATTGCATCCTTAATTAGCGGAGGTCTAAGAATGCTTCTCGAGAATCCAAGGCTATAATTCTCTTTCATGTTCTTATCATAGCACAGACTCTCTTATCTGCCAAATAGCCAGTTTTCATGTAATCATTCCATTCAGGAATAGTTAGAAATCTTCTTTCATAAATTCATCTAGAGCCAGTTTTGTTCTATTGTTTTTGACAGCTGAACAAACATATCATAATACTTTTCTTTTGTTTGGTTGATAATATCAATTGCTATCTTTTCATTGACTTCTTACAAAACCATAACCAGTGTTCCGGCTCCGATCAGGATGCATCCTATCAGGGACTTTGCTGTAAATTCTTCATGTAAGAACACAAATGCCAAAACCAAAGTAATCACAACGCTTAACTTATCAATTGGCACTACTTTGGATGCCGGGCCCAGCTGCAGTGCTCTGTAATAACATAACCAGGAGGCTCCGGTAGCCAGACCGGACAGGATCAAAAAGATCCAGCTCCTTCTGCTGATTTCGGATATTCCATTTTGTGTATGTGTTAAAAATACCATTCCCCATGCCATGACAACAACTACTACCGTTCTGATGGCCGTTGCAAGATTAGAATTTACTCCATCGATACCAATCTTGGCTAGAATGGAAGTCAGTGCAGCAAACACTGCTGATAATAATGCAAATACTGCCCACATATCCCTCTTCCTTTCCCCGATTCAGTCAAAAATCAGGTTCTGTGTATCTCTTTTCTTCCACATAACGGACAGGTAATTTCTACCTTTCCCTTCCCCTTAGGAACTCTGATATTTCTGCCGCATCCCTTACATTTAAAAATCCGATATTCCTTCCTCATTTCAAATCGCATTTTCTGAAGATTTAAAAACTGCAGGTATTTTTGATTTTCTTCCTGACGGCTTCGTAAATCCCTGGAAAGCGCCCGGTACATGGTATAAATAAGCCCTACCATGGACAGCAGCTGCAAAAAGCTGTTTCGAAAAAGAATGGAAATAATATACACAATAAATGAAATCATAAAGAGCACTCTGCTCAGATCATCCATGCCATTTCTTCCCTGCATGGCATCAGACAATTTTTTTCTTAACTTATCCATCATATCATTTCCTCCCATCAGCCTTCTGCAAAATACATGATTCCTGCACTGGAATGTTCCAGTTCTTCTTTCGCACTGCGGATATGTTCCAGTTCTTCCTGTGTTACCCGGTCAACCTTCAGTTTCGTGAGCAGTTTCGACAGGTTATTGATATCTGCTTTCACTTGTTTTTTCACTGGCTTATCAATCTGCTTTCCCCCGGCTTTCAAAGCTCGCTCTGAGCGATTCAAAAGCATCTGTGCCTCTCCTGATAATTCCAGTGCTTCTTTTCTTAAAGAATCCAATCCGGCGTATTGCTGTGCATCCCGCATAGCCTGCTCGATTTCCATGTCTGACATTCTGTCATCCGCTGTGATCGTAATGGACTGTTCCTTGCCGGTATCCAGATCTTTTGCAGATACCTTCAGAATACCATTTGTATCAATATCAAAGGTTACTTCAATCTGAGGAACACCTGCCGGTGCACGCCGGATTCCTTTGAGCCTGAATTTTCCAATAGTCTTATTGTCTTTTGCCATAGGACGCTCGCCCTGTAAAACATGGATTTCCACATCCCTCTGATAAGGCGCCGCGGTAGAAAAGACACGGGAATAACGGATTGGAAGCGTGGTATTTCGTTCTACAATCTGCGTTGCCACACCACCTACAGTTTCAATAGAAAGGCTCATAGGTATTACATCCAGGAGGAGAAGATCCTGACCCGTTCCGGCAGCTACCAAAGTATTTCCCTGTAAGGTACTTCCCAGCACAGCAGCTCCTATTGCCACACATTCATCCGGATTGATATTTCTGGAAGGTTCTTTTCCCGTAAGCATCCGAACCTTCTCCTGTACTGCCGGGATTCTTGTAGAGCCTCCCACCAGCAGAATACGTCCCAGTTCAGAAGGAGACAGACCTGCATCACTTAATGCCTGTTGTACCGGAATGGCTGTCCGTTCTACCAGATCTCTTGTCAGTTCCTGAAACTTTGCCCTGCTAAGAGAGAGATCCAGATGCAACGGCTCCCCTTTTGCCTGGGTCAGATAAGGCAGATTGATATTCGTTGTATCAGCAGTAGACAATTCCTTCTTTGCCTGCTCTGCGGCTTCCCGTATTCTCTGCATGGCAACAAAATCTTTTGTAACATCTACCCGATTGATTCGTTTAAATTCATCTGCCAGCCATCTGGCAATGCGTTCATCAAAATCATCTCCGCCAAGATGATTATCTCCGGCTGTGGCAAGTACCTCAATTACTCCATCCCCGATTTCAATGATGGATACATCAAAAGTTCCCCCGCCCAGGTCATATACCATGACTTTCTGTGCTTCTCCATGATCCAGTCCATAAGAGAGCGCCGCACTGGTAGGTTCATTGATGATTCGCTTTACTTCCAGCCCTGCAATCCGTCCTGCATCTTTGGTAGCCTGTCTCTGAATATCGTTAAAATATGCCGGAACAGTAATAACCGCTTCTGTCACCGGCTCACCAATGAAATCCTCTGCATCTTTCTTTAATTGCATCAGGATCATTGCACTGATTGTCTGGGGTTTATATTCTTTCCCATCAATTTTCATATTCCAATCGGTTCCCATATGCCGCTTTACAGAGCTTATGGTACGGTCAGGATTCGTTGCCGCCTGTCGCTTTGCTGTTTCACCAGTGAGACGTTCTCCTGTTTTTGTAAATGCCACTACACTGGGAGTTGTTCTTCCTCCTGCACTATTTGGAATAATTACCGGCTGCCCATTTTCTACCACTGCCACACAACTGTTTGTCGTTCCCAGGTCGATTCCTATTACTTTACCCATTTTTAATATCTCCTCTACTGATTGATTTTTTACCAGTTAGCAACATCTGCAGAACATAAGACAAAACTGTAGCATAAATAAACTGCCACAAAATGTACCCATGCCTTCTGCATATCTTTGAAATTCCTGTCCTGCCTGATCATAAGAACCGGAAGACCTCTGCATTTTCTGCAGAACTGACCGATACTCTGCATTTTCAGGTTCCATCTGGACTGCTTTCTGAATCTGGCTTAGTGCCAGCATTTCATTTCCCTGTCCATAATTTGCCAGGGCACTGAGATAATACCATCTGGCATTTCTCTGGCTGCTTACAACATAATTTAATGACTGAAGCGCATATGAATACGCCTTTGAATTGATCAGGTCTACAGCCTGACGAATCAGTTCTGAGTCCCCGGCCTGACTCCGTGCATGGAATGCTTCTCTTTCAGAACGTCCAAAGCCAAACCAGTCATCATAACTTCCATAACCACCTGTTCCATAAGAGCCCTGTCCACGCTGATTGTCTCCATAATACTGTCCATTGCCATACGAATTTCCGTATGCCCCGCCGTATGGATTACCATACGGATTATTTCCTGCTGTACTTCGCCCGGTATTTTGTTTTTTATATTTTTCCGGATTATTCAGCATATCATATGCTTCATTTACCTCATTCATTTTCTGCGCTGCTACCGGATCATCAGGATGGAGGTCAGGATGATATTCTTTTGCCTTTTTTCGATAGGCTTTTTTTATCTCCTCTTTACTCGCATTTTCAGATACCCCAAGAACTTTATATGGATCCTCAACCATTTTGTTTCTCCTTCCTCCGGTACTTTATGTAATATTTCTGCCATACCCCTCCATACAGGATATTGCGCAGAAGATGCCCGTCATCCACAATGGGAAGCTTTTCAAATTCTTTGCAGGCATTGCCAATCATGCCTGACATCAGGGATTCCATTTCCTCCGGCTGTCTTCCTAATTTTTCAATCGGATTATAACGATTTTTCTTGATATCCTGCTTATAATCCATTACCGCATCCATCAGATAAATAAACCGGCCCAGTTCATATCCAAAAAGCCTGAGACTGTTGCTCCAGAAGTCTTCTTCATATACAAAAATCTCTGTTAACATCCTGCCGGAACAGTTGATTGCATCATCCGGTATGCTGTCCACTGATTTCTCGATTCTACCCAGTTCTCTGATACATTCTGCAATATTCCTGCACTGCCTCGGATATCGCTTCTCTACTTCTTCATAGTTTTTTTTGAGAATCTCTGCATATTTTTTGCTGGCTTTCTTCTTGTCATCCTCCCAGTCATCCAGACACTTATAATAGGCAAGTACAATGGTCATATCTGCCGCATATTCTGTAAACTTGCTCTGGACAGCTTCCCTTTTCTGCAATGGATGTACCGGACAGTGAAACTGTATGGTCTGTTCCTGCGTATCATACAGCGCACTTAAGAACAGTGCCAGAAATGTCATCTCATAATTGATACTCATTCTTGCTGCCTGCCCGAACCTGTTTTCAATGCTTTTGCAGACACCACAATACACACTCTGATACCGTTTTATTTCTTCTTTTTCTAATCCTTCTTTATTACAAATAATATATCCAAACGTATCTGTCCACCCCTTTTCTTAAGCTTCGTTACTGTTCACGTACGTTCCAGTAACGATTTTTAGAAATGAAAATCCGGGACTTTTACAATACCCCTTATTTCATTGGCAATTTCTATAAACTCTAAAACTCTTTCTTCACCAATGCGATCTATCATATTTTCCACCTGATTCCACATTTCCATACGCATTTTAGAAGCTATTTTTTCTCCTGACTGTGTAAGCCTTACAATGGTTACACGGGCGTCCATAACGCCTTTTTCTTTCGTAATCAGCCCTTTGGCCACCATCTTCTTTAACAAAACGGCTACCCTTGCTGTACTTACACCCATTTCTTCACTGATCTGACCTGCTGTGACCTCACCCTGGGATTTCTGCAGAATCTGAAGAACTGCACCGATTCCCATCTGTAAATCATTTACACTTTTAAATAAATCACCCGGATTTGATTTCTCCATTTTCGCCAGAATCTTTTCTACTGCTTCTCTGTTTGCCATTTTCAAAACCCCTCCAACAACTCTAACCCAGTTAGATTGTAGCATCAGGATATATACCAGTCAATATAAAAAGAATGAAATAAATCTAAAATCTCCCATGACTTTTCGCCATGAGAGATTCTGTTGTCATATCAGGAATTTAAAATATTCATAAATTCTTCCCCGGTAATTGTTTCCCGCTGATACAGGTATTGTGACAATTCATCCAGCTTTTCTCGATTCTCCAATAGAATCTGAGCTGCTTTTTCATGCTGTTTCCTTACAAGATCTACTACTTTTTCATCAATGATTTTCTGAGTTTCCGCAGAACAGGTAAGAGAGGAATCTCCTCCCAGATATTGATTTGTCTGGACTTCCATCGCTACCATATCAAAATCTTTACACATTCCATATCTGGTGATCATGGCTCTGGCAAGTTTTGTAGCCTGCTCAATATCATTGGAAGCACCTGTGGTCACTGAACTGAACACGATTTCTTCTGCCGCACGGCCTCCGGTAAATGTAGCAATCTTATTTTCCATTTCTTCTTTCGTCATGAGATAATGATTTCCTTCATCTACCTGCATGGTATATCCCAGTGCTCCTGAAGTTCTTGGAACGATGGTGATTTTCTGTACCGGTGCAGAATTGGTCTGCTTTGCTGCAACGAGAGCATGTCCGATTTCATGATAAGAAACAATCAGTTTTTCTTTGTCTGTCAGGATTGCATTTTTCTTCTGGTATCCGGCGATAACCACTTCAATACTTTCTTCCATATCAAGCTCGGTCACGTAAGAACGATGGTCACGTACTGCCCTCAGCGCCGCTTCATTTACGATATTTGCCAGTTCTGCTCCCGATGCTCCGGATGCCATTCTGGCGATTTTGCCATAATCCACATCATCTGCTATTTTAACTTTCTTGGCATGAACCTTCAGGATTTCTTCTCGGCCTTTCAGGTCCGGAAGCTCTACCGGTACACGACGGTCAAATCTTCCCGGTCTTAACAGTGCAGGATCCAGAGATTCCGGACGGTTTGTCGCAGCCAGAATGATGACACCATTATTTTCCTCAAATCCGTCCATCTCTGTCAGAAGCTGATTCAGAGTCTGTTCCCGTTCATCATTTCCGCCCAGCTGTCCGTCTCTTTTCTTTCCTATGGCATCGATTTCATCAATAAATACAATACAGGGAGACTTTTCTTTTGCCTGTTTAAAGAGGTCTCTTACCTTGGAAGCTCCCATACCGACAAACATCTCCACAAATTCTGAGCCTGACATGGAGAAGAACGGGACATCCGCTTCCCCGGCTACAGCCTTTGCAAGCATGGTTTTTCCGGTTCCCGGAGGGCCTACTAATAAGATGCCCTTTGGCATGGAGGCACCAATTTCTTTATACCTTTTTGGATCGTGAAGGTATTCCACGATCTCCGCCAGATTTTCTTTTGCCTCATCTTCTCCAGCCACATCATCAAATTTGATTCCTTTGGCGGATTTTACATAGACCTTGGCATTGCTCTTTCCCATTCCAAACATCATGGAATTTTTGCCTCCGGCCTTGTCCATTATTTTCTTGGACAGGAACTGTTCGATTCCTATAAAAATAAGCAGAGGAAGAATCCATGTCAGGAAAATGCTCAAAATAGGGGAAACCTCCTCCACCATGGTTCCTGAGAAAGAGGCTCCGGCATCATAAAGTCTCTGTGTCAGTTCCGGATCATCTACCATGGCTGTCCGATAAACCTGCTTCATATCTTTGTCCGTAAAGGTAATGGTATTTTCCTGGTCATCCAGCTGAACCTTGCCAATATTTTTCTCCTCTGTCATGGACAGAAATACATTATAATCTACGTCACTGATTTTTCTTTCCATCAGCCAGGGCATCATCAGCGCATTAAAAAGCAGCAAACCGATTAATACGATAACGTAATAAAAAATCATAGGCTTTTTCGGTTTCTTTATTTCATTCATGTCTTGCTCTCCCTTCCTCCTATAAAATAATTAAAGTGATTATTGATTGTAACACCTGGAAATGGTCTCGTCAACTATCCTTTTCGTTACTGTTCACGTGCATTTCGGTACAGGTTATTGTTCACGTGCGTTCCAGTACAGTAACTACTTTTCCTCATTGCTCGCAAACAAAAATACCGCCGGTTTCACATCCGGCGGCACATATTATTCTATCTTATTTGCAAAGTTCTGCTACTACCTGATTGATAATTTTACCATCAGCTTTTCCTTTGAGTTCTGCCATGACAGCTTTCATGATCATTCCTTTATTCTTTGTTGCCAGTACGTCTGCAAATTTGTCCTGCAGTACAGCTTTTACTTCTTCTGCTGACATCTGCTGTGGGGCAAATTCCTGCATTACATCATAGCGGAACTGATATTCTGCTTTCAGGTCTGCTCTTGCCTCCGGGCAGGTATCAATCTGTTCTTTTACTGTTTTCAGTTCTTTTAAGATCACCTGATCTACCATAGATGTCGGGATATCCTCTCTGCAGCCTGCATCAATTCCTGCCTTTTTCACTGCAGATACCAGTGCGGAGATGGCTTCCTTTCTTGCTTTATCTTTTGCCTTCATTGCTGCGATCATTGCTGACTGTAATGTTGCTAATTCCATATCTTCCAACCTCTTTTCTGTGTTTCGTTCTGGAAATAATCGTTACTGTTCACGTGCGTTCCAGTAACTATGAAAAAGCCATACAAAATCACCTTCGGTGATGGCTTTTTCCTTGCAGACCTCGGGTTTTGCCATGCAAAACATCTCACGGAACAGTGACACCTGAACTATAACAAATAATCTATCACAGCTTTATCGTCATTTCAATACTGCAATCTCAAAAAGGCCACACGGGGCACTAAAAAAACCGGAAACTCCGTCCCAATGGCTTATGTTTCCAGAAGTCGGATATAGTGGTTTGCTTCTCGCAGCACATGGTCTGCAAGCAATGGAATGATTACGGAGGAAATCTCACATTTTAATATTCCTTCTGCCCCTGCTGCCTTAAATTTGCCAAATCGCCTGGTCTCTTCCAGAGCTTCTTCCGTCATTCCCAATACCCTGCAGTCCTGTTTTCTGGCCTGTTCCAGTAACTCCTTGTATTCTTCTGCAAATTTATCTGCCGTATGAATCAGGGTGTCTTCTGACGGATCAAGCAGTCCTCTGATAAACAGAGCATGCTCCATCATGATCTGATTCCAGAAGCTTTGCATTTCTTCCGGCTTTGTGCTGAAGGATTCCCTGCCATTCATCAAATTTTCCACCATAGAACGGTAAAGCTTTGCCTCTCTGAGAATATGGGCGATCAGGAGTGGATAATTAAAGGTAAACAGCCTGCATTTATTTACTGCCTCAAGAATACTTTCTTTAAAACAGATCAATTCCTCCAGTAATTTTATCGCCCTGCGGTTCAGTCCATGAACGGTTCTTAAAAGCTCTCTGTCCATTCTCATCTGACGGGCAAAGCACAGATTCTGTTCTTGTCTGGTAAGCTTTTCGTCGAATTTTACTCCACTTAGCTGCTCGGTACGTCTTTCTGCCGGAATCGTAAATTCCGTCACCAGTTCGCCGGAGACTAACACTCTTCGGGAAATTCTTCCGTTGCTTATGCGCACGGTATCCCAAAGCAGCTCCTCAAACTGATGACGGAACATATCTGCTTTCTTTATCCACTGTGTATCCGCACATACAAAACCTGCTTCCAGAAAAAAAGCATGTTCTTTCATGATTC
>JBJEMC010000062.1:0-16326 GCA_051879475.1 Muricoprocola sp. | reverse complement strand
GATATTGCGAATTACAGTCAACCTGGTAAATGAAAAGAATGACCGTAATTGAGATGATTTGAAGAACAGTCATCCAAGTAGAAAGGAGGAGTTACTGGAACGTATGTGAACAGTAACGAAGTGTGTTTTGTACGTTGTGAAGAATGAAAAAAGATGCTATACTATAAAAAATCACAGTTCAGGTGCCATTGTTCCGCGAGGTGTTTTGTGAAGCAAAACCCGAGGTCTGCAATGAAAAAGCCATCACCGAAGGTGATTATGCATGGCTTTTTCATCGTTACTGGAACGCACGTGAACAGTAACGAGATCCCATAGGAGGAATTTTACATGTATAGAGATCAGATTGATGCATTTATTGATGAACACAAAGAAGAGATGATTGAGGATCTGAAGACCCTGGTTCGCATCGACAGCCAGAAGAGCGAGGCAAAAGAAGGAATGCCTTTTGGGGAAGGACCTGCCCGCGTTGTTGCGGCAGCAGAAGAAATGATGAAAAAATATGGTTTGTCTACTACGAATTACGATAATTATGTAGTAACAGGAGATTTTAATGAGAAAGAAAAAGGTCTGGACATCCTGGCACATCTGGACGTCGTTCCGGTAACGGATGACTGGACAGTAACACAGCCCTTTGAGCCAAAGGTGGTAGGGGATAGAATTTACGGTCGTGGCGTCATCGATGACAAAGGACCGGCAGTTGCAGCATTGTACGCATTAAGAGCCATCAAAGAACTGGGAATTGACCTGAAGAAGAATGTACGTCTGATTCTTGGCTCAGACGAAGAATGTGGCTCCAGCGATTTGGAGTATTACTATGCAAAAGAAGAAGAAGCACCGGCAACCTTTTCCCCAGATGCTTCATTCCCATTAGTAAATATTGAAAAGGGAAGACTGGCAAAAGTATTTACAAAAAAAGTAGCGCCTTGTGAAGGTCTGGCAGCAGTTACTGCTTTCCATGGAGGGGATAAAGTAAATGTTGTTCCGGCAAAAGCATGGGCAGAAGTGCAGAATGTAGATATGGCAGCCGTAAATCAGGCAATCCAGGAAGATCAAAGCGGCGTTGCATTTACAGCGGCAGAAGAAAATGGAAAGATAAAGATTGCAGCAAAAGGCGTAGCAGCCCATGCTTCACTTCCGGAAGGTGGAAAGAATGGAATCTGTGCTTTATTAACTCTTTTAACGAAACTTCCTCTTGCAGATACAGAGAACCTGGAAGCCATGAAAGGAATCCTTTCCCTGATGCCTTATGGCGACGTGCATGGCGAAGCAGCAGGAATTTCCATGAAAGACGACATTTCAGGAGAACTGACATTAAACCTGGGAATCCTGAACTTTGACGGAGAAACCTGGAAAGGAGAGTTTGACAGCCGTATTCCAATCTGCGGAAATGATGAAACCGTAACCAAAGTCTTGGCAGCTGGATTTAAGTCCCATGGATTTGAAATGGAAGAAGGCAATATGATCCTGCCTCATCACGTTCCAGAAGAATCCGAACTGGTTCAGAAACTTTTAGACAGCTACGAACGCTATACAGGAAAAAGAGAAAAACCAATCGCCATGGGCGGCGGAACCTATGTACATGATTTAAAACGTGGCGTAGCCTTTGGATGCGAAATCGAAGGCGTAGACAACCATATGCATGGAGATGACGAATTCTTCGAATTAGACGTATTCTATTTAAGTGCGAAAATCTTTGCAGATGCGATTTTAGGACTTTGCAACTAACCGTTGGGGACGGAGTTTTCTGGTAGGGGGTGTTGGCGTAATATGGGATGTTATCTGAATCCAGGAACTGTTGAATTTCAGGAAAGTTTAAATTCTAAGATTTATATTGATAAAACAGGATTAATTGAAAAAACGAATGCAGTACTTCGGACACAGCAGAAATTTATGTGTATCAGCAGACCAAGACGATTTGGTAAATCTATGGCTGCAAATATGCTTGCTGCTTATTACGATCAAGGGGAAAATTCAGCAGATTTATTTGAAAATCTGGCAATCAGTAAAGCACCTTCTTTTAAAGAGCACTTGAATCGGTATGATGTGATTAAAATAAATATGCAGGATTTTTTAAGTGCAACATCTAGTGTGAAAGAGATGTTAAAGTTGCTGCAGGCAAGATTGATCCAGGAGTTTAGAGATAAATATCCAGAATATGTCCGTGACGATAACTTAATATTCGTGATGCAGGATGTATATGCACATACCAGACATCCTTTCATCATTTTGATAGATGAATGGGATTGCCTGTTTAGAGAGTATAAGGAAGATCAGGAAGCACAGAAGCAGTATCTGGATTTCCTGCGTATGTGGTTAAAGGATAAAGCATATGTTGCACTGGCATATATGACAGGCATACTTCCGGTAAAAAAATATGGAACACACTCTGCATTGAATATGTTTACAGAATACTCGATGACAGATCCAGGAGATTTAGCGGAGTTTTTCGGTTTTACAGAAACGGAAGTAGAAAGTTTATGCACGAAATACGTTATGGATTTTGAAGAGGCGAAAGCATGGTATAATGGATATGGTTTGATAAAACATGATCAAAATGGGGATCAATATTTTGCCATGTATAGTCCAAAGTCGGTAGTGGAATCTATGTTGCGTCATAAATATGGACCATACTGGAATCAGACTGAGACATACGAAGCTTTGAAGATATATATTCAGATGAATATGGATGGATTAAAAGATGCCATTGTACAAATGTTGGCAGGCGGAAATGTGCGGATTAATACCGGAACGTTCAGTAATGATATGACAACCTTTTCATCAAGAGATGATGTATTGACATTGCTGGTTCATTTAGGATATCTGACTTATAACAGTGAAAAGGAAACGGTATCTATTCCGAACAGAGAAGTGTCTCAGGAATATATAAATGCAATCAGTACGATGGACTGGCATGAGGTAATACAATCGGTGAATGCTTCCAGAAAATTATTGCAAGCAGTGTGGAATATGGATGAAAATGCAGTTGCATCAGGAATTGAGCAGGCACATCAGGAAATCTCGATTCTTCAATATAATGATGAAAATTCATTGAGTTGTACAATTAGTCTGGCATTCTATTTTGCAAGAGAATACTATATGCTGGTTCGTGAATTGCCAACAGGTAAAGGTTATGCAGATATATGTTTTATACCAAGAAAAATGTATGCAGATAAACCGGCAATGATTGTAGAATTGAAATGGGATAAAACTGTGCAAGGTGCAATTCAGCAGATAAAAGAAAAACAGTATGTAACATCATTGAAAGAATATCAGGGAAATTTATTACTGGTAGGAATTAATTATGATAAGGCTGATAAAGTCCATAGTTGTAAAATAGAAAAGTGGAAGGTATAAACCAAAGGTTTGCTATATTAATTCAGAGATGGTCTTGACTAGACTGATAACCAATGGTATGCTTTAGCCATATACATTTGACGAGCAGGAAAGGCACCCTGCACTCCTTCGGGAACCTGATATGATGGATACGCCGCCCATCCAAATGTATATACGAGAGATTCAGATAGGACTTATCTTGATTCTTGTATAATGGGGCATAATCTCAGTAGAGGTTATGCTTTTATTATATTTTTGATGATACTTGATACATGAAAAAGGTTATAGAGGTGAGTATGCAGCAGCAAGGAATACAAATCTTAAATAAATTGTGGGAAAAGTGTTTTTCCGTAGAAATCATATCCAGTATTGTTGTGATCATAGCGGCAAGGATTCTCTGGCATTTCCTGCATAAGACACAAGTGGTGTATTTGCAAAGGGCAAATCCGGAAGGGAACATAAAAAGGTACTATACCTATACCAAGATCTTTATGGATATTGTGAAATATATCATCATTTTAAGTACAGCACTGATTGTTCTGCAGATAAATGGAGTGAATGTTTCCTCTTTTATCGCTGGTCTTGGATTAGTCAGTGCGATTGTAGGTTTTGCACTTCAGGATTTTCTGAAAGATATGATCATGGGAATTCATATGCTGATGGATCACTTTTTTGAAATCGGAGATGTGGTAAAATACGGAAATGAAGAGGGAATTGTAATTTCATTTAATCTGAAGACCACAAAGCTGCAGCTTCTTTCTGATGGTTCTATCCTGTCGATTTGTAATCGGAATATTTCAGAATTGGCGAAGGCGTCTGATTGGTTAGACATCGATCTGCCCCTTTCTTATGAAGAAGACTGGAAGAAAATCAATGCAGTGTTGACAGAATGCTGTTCTTTGATCAAAGAGGAAGAGGAAATCAAAGATTGTGTTTATAAGGGAATTCAGGAGTTTGCAGATTCTGCGATTATTTATAAGATTCGTATTTTTTGCGCCCCGGAAAAGAAAGCAGATATGCGGCGAAGAACACTTCAGATCTTACAGGAAGAACTGGAAAAAGCAAAAATCTCAATTCCATATCCTCAGATGGATGTCCATTGCAAATAACCATCGGCAGTCTGTCTGATGAAAGAGGGTGCGCATAAAGCACCCCCTCTTTTAGAAAGAAAAAACTATAAATTAGATAATCTTCAACATACGTTCATGCATTACGATCATAAGAACTAAGATCAGTAACAGATACACCGGGAAGATGGCAGCGGTAATAGTATTTGCGATCACACCGAACAATGCAGGCATGGTCAGGATTCCTACATAAGCAAATGCCATCTGCATACCGATAATTGCCTGGGATTTATCTGCTCCAAAATGAGCCGGTGTGGAGTGAATTGTACATGGATAAATCGGTGCACATCCCACTCCAACCATGATCAGTCCAATAACAGATAACAATTCTGAGTTCCCTGAGAACAGAAGAAGTGCAATTGCCACACCAATGATTGCCTGTCCCAGTCGGATCATCTTTGTATCATCCAGTTTCATGGTAATAAATCCACATACACCACGTCCAATCGTGATTCCAATACAAAACATACTTGCGAAGTTTACAGCACGTTCTGGTGCAACCCCTTTTGCCAGAACCAGATAGCTGCTTCCCCAGAGCATAGCTGTCTGCTCAAGAGCACAATAGCAGAAAAACATAGTCAGTAATTCCTTGGCTCCGGGAATAGAAAGAACTTCTTTGATGGAAAGTGCCTTTGTGCTTTCTTTCGTATCCTCTGTAACAGTCTGATTACCTCTGTTTTTCCATAATGGAAGAGAAAAGACAATAATTGCTGTGAGCACGACCTGAATCACACTGACCGTGCGGTATCCGCTGTTCCAGGTACGGCCGCCTGCCAGAACCCATCCCATGATCAGTGGTCCTAAGGTTGCGCCCAGTCCCCACATACAATGTAACCAGCTCATATGCCAGCTTTCGTAATGAATGGCGACATAATTGTTAATAGAAGCATCCACAGATCCAGCTCCGAGTCCATAGGGGATAGCCCACAAACATAACATCCAGTAAGAGCTGCAGGTCGAGAAGCCGAACAATGCAATACAGGTGATACCTACACTGCATGCCGTTACGACACCTGGACCCAATTTTTTCGTCAATCGGTCACTTTGAAGTGCGGACACTACAGTTCCTAAAGCAATGATCATGGAAATTCCACCTGCATAAGATACGGGCACTCCAAACTGCGGATACATCATTGGCCAGGCTGAACCAAGCATCGCATCCGGAAGCCCGAGGCTGATAAAAATAAAATAGATCACGACAAGTAATAACGTTGTCATAGTCTGGTTCCTCCCTCTTGATTTTCATTCGATTCATTGATATGATAATACCATCTTTTTGGTATGATACATATAATAATTACGGCGATTTTATATAAGAATCCCGTCAAAAATAAGGAGGGGCGTTATGATTATTTCTGATTGTGGAGCTGTGGAAATAGATACATCTGGAAAGGAACTGGTGGATCATGGGGATTCCCTTTTCCCTCTCGCCATTTACCACGATCATCTTGAAATACTCCCGGTTGACTGGCATTGGCATGAGGAACTGGAGATCATTTATCAGATAGAAGGGGAAGGAATTTATGCCATCAATGATACGAAGCTGGTTATGCACAAGGGGGAGGGGCTGTTTATCAACTCTGAGGCATTACATGGTGGCTGGGATACGGATCTTCATCATAGTGATATCTGCTCCATTGTTTTCCATCCAAGGCTGCTCAGCAGCGGAAATGAAAGCATCTTCTGGCAGAAATATCTGGAGCCGTTTATTCATAATCCGTCATTTTTATTTTATCTTTTTCATGATGGTGAGTCAGAGTTTGCCAGAGATATCAGGAGCATCTGGGAAATATGCTATGAGGGAAGAGATGGATATGAATTTAAAGTAAGAAATAAACTGTCAGATCTGATACTGTTTCTCTGCCAGAAACAAGCGATTCGAAATGCAGCTCCTTCTGCCCGGGAGGTTCGCAATAATGAACGTATGAAACTCATGCTGAATTATATCCATAACAATTATGAAAAGCCTCTTCGAGTCATTGACATAGCCAGAAGTGCGATGATATCAGAAAGTGAATGTCTACGATGTTTTCGGGAAATCATCAGAACTTCACCCGGTCAGTATCTGAAGCACTACCGTATTTCAAAAGCATGTGAGCAGCTGAAAAACAGTTCCCGAAATATCAGCCAGATTGGAGAAGTATGCGGTTTTTCTGATGAAAGCTATTTTGTAAAACAATTCCGTGAAGAAATGGGAATGACACCCGGAGTTTATAGAAATCAATCTGTGAAGTAATACCAGGCATTTTCCACATACACCTGGCATACAATGATAGAAACATGCAGAAAAGCTGGTAAATGATGGCTGAGATTTATGTTGTAAAACCAGGGGATAATGTGGATCAGATCGCCCGGGAATATGGGGTATCTGTGGAAAGTATCATTTATACAAATCAATTAGTCTATCCTTATGAGCTTGCTGTTGGGCAGGCTCTTTTGATTATGCAGGGGATAGAAGAGGAACGGCAGGTAAAATGGTGCAATGGATTTGCCTATACATTTATCAGTCCGTGGGTATTACAGCAGACCTTACCATATCTGACAGAATTGACGGTTTTTTCTTATGGATTCACAGGTGAGGGCGATTTGCTTGCACCGCAATTAGAGGATGACTGGATGGTAAGTGCTGCACTTTCAACGCAGACAGTACCTGTACTGACCCTCACACCCCTGGGACCAGATGGATTATTCAACAATCAGTTGATTCATAGTATGGTAAACAGTCCGGCGTCAAAAGAACGACTGGTGGATCAGTTACTGTATGTGATGGGAGAAAAAGGATATCAGGGGCTGGATATAGACTTTGAATATATTCTGGCAGAAGACCGGGATGCATTTACTGCATTTGTAGAATACACTGCAGGAAGAATGCGGGAAAACGGGTATCGGATATCGGTAGATCTTGCTCCCAAAACCTCAGCAGAGCAAAAAGGGCTGCTATATGAAGGAAAAGATTACAGGGCTCTGGGAGAAGTTGTGGATTCCGTTCTTTTGATGACCTATGAATGGGGATACAAATATGGATCGAATATGGCAGTGGCACCGCTGGATAAAGTGCGCCAGGTGGTGGAATATGCCGTTACAGAGATAGAGCCGTGGAAAATACGGCTTGGCATGGCAAATTACGGGTATGACTGGCCATTGCCCTTTGAACAGGGAATCACAGCCGCCACAACCATTGGAAATGTAGAAGCAGTTCGAATTGCCATAGAATACGGGGCAGAGATAAAATTTGACGAAACGGCACAATCTCCCTATTTTAACTATGTGACAGAGCAGGGCATCCGGCATGAAGTGTGGTTTGAAGATGTACGAAGCTACAGCAGGAAATTCGATCTGATCCGGGAATTTAATCTGGAGGGGATGGGTTACTGGAATCTCATGAGATATTTTCGGGCAAACTGGGAACTGGTGGAGAGCCAGTTTATAGTAAAATTTTAACAAATAAAAATGAATTCTTCCTTAAATTGGTTGAAAGTTCCCTAAGGGTACGGTATACTTAAATTTATAAGAAACGTGACACAAGAAAGGGGGATGTCTCAATGAAAAAGAAGAGATTATTTTTAGTGACCGCGATCATGGCACTGTGGATACTTGGGGTGATGGGAGTCAGTGCACAGGCACTGGATGCCTTTGGCGGCAAGATTTCGGTTCTTCAGGTCGGAAGTTCAGGGACATATGCTTACTTTACTATTGAAAATGATTCTGCTGTGCAGGTTCAGGTTTGCGACAAAGATTCTAAATTGGTAGCTAACAAATTAACAAATTATACACCTCTGAAAATCACGGGTTTGAAGAAAAACAAGTTATATTATTATTCATGTCGTAATATCAGATATGATCAGGCAGTCGGAAACTACGTTGCTACATCTGGATGGGCTTCGAAAAAAGCATTTTGTACAGGAAAATATTCCGTATCTCTGCAGAGCAGTCAGTCCAAAAAGGTAGTATTTAAGGTCCCGAAGATTGAAGGCATAAAGTATTACAGATGCTATATGTCCACAAATGAAAAATCCGGATATAAGAGAGTAGCTACAATGTATCCCGGCAAAAAATATGTTACATCCAAATTCAATGGAAAGACATATTCTTACGGGAAAAAATACTACTATAAAATCTATCCGGTCACAACCTCAGGAGTGGTTGCAGAACCGTATTCAAGTAATTTTTATATTAAGAAAATCTATGTATAGGACAGTAAGAAGCAGCCAGACGGCTGCTTCATTTACTTGTAAATAAATTTTTCCCATGGTATCATACAGATATCAAATCGTTCATTTTTCTGTGAATGTATGTGGAAAGGGGAAGCGGCATGAGAAAAATAAACATTCCTGTAGGGATATCTGACTTTGAAAAAATACGCAGAAATAATTACTATTATGTTGATAAAAGTGCTCTGATTTCAGAGCTTCTCAAAGCGGAATCCACAGAAGTCACATTGATTACCCGTCCCCGGCGTTTCGGCAAAACTCTGGGAATGAGTATGCTGGCCAGTTTTTTTGATATCCGCAAAGATAATCGATGTTTGTTCAATGGATTAGAAATAGCAGAGGATACAAAACTTTGCAATAAATGGATGAACCAATGGCCAACTCTATTTCTGTCTTTCAAAGACGTAGATGGAACTACATTTGAAAATGCATTCGGACTTTTAAAATTTACGATTTCCCAGCTTTGCGAGGAACATGCCTATCTGGAAGAAAGTGATAAAGTAACTACGGTACAGAAGGAAATATTTAGACGTTTAAGGAATCAGTCTGCATCGCTCACCGATATCCAGGGTGCACTTTTTGTACTTATGAAGATGATGCAGGCACATTATGGAAAGCCAGTCATTCTTCTGTTAGACGAATATGATGTTCCGATTGCAAAAGCAAGCAGCAAAGGATATTATGCAGAAATGCTGGAAGTGATAAAAACGATTTTAAGTACTGCATTAAAAGATAACACATCTCTTTGCTTTGCCGTAGTAACAGGATGCCTGAAAATAGCAAAAGAGAGTATTTTTACCGGAACAAATAATTTTGTATCAGATACAATTACGTCTTCCAGGCTGAATGAGTATTTTGGATTTACACAAAAGGATGTAGATCAGCTTCTTCAGGATGCAGATGTCAAAGAACATTCAGAGAGTCTAAGAGAATGGTATGACGGTTATCTTTTTGGAAATATTCATGTTTACTGTCCCTGGGATGTTATGAACTATTTGCGTGATTTGCAGCAGGATCCATCTGCCAGACCGGCAGGATACTGGAAGAATACAAGTGACAATGCCATTATTCGATCCTTTATTGACTATGCCGGAAGCAGTATTTCGATGAAATTGGAAACGCTGATGGCCGGGGGGGATATTTTACAGCCTGTGGAGGAAGATTTGTCCTATGATTATCTGCATTCTTCAGAGGATAATCTCTGGAGTATTCTTTATCTGACAGGTTATCTTACCAAAGCTGATGTAAAAGGATTGCCGGAGAATGTATCTGCCCTGAGGATTCCGAATTCTGAAATTAAGGAAATTTATGAAACGACGGTTTTGAAATGGTTTCATGACAGTACAAAGACTTGGAATCGGAAAGAATTGTTTCATGCAGTTTGGAATGGAGACAGTTCTGTTATTACAGAAAAAATGAACGCACTTCTGCGTAAGACCATCAGCTATCATGATTACAGAGAAGATTTCTATCATGCTTTTCTTGCCGGCATTTTTACAGGAGCCGGATATGTAACGGAATCGAACAAAGAGCATGGGGAGGGACGAAGTGATCTGGTGGTTTATGATTCAGCTAATGGACGGGTTGCTGTTTTTGAAGCAAAGTATTCCAGGACACTGGATGGAATGGCTGATGCCTGCGAAAGAGCACTTAATCAGATTGATGAACGGATGTATGCAGCAGAATTTGAAGATAATTATGACCATATCCTGTGCTATGGGATTTCTTTTTATAAAAAACGATGTCTTGTAAGAAAAAAAGAATTATAATGTAGACTGTTTTGAAGAAAGTAAAATATGGAATATAGGAGGAAACAAAATGATAAAAATTGACTGGAAGAGTTGTTGGAGAGTAGGAGTCAGTATTTTTATTCTTTATCTGGCGATTCTTTACTGGCCGGGGCTGGCAGGTGCTTTTATGACTATGGTGGGAGCTGCACTGCCTCTTTTGCTGGGGTGTGTGATTGCTTATGTGCTGAATATTCTGATGAGTTTTTATGAAAAATTTTATTTTCCGAATACAAATAATCCCAGGCTGATACGGAGCCGTAGGCCGGTGTGTATGGTGGGAGCTGCTGTGACCTTGCTGACAATTGCGGTACTGGTGATTGGTCTGGTACTTCCGGAGCTGTTTTCCTGTATTCAATTGATTTTTTCAGAATTACCTGGATTTATCAAAAACCTGATCAAATTTGCAGAGGAATCTAATGTGCTGTCGGATAATCTTACAGAAGAACTGGCAGCCATAGACTGGCAGTCCAAAATAGGTCAGCTGGTGAAGATGTTTACGTCAGGAATTGGAAGTGTGATGGACGTTTTGTTAAAAACCTTCACATCTGTTTTTTCCGGTGCCGTGACTACTTTTATGGGGGTGATCTTTTCCATTTATCTGCTGATGGGAAAAGACCGGCTCAAACGTCAGAGTATGAAGGTGATGCATCATTATCTGCCGGAAAAGTTAATTCAGAAAATATTATATGTGCTTTGTGTGCTGAATGACAGCTTTCACCGCTACATTGTAGGACAGTGTACGGAAGCGGTGATTCTTGGACTTCTCTGTACCTTTGGTATGCTGCTTTTGCATCTGCCGTATGCTACTATGGTTGGAGCCTTGATGGGATTTACCGCACTGATTCCGGTGGCAGGTGCTTACATAGGCACCACTGTGGGAGCTTTTATGATCCTTATGGTGTCACCTCTGAAAGCCATTGGTTTCCTTATTTTCATTGCTATACTGCAGCAGCTGGAAGGAAATCTGATCTATCCCCGCGTGGTAGGTTCCTCTCTGGGACTTCCGGGAATGTGGGTTCTGGCAGCTGTAACGATAGGCGGTGGTATTATGGGAATATCGGGAATGCTGATTGGTGTTCCTATTACAGCAGCATTGTACCGGATATTGAAGGAAGATGTTAACAGGGAAAAAGAATGTGTAAGGAAGAAAATAGAACATAAAGTTGAATAAAGTGTGAAGGGAAAAAGAAATGGATTTTACAGAAGAAGCAAAAAAACTTGGATTTTCAGATGCGGCAGTGATTCATACAGAAGACCTGGTATTTGTGCCGGAATACCGCCGGTTCTGTGAAGAAAACAGGTGCGGGTGTTATGACATCAACCCATCCTGTCCACCAAAGTGCGGAACCATAGAAGAGATGCACGACAAAGCAATGAAGTATAAAAAAAGTCTGGTACTTCAAACCATGCAGACAGGGGAAATGGATTATAAGAAGGCAAAGCTTGAGCATAACAGGCTGACAGAGCAGTTAGTAGAAATAATGAAGGCAGAAGGGAAGACAGACCTTTTGATCATGTGTGCCGGACCATATAAACATAATTCCTGTATGTCGGCTTACTGTGTGGATGCTCAGAAGATGGCGGAAGCAGCAGGAATGGTTTGCTGGACGGATGATGGCCTGATCCGTTATTTTTCACAGATATTGTTTAACGACTAAAGCCGGATGATTCAAGTAATGGGAGAGACAGATACATGGAATTAATGGAATTATTAAAAACAAGAAGGACTTACCGCCGTTTTGAGCAGAAACCGGTTTCAGAAGAAATACTGCAGGAGATTTTACTGGCAGCCAGATATGCTTCCAGTGCAGCCAATAAGCAGCCTATCAGCTATGTAGTAGTAAAAGAGCCGGAGCAGGTAAAAGAAGTATTTGGTTATACCAGATGGGCAGGATATCTTCCCGCAGAACAGGGACAACCAAAAGAAGGAGAAGAACCTGTCCTGTTTATTGGCGTAGTGGAAAACGTAGAAATGAGCAGCTTTTGCGATACGGATGCCGGACTGGCAATCGGCAATATGACACTGGCAGCCTGGAATCATGGTGTGGGAAGCTGCATCATCGGAGCCTGCAATAAGCCGAAGTTATCAGAAATGTTTGGACTGACAGAACATCAGAAATTACATTCTGTGGTGGCATTTGGATATCCTTCTCATAAAAGCTATATTGAGGATATGAAAGAGGGAGATGTAAAGTATTATCTGAATGAAAACAGAGATTACGTAGTACCGAAACGTAAGTTGGAAGATTTGGTGAAATATGACAAATTTTCTTGCTCGGCGAAAGGAAAACATGTATAATGAAATAAATGCGGTATATGAACTTTTAAGAAGGAGGAAAACGAATGTTAGACCAGTCATACTATAAAAAGGCGGATGAGATTATCGCGCTGTATGGCAAAAAATCAGCCTCACTGATTCCAATTATGCAGGACATTCAGGCAGAATATCGCTACCTGCCGGGAGAACTGCTCAATTATGTGGCTGATGAGATTGGAGTTACAAGAGCCCGCGCATACAGCGTGGCAACCTTTTACGAGAACTTTTCCTTTGATGCAAAAGGAAAATATGTGATCAAGGTATGTGACGGAACGGCGTGCCATGTCAGAAAATCACAGCCTGTCAAAGAAGCAATCATGAAAGAACTGGGGCTGGAAGGCAAAAAATGCACGACAGATGATATGCTTTTTACCGTAGAGACAGTATCCTGTCTGGGCGCATGTGGACTTGCTCCTACCATGATGGTAAATGAAGATGTGCATCCGAAGATGACACCGGATAAGGCAGTAAAATTAATCAGAGAACTCAGAGAGGAGAATAAGGCATGAGTATCGTTAGCAAAGAAGATCTGTTAAAAAAGCAGACAGAAGCTCAGGAAAAAATCAATTCCTATACCTGCCGGATTCTTGTCTGTTCCGGTACCGGATGTGTGGCTTCCGGTTCTCAGAAAATTTATGATGAGATGGTAAGACTCTGTGCAGACCTGGATGGTGTGGAAGTAGTGATGCAGAAAGATGTTCCACATATCGGTATCGTAAAGACCGGATGTCAGGGACTGTGCGAACTGGGACCTCTGGTACGTATTGAGCCGCAGCATCTTCAGTATGTACATGTACAGATCGAGGACTGTAAGGAAATCGTAGAAAAGACAGTTTTAAAGGGTGAAGCCATTGAGAGACTGTTCTATAAGCATGAGGAAAAACCATGTGAGCATCCGGAAGACATTCCTTTCCTCAACCAGCAGACGAGAATTGTGCTGGAACACTGCGGAAATATTGATGCAGAATCCATTGATGAATACATTGCAGCAGGTGGATTCCAGGCAGTAGTGAAAGCCTTTTTCGAGATGACACCGGAAGAGGTAGTAGAAGAGATTACAAAATCAGGTATCCGCGGACGAGGCGGCGCCGGTTTCCCTATGGGAAAAAAATGGAGCCAGGTTGCACGCATCGATTCTGATGTAAAATATGTCGTTTGTAACGGTGATGAGGGTGACCCGGGAGCATTTATGGATGGTTCCGTTATGGAAGGTGACCCATATAAATTGATTGAAGGTATGATCATTGCTGCTTATGCAGTGGGAGCAAAAGATGGATATATTTATGTCCGTGCAGAATATCCGCTGTCGGTGGCAAGACTGAAGCTGGCTATTTCCCAGGCGGAAGAATACGGATTACTGGGAGATAATATCCTGGGATCCGGCGTGGATTTCCATTTACATATCAACCGCGGTGCGGGTGCCTTCGTCTGTGGGGAAGGATCAGCCCTGACAGCATCTATTGAAGGAAAACGTGGTATGCCTCGTGTAAAACCACCTCGTACGGTAGAAAAAGGTCTGTGGGAAAAACCAACTGTTCTGAATAACGTAGAAACTTATGCCAACGTAGCAAGAATCATCCTGGACGGAGCAGACTGGTATCGTTCCATCGGTACAGAGGGAAGTTCCGGAACAAAGACCTTCTCTTTGACAGGAGCAATCGAAAATACAGGTCTGATCGAAGTACCAATGGGAACTACACTGCGTCATATCATTTATGATATCGGCGGTGGTATCAAGAAAGGTGCAGCATTTAAGGCCGTACAGATCGGTGGACCATCCGGCGGATGTCTGGTAGAAAAGCATCTGGATGAACCATTGGATTTCGACTCTGTTAAGAAGTTTAATGCGATCATCGGTTCCGGTGGACTGGTAGTTATGGATGAGAATACCTGTATGGTAGACGTAGCGAAGTTCTTCATGGGATTCACCCAGAGAGAATCTTGCGGAAAGTGCAGCCCGTGTCGTATCGGTACCAAGCGTATGCTGGAACTTTTGCAGAAGATCACAGAAGGCAAAGGTGAGATGAAAGACCTGGAAAAACTGGAAGAGACAGCGAAATTTATTCAGTCCCGTTCTCTTTGCGGTCTTGGTAAGAGTGCACCGCTTCCGGTTATCAGTACGATCCAGAATTTCCGAAATGAATATGAAGAGCATATTCTGGAAGGAAAATGCCGTGCTCATGTCTGCGAGGCTATGAAAGTATATACGATTGATCCGGATAAATGTAAGGGATGTACCAAGTGTGCAAGAAACTGTCCGGTCAGCGCCATTACAGGAGAAAAGAAAGCACCGCATACCATTGATGAAAGTAAATGTATCAAGTGCGGTACCTGTATGGAGAACTGTTCATTTGGAGCTATTTACATTAAATAAAAGATTAAAATCAAGGAGGCTCGTATGGTTCGATTAACAATTGACGGAATTACCGTCGAAGTCGAAAAAGGTACGACCATACTCCATGCGGCAGAAAAAGCAGGAATCAAGATCCCTACCTTATGTTATATAGAGGATCTTCTTCCTGATGGTTCCTGTCGTATGTGTGTGGTAGAAGTAAGAAATAACGGCAGAACAAAAATTGATACTGCCTGTACGCTTCAGGTATCAGAAGGGGACGAAGTGTTCACGATGTCTGAAAAGGTAATAGAATCCAGAAGAATGACACTGGATCTTCTCTTATCCGATCATAATGTTCACTGTTTCTCCTGTGAAGCAAACGGTAAATGTAAACTTCAGGATTACGCTTATGAATATGGTGTGGCACATACTACTTATGAAGGTGCAAAGAGCGGTGGAGAAATTGACGACAGCAATAAATTTTTCCGTTATGATCCCAGTCTTTGTATTCTCTGTCACAGATGTGTAAATACCTGTACACAGCTGGTAGGACGTGGAGCGATTGATACTATGGAACGTGGATTCCAGTCTATAATCGGTAACGGAGAAGGACTCTGGGACGAAGGAACCTGTGAATCCTGCGGAAACTGTGTACAGGCCTGTCCGACCGGTGCACTGGTTATGAAACGTTCCTATAAGTATCGTCCATATCAGGCACAGAAAAGAGTTCGTACAACCTGTCCGCATTGTGCAACAGGCTGTCAGTTAGACTTAATTGTAAAAGACGGCAAGATTGTAGATGTGGAAGGTGCAGATGGACCATCCAATCATGGACTACTGTGTGTTAAGGGCAGAAGTGGATCTTTTGACTTTGTTGATCATAAGACAAGAATCCGTCAGCCATTAATTAAGAATCATGAAACCGGAGAATTTGAAGAGGCTTCCTGGGATGAAGCTTTGGATCTGGTAGCATCAAAATTCAGTGAGATCAAAAATCAATACGGAGGTGACGCACTGGCCGGTTTTGCCTGCTCACGTTCTACCAATGAAGATATTTATATGCTTCAGAAAATGGTAAGAACAGCGTTTGGCACGAACAATACCGATAACTGTGCGCGCGTTTGACACGCTCCTACTGTTGCCGGTTTGGCAACCACTTTAGGCTCAGGAGCCATGACAAATACGATTTATGATATTACGCATGAATCGGATG
>JBJEMC010000061.1:0-3116 GCA_051879475.1 Muricoprocola sp. | reverse complement strand
TAAGCTTTTTCATATCCAAAGCGGACAGCGTAACTCTGGCTTTTGCTTTCAGCTTGTTGGTCAGACCCCCTATTGTGAGTTTTCTCACCGGGATACCTCCTGATGCTTATTCCTGGCTTTGCCCTTCGTCTTCCCTGCAACGATACTCCTGTATGCTGCCAGACGTTTGTGGATGGAAGGGCGGTTCGCCTTCTGGATCTCTTTCTGGGTAAATTCACGGAAAGCTGCGGTGATCGCATCCTGGTCACGTCCCTTAAAGAACACCATATAAACCGGCGGATCTTTGGTCTTATCCTTTTTCAAGGCATAATTGATCCCGTATTTTCTGGCATACCGTTCAAAAGACTTGATGTTCTTGGGTGTGATCTCAATATTCGTCATCCCGGCATTCTGCTTTGCCAGCTCTTTCACCGTGATTTTCCCCTGTTTCGGCTGATTTTTCTGTGCTTTCTTCTCAGCACTTTTCTGTTTCTGATGCCGCAGGTATGCGGCAATCACTTTTTTCAGCACATCTGCCGTCATTTTTGTGGTACGCACACAAAAAGTCACCGTTTTCTGTGTTACTTCTTCCTGCATGAATTTCCCTCCTTTCAGCGTATTACGTGCTGTCCCAACCTAAGACCATTGGTATCACCCCTTTCATCAAAAAAGAACCGATCAGCCACTGATCAGACTCTGCATCCGACCGAGCTTTTCCGTTCCTTCTTCCCTTCTTTTGTCTGCCCCGCCACAATAGACAGGCACACACATCTCCAATATTCTGCTGTAAATCCGCTTATGGGCTACATCCAGCGATTCATCTTTCATATCATTCAACCCGAGATTTGTTGTGATGATGAGAGGCTTCATTTTACAGTACCTGCTGTCAATCACGTTATAGATCTGCTCCAGGGCAAACTCTGAATTACGTTCTATCCCCAGATCATCAATAATCAGAAGCGGGTAATCCACCAGATTCTGCACAATCTGGTTTTTATCTGCCTGATAGTTTGTCATTTCATTCAGGATACGTGAGAAGTTCGTCATCATCACCCGCTCCCCCTGTTCCAGAAGGGCATTGGCAATACACCCGGCAAAAAAACTCTTCCCAGTCCCCACCGGACCCATCAGGAGAAGCCCTACATTTTCTTTTTTCATCTTCTCCCAGTTTTTTGCATACTGCCTGGCAATGAGCATCTTATCATTTGACCCATTATCATTTTCAAATCGCCATTCCCAGAACCTCCGGTCTCTAAGTCCCACAGATTTTCTCTGGTAAAGTTCCCTCTGGGCTTCCTCCCTGCGGAGCTGCTCTTCTTTATCTTTCCTTGCCTGAACCTCGCAGTCGCAAAGGCAGCCCACTACATGATCCCTTCCCATAAAATTGATCCTCAGCTGTTTTCGTTTTCCGCATACACCACACCGGAGACATCCGTCTTCCCCAAGAAAATCAGCCACATTCCTGCTATCTGTCATAGACTCTCTCCTTCCTCAAAGTCATATCTTCCAGAACCGGTTTTCAGTTCTTCCCTTCCTGCCCAGAGAAGAATCGTTGCGAAATGATCCTGATAGGTTTTTCCAGTGGATTTCATATAAGCAGAAAGCTGGTCAATCATCCTCTGGAAGTCATACGGATACAGTTTCCGCAGCTCCCGGTTTTCTTCCACGGAAAGCCGGACATTTCCAAACCGTCCGTACAGACAGGTGCTTTCCTTTTCCGAAGAGCGGCTCTTACTCCTGTCAGTATCATTCTTATCAGTCTTATTTATATCAGTATTACTTGTGGCAAAATTCTTGCACTCCGGACTTCCATTTTTTTGCGTTCCGGACAGCAAGTTTTTTGCATTCCGGACTGCCAGATTCTTGCGTTCCGGACAGCAAATTTCTTGCGTTCCAGAAGGATAATAAACTGCCGGTTTTGCCCGGATGCGTTTTACGAAGTTCTTCACATATATCACCGATGGACGGTTGCAGCCCTGTCGGTACCGTTCGATCAGACCGATGCCATGTACACTGTCAAGCTCCCTGAGAAGCTTTGTGACCGTTGTGTGTGACATGTGCAGCACTTCCTGAAGTTCAGCTACCGTGTAGATGATATACACATAACCGTCAGCATCCACCCAGCCATTTTTCTTTGAAAGGTTGATCCTGTCCAGCAGGATACCATACAGAAGCTTTGCATCCGTGGACAGACCTTCAAATTCCTTTTCTGTAAACAGTGCCTTGGGAATACGGAAAAATGAAAACTGCTCGGATTCTTCTACCCGGAAGTATTCATAATCCATTTTTTCATCCTCATTATTCCATCTCTTTGTTCTTGAACATATTCAGGTACATGTTGAACACACTCACCAGTTCCTTCAGATAGATTCGTCTGGCACCTTTGTTGCAGGCGTGCATATCTTCGATCCATTCCGGGGAATTTCCGCAGATCACAGCCGTTGTCTCTACGACAGCCATAAATCTCTTCATGGATTCCATCTTGTAAACATGGTTGAAATACTGGCGGATTGCCTCAATTCTATCCGGATCACTTTCCAGTAATTCAATGACACCGAAAGCCAGATCCATACCAAATTCACTGGCATCATCTTCGATTGCCTCATCATCCAGGTTACCGTTCTCATCACAGTAGCATCTGAATTCCATCGGACTTAAATCTTCCGGATTAAACTCGTCCTCTCCCAGATCAATTGGCGGTACACCATCCTCCAGAGGCCCTCCCTCCGGACAGCCTTCCCTTATAATCTCGATGTAGCCTTTTTTCATAAGGTCATCCACAATTTCCCTGGCAGCTGTCACCATCTTGTCCATGATTTCTTCTGCCTCCTCCGGGCCTACCATTGTCATTAAATCATTGATTGTCATCATAGTCTTTTCCTCCTCATTCATCTTTGAAATATCATTTATATAGAAACGGTTCGGTCTGCCATTGTCTTTAACAACCCGAACCATGTTTCCCATACTTTCCAGTTCCGAAACAGCATAATCCACCCGGTACCTGGTGCTATTCAGATCCCTGATCATTTCACTTTTGGGATAGATCACATACGGTCTCCCTTTCTGGTCAATCCATTTGTTTTGTGCTGCATATCTCAGCCGGTCAAGCATAAGGCTGTATAATACCTTTGCCGTAG
>JBJEMC010000060.1:0-3126 GCA_051879475.1 Muricoprocola sp. | reverse complement strand
TGGCGAAACCGAAGCTGGAACGTATCGAGTCGGATATCCTGAATAATTTCAAGGTGCTTGGTGTACCGGCATATCCCCTGAATGGTGTGGAGCGGCTTCAGATTATGTATGAAACATTTAATCCGGATGCCAGTGCCGATTTCCAGTTTGATTATGGTTCCATGATCCGGACCGGTCTCAGCACAAAGGATTATGTGGCACCGACCAGCTTTGTATTTAAAGAAGGGAAGACATTCCAGATGGGGATAACGATTGGCGCAGTCTCCTATCTGCAGATTCTGGCTCCGGAGCTTACGGATAAAATGCTGGCAGAGTTTCTGGATATGGATAAGGATCTGATCGTAAACCTTCATGTGCAGTCGGTAGATCAGATGAAAGCCATCAAGCTTGTAAAAAGCAAGGTGACAGATATCAACCGTATGAAAATTGAAGAACAGAAAAAGGCAGTTCGTTCCGGATATGATATGGACATCATCCCGTCAGACCTGAATACGTATGGCGGCGAGGCAAAGAGACTTCTGGAAGATCTGCAGTCACGAAATGAGCGTATGTTCCTGGTAACTGCGCTCTTTTTGAATACAGCAAAAAGTAAACAGGATCTGGAAAATGCAGTATTCCAGACTGCCGGTATCGCTCAGAAATATAACTGTGTGTTAAGGCGTCTGGATTATCAACAGGAGGAAGGGCTGATGAGCAGTGTTCCGCTTGGTGTCAATCATGTGCCGATCAAAAGGGCACTGACGACTACCAGCACTGCTATTTTTGTTCCTTTCACAACACAGGAATTGTTCATGGGCGGAGAATCCCTTTATTACGGACTGAATGCCCTCAGCAACAATATGATTATGGTAGATCGAAAGAAGCTGAAAAACCCGAATGGGCTGATTCTCGGTACACCTGGATCCGGAAAATCTTTTGCGGCTAAGAGAGAAATCACCAATGCATTTTTCGTGACAAATGACGATATTATCATCGGAGATCCGGAGGGAGAATATTATCCACTGGTCCATGCCCTCGGCGGTCAGGTTATCCACATTTCTCCGACCAGCAAGGATTATATTAATCCCATGGATATCAATATGGATTATTCCGATGATGATAATCCGCTGGGGGTGAAGTCAGATTTTGTCCTGTCGTTGTGTGAGCTGATCATGGGAACCAGAAATGGTATTGAGGCAGAGGAAAAGTCAGTGATCGACCGGTGTCTGCCCCTTGTATATCAGAAATATTTTGCAGATCCGAAACCGGAAAATATGCCGGTACTGGGAGATCTGTATGACTGCCTGAGAAAGCAGAAAGAGCCCCAGGCCCAGCGTATTGCAACAGCACTGGAAATCTACGTTAATGGTTCTCTGAAAGTGTTTAACCATCAGACAAATGTGGAACTGAATAATCGGATTGTCTGCTTCGACATCAAGGAGCTGGGTAAACAGTTGAAAAAACTGGGAATGCTCATTGTTCAGGATCAGGTATGGAACCGTGTTACCATTAACCGGGGCTCACAGAAATCTACCAGATACTATATCGATGAATTCCATCTTCTTCTGAAAGAGGAACAGACCGCAGCTTATTCTGTGGAAATCTGGAAGAGATTTCGTAAATGGGGTGGAATTCCAACAGGAATCACGCAGAACATCAAAGATCTTCTGGCCAGCCGGGAGATTGAAAATATCTTTGAAAACAGTGATTTCATCCTGATGCTGAATCAGGCTGCAGGCGACAGACAGATTCTGGCAAAGCAGCTGAATATTTCTCCGTACCAGTTATCCTATGTAACGAATTCCGGAGAAGGCGAAGGTCTCCTTTTCTATGGAAATATCATCATTCCATTCAAGGATAAGTTCGATAAGAGTCTGAAACTGTATTCCTTGATGACAACAAAACCGGAGGAAGTCGAGGAACGAAAGAAACTGGAGGCAGAAAGAAAATGAGAAAATGGATATCGAGGATTCTGTTTGTAGTTTCCATTATCCTTCTCTCCATCAGCCTCTATTTTCTGATGGGAATGTATCTGGAAGATCGAAAAAGCGAAACAGGATTCGACTCTATTCGACAAATCCATGAAGAACAGGAAACCAATGATAAAAAAGATGATGCTGAGGGAGACAGTAATCCTTCTGCTATTGTTGATTCTGGCCTTCTGGCTTTACATGAAAAGAATCCGGACTGCATTGGATGGATAAAGATTGAAGGGACAGCAATCGATTATCCGGTCATGTATCATCCGGAGGAAAAGAACTTCTATCTCCGAAGAAATTTTGAGAAAGAATACGATGTGAGCGGGACACCATTTCTCTCAGAACTTTGTGATCCGGAAGATGCAGACAACCTGATTATCTATGGTCATCATATGAGTTCAGGAAAAGTGTTTGCAGCTCTGGATCGTTATAAGTCAGAAGAATTCTATCAGGAACATCCGATCATCCAGTACAGCACACTTCATGGGAAGGAACAGTATCAGATCATAGCAGCCTTTGCTATTCCGGTGTATACCGGGCATGATTTTGAATACTACTCTTTTACCAAGGCAGAAAATGCTGAGGATTATCTGGAATTTGTCAAAGAATGTAAAAAACGGTCATATTACGACACAGGTTATACAGCCCAGTATGAAGATAAACTGATCACTCTTTCTACCTGTGAGTATTCGCATAAAAACGGGCGGATGGTTGTGATTGGAAAGAAAATAGAAAACGAAAGAAGGTGAATATTTGGCAGGAAAGGAATATACAGCGAAAGACAAGATTTTTTCTAAAATGACAAGAGAAGGTCTGACGGAAGAAACACTCCAGGATGGTTCTGTGAAGAAAATCAGCCAGAAAAGCCGGGATGAACCTGAACTTGACAGTAAGGAGCGGGATGAGAAAAATGCGGCTCCCGGCAAAAGGCTATCGGACAGTTCCGGAAGAACTGATAACCGACGCATGAGAAGGTATGTGCAGGAATTAAGAATGTCTTCGGATATTGCATCTGAAGAAAGACCTGCAAGAACTTTTTCAAAAGCAAGCAGTGAAAGAATCATAGAAAAAAAGGACAGCCGGTACCAGGGAAAGCTTCATTCTCAGGAACAGATTCCGGAAGTATCCGGTATCTCGGATCAGAAAGATCAAGTAAAGAAGAAACGTG
>JBJEMC010000059.1:0-16505 GCA_051879475.1 Muricoprocola sp. | reverse complement strand
ATCGCCTGCAGCATATCCAGTGTTTCCGCCTCTCGCACCTCGCCCACTATGATCCTGTCCGGACGCATTCTCAAACTGGTCTTAATCAAATCTCTGATGGTAATCTCATGCTCTCCCTGGGTGTTTCCCTTCCTTGCTTCCAACCGAACGAGGTTCGCCACGCCCTGAATCTGAAGCTCTGCATTATCCTCAATGGTGATGATTCTTTCATCCTTGGGGATAAAGTCAGACAGAGCATTTAAAAATGTCGTCTTCCCGGCTCCGGTTCCACCACTGATGAAAATGTTATATCCGGCAACCACCAGTTTTCTTAAAAATTCCACAGCTTCTCTGGAAACTGCACCCCAGGCAATGAGCTGTTCCATTTCAATGGGACGTGCCGGGAACTGCCGTATGGTAATGATTGGTCCATTGAGTGCCACCGGCGGCAAAACAATATTTACCCTGGCACCGTTTTCCAGACGAGCATCCACGATTGGCACAGTAGCATTGACGATCCGGTTGCTTTTGGCCGCAATATTCTGTACCAGGTCTTCAATCTTTTCCCTGGAATAAAAACACTTCTTCCACTTTGTCACCCTTCCTGCCTGCTCAATAAAGATTCCATCCAGACCATTTACCATGATCTCTGTAATTTCCTCATTTTCAATCAGTTCCTGCAGGATATCCAGCTTCCGGACTGCATTAAAAAGTTCCTGTCTAAGCTGGGCGCGTCGTTTCAGGCTATAATAATGTCCACTGTTTTTTTCCATCAGCAGGCTGTCGATTTCCTCATAGATTTCCTCGTCCTTCCATTCCCTGGAAGTATCCAGCTTATCCATCAGCTTCCGATACAACTCCCTGAACTCGGAATATTCTCTGCTCATAGAAATTCCTCTTTCTGCATCAGTACATTCACATACGTCCCCATCTCACTCCGAAACAGCTGTTCTGTGAAGTACTCTCCGGTACCTGTATGTTCCACATAAGGCAGTAACAGAAAAGAAGACTTATCTAAAATATCTTCTCTGTCCAGTTCCTTCAGAAGTTTTTTGTAATGTTCCAGCTTTGCATTTTCCACAACACCGCGCAGTATAGGAGTATAAATCTTACTGCACGCGGACAGAAGCGGAAGCCTCTCTTCCAGAGTTCCTCCCATATCAAGGATTACCGTCTCGTATCCACCGGATGATGTAACCTCATCTAACATTCTAATCCACTCTTCTTCCCCAATTTCCTGAAGATCCGCAGCGGAAAATGCCGGTGGGATGTATGACATACTTCCCAGCTGCTGCGCAATGGCATTTAATTTGAAAACCGTATTTCCCCGGTTCTGGCGGATAAAATACATCATGTCGGTCAGATCTGCCGGGTCGTTTCTTTCTGTCAGTTTTTCAAATCCGGAAAAATTCTCCAGATTCAGATATAACACGTTCTGATCTTTTGCCAGACATTCACCAAGAGTCAAAGCAAAACTTGTCTTTCCACATCTGCCGATAGGGGAATACACTCCCAGGATTTTTGCCTTTCTCTTTAAAAACATCGGCATCACATCCATTTCCTGTGAAGCATAAAAATTCATCACCTCTGCCACCAGACTCTCTGAAGACTGGTATTTATATACCGCAGGATAGTCTGCATAACGCCCCGATATCTCTCCTTCTGAAAGAATCATGATTCTATGAATATTCATAGATAAAATCTCTTCGCACATCGCTTTTGACGAGATCAAAAGAATCTCAATCGTATTCTCTCTGGTAAATAATTCGAGACTTCGAATCTCCGAAAACGCCAGCATCTCAAAAGGTATTTTCTGTCTCTCCCTGATATAATCCATCAGTCTGCAGGCATATTCTGCCTCTAAATCACATATTGCAAAATTTTGTTTTTTCAAATCCATCCTCCTATTACACACAGGAGCCCCAGAAAAACAGACAGTGAAAAATGCAGATACGCCTGTTCCTCTTCTTTCTGACCATTTTTGATATAGGGTTCCCATGTTCTTGTTTTAGTTCGTTTAAAAATGTACTGAATCAAGTACTGCAGACGCCGCTTTAGAATGCGGTGTTTGAATAGCACTGCCATAGAAAAAGCAGCTGCTATCAGAAAAGAAAAAAAGATACAAATCAGATTGGTGCGAAAGCCTAAAAAGCCTCCGGTCATCATGAGTAATTTCACATCTCCTGCTCCCAGCATACGGAAATAATGCAGGACTGCCAGCAACAAAAATGTTCCCAGTGTTCCTCCCAGGAATTCTCCCAGTCCCGGTATCCCCCTTGCACACCATTGCCAGGACACACCAAGAAGCATACCTGCCACGATAATGGCATTCGGAATTCTTCTCGTCCTGAAGTCCCATATTACTGCAGCGAGACCAAGAGACAGCATAAACGTTACCCGAAGTATACTCATTGGTTGCTCCCTGTATTAATATAGATGTCCTCCATCTTGTTCAGATGGAGGACGAAAGTATTCAATTATATGTTACTGTTCACATGCGTTCCAGTAACAATGAAAAAGCCATGCAAAATCACCTTCGGTGATAGCTTTTTCATTGCAGACCTCGGGTTTTGCTTCACAAAACACCTCGCGGAACAATGGCACCTGAACTGCAACATTATTTCCTCTTTTGTGAATAATGTCGACTCGACAGATACTTGCCAGAACTAGCAAGCAAGGTTATTATATACAATAAATGATATTTTGTCAATAATAAGTTTCATACTTTGGTATTTTTAGAGATACTGATTAAATTCCACTGTTTCGCAGTTTGGTCCCGGAATGCTGAAGTATTTCACACCGTTTTCAAAAAATGGCAGGAAATGGATTCCATCGCAGGTTCCCAGCAGGCCTGCTTCCTTCACTGCTTCGTATGCCTTGTCAATATCTGTGACATTTAAAGCTATGTGGTCAATGGCACCTGCAGCCATTTTGGCGTCGTCTTCGTATACTTCAAGGATCAGTTCATGAAGTTTCAGGAAGATTACTTTCTGGTTCTTCTCTTCCAGTGTGGTGGAATAGGTTACTTCAAATCCCAGTTTCTCATAAAATGCTCTGCTTTTCTCAATATCTTTGGTTGGGATTCCGATATGCTGAAGCCCAGTTGATAATTCTTTTATTAACATTCTTATCTCCTCCTTTTTATCCATAACTATTCAGCATCAAATTCGCAAAATCGCTGTTACACAGCTTTCCTTTTGCTCATCTGATGATTCTCACCATATAAAGATTCAAAATCACGCATGCGAGCATGCAGATTTATGAATCTTTGCATGGCTCTGAATAGTTAAAATATCCCCAATAATTTACTGTAAGCGGTCAGTGCTCCTTCTGTTTCTTTTGCAAGAACTTTCTTTGCAAGAACTTTACCAAGCTGTACACCCTCCTGGTCGAAACTGTTTACATTCCATGTGAATCCCTGGAACATTACTTTATTTTCAAAGTGAGCAAGGATTGCACCCAGTGCTTCCGGAGTAAGCTGTTCTCCAACGATAATGCTGGATGGTCTGCCGCCTGCAAAATATTTATTTCTGTTTTCATCTTCTTTACCACATGCAAATGCAACGATCTGTGCTGCTACGTTTGCATCCAGTTTCTGCTGGCTTGTACTTCCCTGAATATCAACATCCATACCCATCTGATTGTTCTTAAATCCGATAAACTGCAGGGGGATGATATCTGTTCCCTGATGAAGCAGCTGATAGAAGGAATGCTGTCCGTTTGTGCCTGGTTCACCAAAGATGATCGGGCCTGTCTGATAATTTACAGGTTCACCGAAACGGTTTACGCTCTTACCATTAGATTCCATATCCAGCTGCTGAAGATGTGCAGGGAAACGGCTTAAAGCCTGGGAATATGGAAGAACAGCTGTGGTATTATATCCAAGGATGTTTCTTTCATATACCCCAATCAATGCATCCAGCATAGCCGGATTTTCCATTATATTTTTATTCGTTGCATTCTTATCTTCTGCTGCTGCACCATTTAAGAAACGTGCAAATACGTCTGGGCCAAATGCCAGAGAAAGAACGACCCCACCTACAGAAGATGTGGAAGAATATCTTCCACCAATATAATCATCCATGAAAAATGCATCCAGATAATCTGCACTCTTAGCTAATGGAGACGTTTCACTTGTTACCGCAATCATATGCTTAGATGCATCCAGGCCAGCTTTTGCAAGAGCATCTTTTACGAAAGATTCGTTTGTCAGAGTTTCCAGAGTAGTACCTGATTTGGAAACCAGAACAAAGATCGTATGAGCAACATCCATAGTAGAAAGAACACCTGCTGCGTCATCAGGGTCTACGTTACTGATGAATTTTGCTTCCATCTTCAGTGTGTTGTTTGTTTTTGCCCAGTTTTCAAGGCTGAGATACATTGCACGAGGACCAAGGTCACTTCCGCCGATACCAATCTGACAGACAGTTGTGAACTTTTCACCTGCTGCATTTGTGATCTCGCCTGCATGTACTTTGTTTGCAAACTCAGCAATACGTGTCTGCTGTTCTACATAAAATTCTCTCTTATTTACACCATCAGCAATTACGTCATCGCCTAACTGGCCACGTGTCAGCTGATGAAGAACCCTTCTCTTTTCTCCTGTGTTGATCACTTCACCATTATATAATGCTGCATATTTTTCTGTTAACTGCTGTTCGTCAGCCAGTTCCTGCAATACTTCCAGTACCTTATCATCTACCTGCTTGGATGCAAAGTTATATACAAGTCCGTTGGACATTGGTACACAGTAGGTTTCCACTCTCTTTGCACCATTTTCGCCATCCATCGCTTCTTTTAAATTCACCTGATCTTTCAGTTCCGCCAGTTTCTTTACGGATTCCAACTGATCAAAATTTTTCCACTCCATTTTTGCAATCTCTCCTTTTATTAATATAATTACTCATCTTAAATATACTAAACTTCAAAAGTGTTTTCAATACGAAAGCATGATTCAAGCTCTAAAACTAAATTTTTCCAGAATCCCTTCTATCATTTTTCCATTGATTGGCAGGAAAAAGTCTGCCACCGGACCTACCAGGAATGCGCAGATGATGGTGCCGATTCCGACAATACCGCCCATCAAAAATCCCAGCCCTGCAAATACAACATCTGTCAACACTCTCACAATAAAGAATCTGACGCCGCTTTTTTCACTGATTACCAGAGCAACCAGGTCATTAGGGCCTGTGCCTGCATCTGACTTTATGACAATGGTCATTCCATATGCCAAAATCACACAACCTGCTGCCAGCATCGCAGTCCTCATCCACAATGCTTCCACAGATAAAAGTCCACCCAGAAGCCAGGTAAAGAAATCAATGATCGGGCCTCCGCAGAACATACAGAGAATTGTTCCAATCTTGACATAACTGCGATCTACAACCAGTAATACTAAAATAATCAGAAAACAAATTATTCTATGTACATTTCCATGTGTCAGAAAGTTCCAGCCAAAAGAGGTTTCCATTGTTCGGAAAATTCCCTGGACGAGTACATTAAATGGATCAGCCCCCAGATCTGACATCAGAAACAGTGTCACTCCTAAATGAGCAATGGTAAGTCCCACCATAAGAATCAGTACCCGAATCCCTGTTTCCTTTATGCTGCGTTTCATACTTTTTCCTCAATCCCGTTCTCTTTTAAGAACTTCTTTATCTCTGCTTTTTTTGCTGTAACACTTCCCTGAGCAAAAAATGGTTTTCCGCCGCCTCTTCCATTTAAAGTTTTATTAAATGCCTTTACAAATTCCCGCAAATCGCCTCCGGTCTGCCCCATGGCATACTTATATCCTTCTTCCTCATTTCCGGATAAAACAACACATCTTCCGCCGCAGGTCTCCATCACCTGTACGGCAAGTTTTCTGACACCGTCTGCACTGAGCTGGTCTTCAAACAATACCACATCCCCGGCTCCTGTCATTTCTTTTGCAATCGCATCAAATACCTTTAATTCCATGGCAACTGCTCTGTACTGGGCAGAAAGCATGGCTTCTTTTGTACGGTTTACCGCTGCCGCCGTTTCTGTCGGCTTGGCAGACAAAGCCACCGAGATCTGCTGGTTCTGTTTGCAGATTCCCAGAACATATTCAAAGGCTCTCCTGCCGGAAAGCATCTCCATGCGGACGCCCTCTTTATATTTCTGTACTGAGATCAGTTTGATCAGTCCAATCTCGCCCGTCCTTTCCACATGCGTGCCGCAGCAGGCGCAGACATCTGCCTCTGGGAAAGTTACAATTCTCACCATTCCATGAAGTTCTTTTTTACTTCTGTACTCAACTGTCTTTACTTCCTCTTCCGTATAGGACACAATTTCTACCGGACGGTTCGCCCAGACCACTGCATTGGCCTTTTTCTCGATTTCTTCCATCTGTTTTTCTGAGATCTCTCCATCAAAATCAATGGTGATCACATCTTTTCCCATATGAAATCCCACATTCTGATATCCAAATGCCTGATGGATCAGGCCACTTACAATATGCTCTCCTGAATGATTCTGCATCAGGTCAAACCGATTTTCCCAGTCAATCTCGCCCCGGACTTTGCATCCAGGCTCTATCGGCTTTTCTGTAATGTGCCGGATTTCCTCCTCTTTCTCCCGGGTATCCAGAACACTTACTTTTTCCTCTGTGCCGGCAACAAACAGATTTCCTGTATCTCCCGGCTGACCGCCGCCTTCAGGATAAAATGCAGTCCGGTCAAGCACAATTTCATACCCTTTTTTACCCTGTCTGCAGGAAACAACTTCTGCCTCAAAAGTCTTGCAATACACATCCTGATAATATATTTTTTCTGTCATCACGCTTTCTCATCCTCCAGAAAATAACTACTATGCGCCTTTTTCATCTGTTCCCAGTTCATCTCAAACCTGGTCAGATGTTCTTCCATCAGTTTCTTTCCCTGAACAACGTCTCTTTCTTTAATATACTGAATGATCTTTTCATGGTCTTCCACTACAAACTGATTACTTTCTCCCTTCATATGCAGCGTTCTTACGCGGTCGAAAAAAATCATCATGCTCTGGATCAGTTCATAGGTTCGCGCCTTATCAGCAATCTCAAATAATTTTGCGTGAAATTCATTATCCAGTTCCATCAGTTTTGCCGAATGATTGTTATCGATATAAAACTTCTGCAGCTGTACATTCTGCTCTAACTCCAGAATCTGCTCCTGCGTTGCCTGTTTACACACCAGTTCCATCACTGCCTTTTCCAGTGTCATGCGCATAAATAAAGCTTCATCCACCTGACTGCGGGCAATCAAGGTGATATAACTTCCCCTCTGCGGGAAAATCTCAACAATATTAATCTTACTTAATTCAATCAATGCTTCTCTTACCGGAGTTCTGGAAATCCCCATCTCACCGGCCAGTTCATTTTCACTTACCTTACTGCCTGGTTCTAATTCCAACATGGTAATATTGTGACGAATCATGCGAAGCGCATATTCTCTGGCTGTTTCACGGGGCAATTTCTGCTCTAAAATCATATTCATCCTCCATATTCCCTGATGCTTTAGTCAAAACCCTCATATCATACCATATTAGTATACCTCGAAAATAACTGTTCCCGCAAGTGGAACTCTGTGAAACACCTCAAAAAAATATATTTTTTTTCAAAAATATGAGAAGATTTCTATTTTCTGATATGATACACTATAAGCACTATACATAAGGAGATTTTTACCATGAACAAAAATTATAACCATACGGTTATCGCATGCTTTACGGGTTACATCGTACAGGCCATTGTTAACAATTTTCTTCCCCTCCTGTTCCTGATGTTCCATACCCAGTATGGCATCCCACTTTCTAAAATTACCATGCTGATTACATTCAACTTCCTGCTGCAGCTGGTTGTTGACCTGGCAGCCGTCTCGTTTGTAGACAAAATCGGTTATCGCGCATCCATGATCATAGCCCATGTCTTTGCCGTTCTTGGATTCCTGTCCCTGACCATCCTGCCAGACTGTATGCCGGATCCATTTATCGGTCTGCTGCTTTCCGTTCTGATCTATGCCGTAGGCGGCGGATTACTGGAAGTCCTGGTAAGTCCGGTTATGGAAGCCTGTCCTACTGACAATAAAGAAATGGCCATGAGTATGCTTCATTCCTTCTATTGCTGGGGACATGTAGGTGTAGTACTGATTTCCACCATTTTCTTTACTGTCTTTGGAATTCAGAACTGGAAAATCCTTGCCTGCCTCTGGGCTATCGTTCCATTCTGTAATGCCATTGCCTTTACCAGAGTACCGATTGCTTCCCTGATGGAAGAAGGGGAAAAGGGGCTTTCCTTAAAAGAGTTATTATCTTCGAAAATATTCTGGATCTTATTTATCATGATGGTATGTTCCGGTGCCAGTGAACAGGCTGTCAGCCAGTGGGCATCTACTTTTGCAGAAATGGGTCTTGGAGTTTCCAAGACGATCGGAGACCTGGCAGGTCCAATGATGTTTGCGATTATGATGGGACTTTCCCGTGCCTTTTATGGAAAATACGGAGAACACATCAACCTGGATAAATTCATGACTGCAAGCAGTATTTTATGTATCCTCTCCTACTTGTGCATCTCCTTGGTTCCGAATCCTGTGATTGGTCTGATCGGCTGTGGTATCACAGGACTTTCCGTAGGAATTATGTGGCCGGGAACTTTTTCCAAGGCTGCCGCTTCCCTGCGTAAGGGCGGTACTGCCATGTTCGCTTTCCTTGCCCTTGCCGGCGATATGGGCTGTTCCGGAGGGCCGACTCTGGTAGGTATGATTTCCAGTCATTTTAATGATAATCTGAAAATAGGAATTTTCTGTGCACTGATTTTCCCACTGCTTTTGATCGTGGGAATCTGGATGTTAAAAAAGAACCGCGCTCATTAGGGCTCGGTTCTTTTCTTCTATTCTCCCAGGATCTGATATAATTCCTTCAGTTTTTTTATTTCATAAGTCGGTACAATATCCGTATGATTTTCAGCCCCTGATGGGTTAAACCACACGGTCTCCATTCCTGTATTTTCTCCGCCTCGAATATCTGCCGTAAGGCTGTCTCCGATCAGAAGAGCTTCTTCCAGTTTAAATTCCGGCATCTGAGCAAAGCATCTGTCGAAATATTCTTTTCCCGGTTTTTCATACCCAATTTCTTCTGATATGAAAACTCCCTTGAACAAAGGTCTGATTTCTGCACTGGCAAGTCGTCCATCCTGGACGCTCCTTGTTCCATTTGTAACCAGATACAGATCATATCTTGGCGCCAGATCACGGATCAGGTCTTCTGCCCCTTCCATATAGTAATGTCCGATGCCAAGTAAATGTTCATATGTAGATGCTGCCTGCGCAGCCAGTTCCTCCACTGACTTTCCGTTTATTGTATCTATATTGAGTTCCCGGAACAGATTTTCATATCTTCGAACCTTTACCTGGTTTCTTGTTACCTTTCCCAGCTCCAGAAGCTTCCACTGTTCCATGTTTAATTTGCTGTATAAGGCGCAGACTTCTTCCGTAGGTTCCATCCCCATCTGGGAAAGTGTCTTTGATAAAGCGATTTTCTCTGCTTTTGTAAAATCAAATATGGTGTTATCCAGATCAAAAAATAAAATTCTTTTCTTCACCCTTTGTTTCCTTCCATATTCTAACATTTCTTTGCACATACCAGGAACATTGGGGTCGGATTATAGAATTCATCCTTTTCTTTAAAAATCCTGCTGCTGATGCTGCAGTCTGCCATGAGAAGTTCCATCTGTAATGCCTCTAACATCTTGATATCCCATTGTGGACGACGGCATCCGCTGATCGGCATCAGGGCTTTGATGGCTTCGCACTCTTCCATCATGCTGTTCCCCAGGGTATGATGTGCATGTTCCTGTGGAAGAACCGCGGTATTCGCAAAGTTATCCTCACCATAATCTGCATCTGTGTTGATCAGGATTCCTCCCTGTTTCAACACACGTTTCCACTGAGTGTAGGCAAGGTCAGCTCGGGGCAGTGTCCAGGTGAGATTTCTGGAAATCACCAGGTCAAAGGTCTGATCTGGGAATTCCGGATTTTCTGCATCCATGACATAAAACTCACAGCTTCCCACTTCTTTTACAGAAATTCCCTCTGTACCAAGACTCTCCCGCTCGCAGGATAATTCTTCCTCTGCCAGCTGTTTTGCATGCTCAATCATGTCTGGTGTCAGGTCGATTCCAATTACCTCATGACCTTCTTTTGCCAGAAGAATACTGAAAAATCCAGCCCCACAGCCCACATCCAGAATCTTCAGTTTCCGGCCTGCCGGAATATATTTGTGAAGTTCCTTCATCCAGCGTTCTGCCAGTACACTGTGAAGTTCTGCTCTCTTATGCTCCATAAAACTAGAGCTTCGCTTCGTCCAGTAATTGGTAACTCTCTCCTTCGTTTCTTCAATCTCTCCGCCTTTTACCGCTTCGATCATGAACATGGGAAATGCAGCATAATTCAGCTTTTCTTCCTCACTCCACACCTGTTTCCAGATTTCCTGGTCAATGACCACCTCAGAAAATCCAATACTCTTTAATACCTTCTCATCCCAGACAGGACGCTGAATCGCAGATAAAGGCATCTGAAGAGCCAGTTTCTCCATGCGGTCAATATCCGTACAGGTATAATGGTCATCCACCCCGGCAGCTTCTACATTTCTCCTGTCATTTTCATAAGCCTCTCTCTGATTCTCATCATAGAGATATGTATACCAGTTTGCGTCAAAATTCAGCAGCTTTCCACCTGGCTTTAATACTCTGCACCACTCGGCATAAGCCAGAGCTGGTTCCTCCAGATTCCAGGTCACATTCCTGGTCACGATCACATCAAAACTCTGGTCTGCAAATTCCAGATTCTGTGCATCCATCTTCGCAAAAGTAATTCTTTCTGCCAATGCCCCGGCATTCTCTTTTGCCTTCTCCAGCATTCCTTCTGTATAGTCTACCGCCGTCACATAGTATCCCGCTTCTGCCAGAATAATGGGGAAGAATCCCGGTCCTGTTCCCACATCCAGAATCTTCAATTCTTCTTTCTTTTTATTCGGAAAATGCTCTGTAAGCACCTTCAGCCAGGCATCTTTCTGCATTCCCGCCAGTTCCTTTTGATTTACCTCTGAATATCCTTCTGTACGGGTAGACCAATATGCCTCAATCTCCTGTAAAAGTTCCATGTTGTTCTCCAATCTATTTTATGCCAGCACATGATGATACATTTTTTCCACATCCTGATTCATATGAAGCGGCACTAATTTTATCTCTGGATTGTTATTCTGAAATACGACAAATATCTGGTGGGCAAATCCCTGCCCGATCCATTCTACTTCTGCAAAATCCAGTTCTACAGTTCGAAAATTCTCCAATCTGGCGCACAAACGTTTTGCCTCCGATCTGGATACCGGAGAATTTGGAAACATATTTTTAATCGGAATCCGCGTTATGGTAAAACCACCATCTACATCAGCGAATCTGTCAAATACTTCTTTTACCTGTTTGCGGCTATTATTGTTCAAACTCATCATAACAGCCGTTCCATTCATTCCCATCACGTCATCCATTACGACATCTGTTTCATACTTATCATGCGCAAAAATCTTACCACTGGAAATAATCATAAAATCATCCATAATACGAGATGTAAAGAAAATCCCTTCTCCTGAATGATTCTTAGAATCCGTTGTCAGCTTTCCTTTAAATAATTCATTTACAGAATCATCCAGGTCATCAAAGTGAAAGTAATTCTTGATCTTCTCAAAAATCCCCACCCCATCATCCAATATATATACTTTTGTATTCATGTAACTCTGCTTTAAGATAATGGTAAGATTCTCACATTCTGAGTGATCAATTACATTATTGATCATTTCTCCCAGCGCATAATCCCAAATTCCTTTTACATTTCCAGGCAGACCTTGAATATATTCCTTGACAGATTGAGCAATAATCTTTTCTTCCCGGACAATTTCACCTTTTGAACGATGAAACTCAAAACATCTGGTCTGTTCCACCAGTTCATATTTCGCCCTTCCTGTTTTTGCCAGGATTCCTTTTTCATCTAATTCTTTTAAGTAACCATACACCGTTTTTTCTGAAATCTGGAAATTTTCTGTGACACGTTTTACAATACCTGATTGCTTTCTGTCAACCAGATCCAACAAATAATGAATTACTTTTTCCTTTGTTTCATTTCTACTTGCCATAAAATCAACTCCTTACAGTGATTATAAGTACTATAACCTTTAAAGTCAATTTTTATTACTTTTCAAGTATATTTTATTACTTTTTGTGTTACTGTTCACTTACGTTCCAGTGGCACCTGAACTGTAACCTTCTGCTACTTCAGCCCTCTTCTTCTGCACTGACAGCTCATCCAGATATCCCTGAAGGATGATCTGTGCCGCTACCATATCCACATATTCCTTCCACTGGTGTCTTGGAATTCCTGCTTCTTCCATGGCTTCATTGGCTGCAACCGTTGTCAGGCGTTCATCACGAAATATTACCGGAAGTCCTGTCCTTCGCTCTAATGTTTCCTTAAATTCCTTCGTTTTTTCTACACGAACCCCTTCGTCCCCCGACTGAAGCATAACAGGATATCCCAGAATAATTTCTGTCACCTGATATTCCTGGATCAGTTCCTCAATTCTGGCATAGGTTCTGCGAAGCTTATTCTCTTTTTCTCTTCGAATGATCTCCACTCCCTGGGCAGTCCAGCCGAAGGGATCTGAAACTGCCACACCCACGGTCTTTGAGCCATAGTCCAATCCTAATATTCTCATCTATATATTTACCTCTTTTTACTCATTTCTTGTCAGGTCTTTTACCCATATGTATTTTTTATAATGGTACATGACCCAGGGAATCTTCCCTACTTCGTCCAGGCAGGTACATGCGTATACTACCCATACCGGCCAGTGCGCCCAGAAAGTTCCGATAGCCGCCAGCGGTACCGCCATTCCCCACATAGTCACTGCCAGACTATAGACATCAAATAATGTATCCCCGCCTGCTGCAAAGATTCCATTAATTACAATGGTATTCACTGCTCGTCCAATCATGTACACAGACATAATGATCATCATCTGAAGCAAATACTTATTTGCCTGCGGAGTCAGTTTCACTAACTGAAGGATCACCGGTGTCAAAGCAAACATAATGGCAGAGGAAAGGATTCCACAGATAAAAGCAAGCTTTGTGATTCTGTCACCATATAGCTTTCCGCGTTCCAGATTTCCTGCACCCAGCTCATTTCCCACAAGGATTCCTCCACCGCTGGCAAGGCCATTACACATACAGCAGATCAAATCTCTCACCACTGCTGAAACAGAATTAGCCGCAGCTGCATCCGTTCCCATATGCCCCATAAAAGCAGAATAAGACGTAAATCCGATTCCCCAGAGAAGAGATGCTCCCAGAAGAGGAAGCAGACATTTCTGAAAATCTTTTGACAACAGTTTATTTCTGGTCACCAGATTCCTGATATCCAGAGCAATATATCCCGGTCTGCAGGACATTCCAAGCGCCAACAGCAATTCTATGATTCTGGCAAGAAGAGTTGCCAGAGCAGCTCCCCGCACACCCATGGCCGGAAGTCCAAACAATCCATAAATAAATACAGCATTTAAAACAATATTGATGATGACAGCCCCAGAACTGATTTTTGCCGTCATGGATGCATGGTCACTTACTTTCATAATCGTAAGATAACTCTGGGAAATACCCGTAAGCAGGTACGACCATCCGGCTATCTTAAGATACCCCACGCCAATGGAAATCAGTTCCGGTTCATTCGTAAATATCATCATCAGATACTGTGGGAAACATACACATCCCAGAAAAAATAAAATAGATGTCACCCCACAGATTCGGAGGGTTATGCCAAATATTTTATTTAAGGTCTTCTGATCCCCTTTCCCCCAATACTGTGCCCCCAGTATTCCTGCCGCTGCCACCGCAGCGGAAAGAATGATATTCTGCACAAACTGAATCTGAGTTGCCAGAGAAACTGCCGACATGGCATTCTGCTCCACACTTCCCAGCATAATTGCATCTGCCGCTGCCACAGATGCCAGCATCAGGCTCTGCAAGGCAATGGGTAATGCAATGCTCCATAATTTTCGATAAAAGGTCTTATCTCCAAATAATCTGTCTTTCATAGCTACTCCCGTTTCTTTCTTATGTTATCTGTTCCAAGATAACAGATATCCTTACCAGATTCAAGCTTTCTATTTTTTCTTTTTACAAAAAATACGTACAATCCTGATCTTATGAAATCAAAATTGTACGTACCCTCTATTCCCACTTTATTTTCTTTTGAATCTGTTCCTTCGTCAGCAGGCTGACTGCATCCAGGAACTTTATATGAAAAGTTCCAATTCCTCCCCCTGCCCGTCTTGTTTCTTCCTCTGCAATTTCTCCGCAGATTCCCATGACAGTGCAGGACGCAGTTGCTGCTTCCACGCTGTTTTCTATGGCAAGAAAGGCTCCCAGCATGGCGCTGGACATACACCCCATTCCGGTCACACGGCTCATCATCTGGCTTCCGTTGTGGACGGCAAAAACCTTATTTCCATCAGATACAAAGTCTACTGCTCCTGATGCCACAACATAGTTTTGCATCTTATTTGCCAGATTCTTTGCCGCCTGGGCGGCTTCCTCCTGTGAATGCTCTTTCTTCCTGTCCTTTTCCTGTACATCCACTCCCATGCCGGTCTGCTGCTCCAGATACAATGCCTTAATTTCAGAGTAATTTCCTCTGATACAGGCAGGCTGGATCTCTTTCATCAGATTCAGGCAGGAGTTTCTTCGAAAAGATGCTCCGGCTGCCCCTACCGGATCCAATATGATGGGATGTCCCAGTTCCAGAGCCTTCTTCCCGGCTGTTTTCATGGCATCCAGCGATTCCATGGCTCCCATATTACACACAAGGCTTTTACATCCCGTTGTTACTTCTTCCACTTCTAAAGGATGATGTGCCATGGTCGGGGAAGCCCCGGCTGCCAGCAAAATGTTGGCACAGTCATTTACTGTAACAATATTCGTAATGCAATGCACAAGGGGTCTGCTTCTTTTTATTTCTTCCCATAAACTCCATATAGATTCTGCTGTCATATTTCTTCCTGCATTCTTTTTAACATGCCTGACTGCTGCAATGCTACTGTGATGATGATCGCGATAATGGTTCCTCCGCAGGTACTGATCAAAAATGGAACTACAAAGGTAAACAGTGCCGCATTGGTATTCCCCATAAGCAGGTAAGCCACCGGATAGGATAACATTCCTCCAATAATACCTGTACCAAATACTTCTCCGATGTAAGCTGCCGGCAGTTTTTTGATATGTTTATATAACAGGCCTGACAGCAATGCACCACACATGCTTCCGGGAAATGCCAGAAAGCTTCCAAGTCCCATGAGATTTCGCATCAGGCTGGCAATAAATGCTGCTGCCACTGACCATGCCGGTCCCAGAAGAACCGCACATAAGATGTTTACCATATGCTGCACCGGTGCACATTTTGCTCCCAGTACCGGAAAGGAAAATGTGGATCCTACTACTGCAACTGCTGCAAAAATTGCTGTAAGTACTAATTTTTTTGTGTTTGATTTGTTCATGATTTTCTCCTTTTTCATCTCTAAACTCCAAACACCTTGTCACTTCTTTTATTACCTCTTGTTGGATTCTTTTGCCAGAGCGTTTACCACTACGCAGATCGCAACAGTCAATACCATATCGATCAGAGTATTTCCCACCGGGGTATCCACACGCATCAGCATACGATACATCACAAATCCCACTACCCAGATCAGCATATTTCTTACATCCACCGTCTTCTTCTCAGAAGAACGCTTCAGGATAAAATAGTCTGCGATCTGAATGGCAATCATCGGAGCGAACACAGAACCGATCAGATACAGGAAATCTGTAATATTATCCATTGGATAGACAATCGCTCCAATGGTTCCCACGATGGTTACAAGGACTGCCGCCCACTTTTCATTGATCTTTCCATGGATTGTTACGCTGGAGACTCCGGCTGAGTATGCATCCAGGAAAGTGGTCGTTACGGTAGAGAACACGATAATCAAAAGTGCTGCAACACCAAGACCGGCTTTCACCATGATGGCTGCAATATCGCCTTCTCCGGTGTAAATCGCTGCTCCCATTCCGATGACATACATGAAAATGCTCACCAGACTGTAAACTGCTACGCTGGCAAAGGTTGCTGCAACAGGTTTTTCTGCCTCTCTGGTATAATCACTGATGAGAGGAAGCCAGGATAAAGGCATTGCCACACCAAGTTCCACAGCTGCGCCAAAACTCATGCTGTCATCGGCCGCAATGGCAACAGTTCCTGCCCCGTCAAAAAAGACTACTTTAAACAGTACCAGAGTCAGAATAAACAAAGCTCCCATGGCAATAGTATTTACCTTGCCAAGATTGGTAAGTCCGATCATGATCCACACAAGAATCAATCCACCGATTACCAGACTCCAGACCCAGGCTCCCGTATGGAAAATTCCATTTGCTGCCAGAGCACCATCAT
>JBJEMC010000058.1:0-3142 GCA_051879475.1 Muricoprocola sp. | reverse complement strand
ATGTCTTGCATGAACATTTGATTCGACCACAGCATTAAACTGCAATACACCAAAACCAAATTCTTTCCCTTGTTTCAAACAATCTTTCACAAGCTTTTCTCCAATATGCAAACCTCGTACCTGACTGCTTACTGCATAACTTGCATTACAGATATGTCCACATCTTCCTACATTGTTTGGATGCAGTATATACAGCCCCAGTATTTCATTATTCTCTGTATCTTCCGCTACCGCACAATATGTTTGACTCTGGAAAAACTCTTTCCCATCTATCAGTGAAAGAGACTCCTCTTGTGGAAAAGCAATACCCTCCTCAACAACTTCATTCCATATTTTAATCATATCCTGTAGATCATCCTCTGTATATTTACGTACAATTATGTTCATATGTTTATCCTCCCAATTCTACTTTATCAAGCTGTCCGTAAGAATCATTTCATGTGTTCAGGTACCAGATTACTATAGTATTTTGTTTTCCCGGAGAGCACATCGTCATAGAAGTCTTGTTTCCAGTCAATGAATGCAACTGCCTTTTGCAGTTCTGCAATAGAGTGGAGAAGACCTTCTTTTTTGGCTGCAAGGATGACCTTTCGTTCTGGAATTGTGCGTTCTCCTTCCAAACAAAGTGCCAGATATTCCTTCATCTCTGCAATGCTCATACCACAGCTCTTCAGACAGTTCAGGCTCTGAATCCACTTGATGTCATGGTCGTCAAATACCCGATAGTTTCGACTGTCTCGTTTGACATTGGGGACAAGACCTTCGTTGCAGTAAAATTTTAAATTTTCATAGGTCATATTAGTCAGGGCACAAGCCTCTTTCATGGAATACATAAAAACCTCCAATATCAAAAAAGTTCTTGACCGGTAGTTACTACCGACTGGTATGATGATAACACAAAGAAAAAGGCAAATCAAGGAGGTTTCGATTATGGAATATATTACTTTAAGTAATGGAGTAAAGATGCCGCAGCTTGGCTATGGTGTTTATCAGGTTACAAAAGAAGAATGCGAAAGATGTGTGCTTGATGCATTGGAGGTGGGATATCGAAGCATTGATACGGCTCAGAGCTATTTCAATGAAGAGGAAGTCGGACAGGCAATTGAAAAGTCAGGCATTGACAGAAAAGAGATATTTCTGACTTCAAAGGTATGGATAGAGCATTTTGGTTATGAAGAATGCAAAAAATCTGTATTGGAATCTATGGAAAAACTGCGCACAGACTATTTGGATCTGATGCTGTTACATCAGCCATTTGGTGATACTTATGGTGCATGGAGGGCATTAGAAGAACTTTATGACGAAGGAAAACTTCGTGCCATTGGAATTTCCAATCATTATGTGGATAGAATGGTGGAATTTGCAAATTTTACAAGAATTAAGCCTATGGTAAACCAGATGGAAGTGCATCCGTTTCATCAGCAGAAAAGTTTAAAAGAATGGGCAGATAAATACGATATCCGTCTTGAAGCGTGGGCACCTTTTGGCGAAAGAAGAAACGGACTTTTTGATAATGAAGTGTTGAAAAAAATTGGAGAAAAATACGGAAAGACAACTGCTCAGGTGATGCTTCGCTGGCATATTCAAAGAGGCGTGATCATTATTCCAAAATCTGTTCATAAAGAGAGGATGATTGAAAATTTTAATGTTTTCGATTTTACTCTCGATGCTGAGGATATGAAGCTGATGGCACAGATGGATACTGCAACAAGTGCTTTTTTCTCACACCAGGATCCGGCAATGGTTGAGTGGTTTGTAAAAATGGTGGAAGAACGTAAGGCACAGCATGATTGCACAAAAGAAAAAAAGGAATGGTAGGGTGAAAGAAATGAGCAAGAAAGTATTGATTTTGTCGGGAAGTCCAAGAAAAGGTGGTAATTCAGATTTATTATGTGATGCATTTATGAGAGGGGCTTTAGAAAGCGGGAACGATGTTGAGAAAATCAGAGTAGCGGCTAAAAAAGTTGCTCCCTGTTCCGGTTGTTATTATTGCAGAGACAATGAAGGACAATGTGCATATAAAGATGATATGGAAGAAATTATGCAAAAAATGATAGATGCAGATGTGCTTGTTCTGGCAAGTCCTGTGTATTTTTATTCGATCAATGCACAGTTAAAAGCAGTGATTGACCGAACAGTAGCACGCTGGCTTGAAGTAAAGGATAAGGAATTTTATTATATTGTGACTATGGCAGATGAAGAACTATCATCAGCTGAGACAACGCTTGCATGTTTCCGTGGTTATGCAGCTTGCGTGGAAGGGGCTGTAGAGAAGGGAGTTATTATTGGTAATGGCGTATATGAGCCGGGAGAAATCGCAAATACTGAAGCAATAAAAAAAGCCTATATCATGGGTAAACAGGTATAATGGCTGAAAGGACGAATTATATATGGAATATGTAAAACTGAATAATGGTATAGAAATGCCTATAGTTGGTTTTGGTGTATTTGAGATTCCGGCAGAACAGACAGCACAGTGTGTATTTGAGGCAATAGAGTGTGGTTATCGTTTGATCGATACTGCGCAGGCTTATTATAATGAAACAGAGGTTGGTGAAGGAATCCAGAATGCAATCCAAAAGTTAGGAATAAAGCGAGAAGATATTTTTCTGACAACAAAGGTCTGGGTGACAGAATTTGGATACGAGAAAACCAAAGCATCCGTAGAAGAATCTTTGAGAAAGCTGAAGACAGATTACATGATATCAATAATGGAACGATCATGGGATACGGATTGATTAATTAACCTGAAAAACACGATAAAACTGCAAAGCAATAGATTAATTATTGCTTTGCAGTATAAAAATCAATAAAGTTAAAAATTTTCTGGTGTTTATCCATATATGCAATTTTTTCAAGATATAATCTGAAATATTTCAACAGTTCTTTGACAGCAAATAAAGTTAATACACATGCTACTCTTTTTTATAAGAGAGAGTTTGAGTTAATTTTGAGATAATTCTCTATCTTTACCAAGGAAAAAAAGTGCGATTGTATCAGGACCGACATGACTCCCAGTACAAAAATCGTAGGAAGTGTTAATAAAATCGCGTACTTTGATTTTTTCCTGTATTTTCTCCATGACATAAAGTGAATCTTCATAAGCATCTGCATGGGCAATACCGATAATCTGTTGTTCTGG
>JBJEMC010000057.1:0-16524 GCA_051879475.1 Muricoprocola sp. | reverse complement strand
CAGTATAACACTACGCATGATATTTGGCTAGTTATTTATTGAATGATGTACTAGTATTGTAATCTTTTTTTCACTCCATTGTGTTATGTGTCATTTTTTTCACAAAGGAGTTTTTTTATGCAAAAACAAAATATTTCCCCTAACAGTCGTGTTATCACCAAAAATACATCTTATCGTTATGCGTCAGTCAATACCAGGATTCCATCTTATATTGACTGTATTGCTACGGAAGCTTTCCAAAAGAAACATATGATTGAGACTGTTCAATTCCCCCCTTCCTTTTCCCGTATTGGAGCCAGGGCTTTTCGGTGCTGCAATTCCCTAAAAGAAGTTTCTCTTCCTGTTGAGATCCGGGATATCGGACCTTCTGCCTTTTCAGAATGTCCTTCTATGCAAAAAGCCCTTGTTCCAGCCTCTATACCGGCTCTTCCAAAGGAATTTTTTTATCAGAATCTGAAACTGAAAGCCGTAGATTTTCACGGTGCGGAAAAAATACAGCTGATTCGGAAAAATGCCTTTTACTGCTGTCAGTCACTACCCTCTCTGATCCTGCCAAAGAGCGTTACCGAAATCGAAGATCAGGCTTTCTATCGTTGTAAATCTCTGGATCATGTTTATTTTCCTGAAAATATAAAAAAGATTGGAAAAGAGGCCTTTTACTTCTGTGGTCTTTCCTCTCTGGAACTGCCAGATTCTGTAGAAATCCTGGAAGACAGTGCCTTTTTCAAATGCACGAATCTCATCTATGTCCGTCTTCCTGAAAGCATACGTTATATCGGAAAATGGGTATTCCACGGCTGTAACCGACTGAAATACCTGGAGATACGTCATGATCCCGATTTTATAGGGGAATGGATTATCAACCGTGCAGCTACGATTCGCTGCTATCGCCATTCAAAAGTCGACCAATATTGCCAGGAAAATGGATTTAACGTAGAATATCTGGATTAATAAAAGGGGTACTATTATGAAAATCACAATCAATTTTTCTATTTCTGAAGATGATATCATGCGTTATCGGGATTCATCAGATCTTCGCAGTTTTTACCAGAAATTTGGATGCTCTGGTCTGGAAGTCATGCCTCTGGAATCAGACAGATGCCAGCTTATTGCTACAGATATGGCGGTAGGAGTGCACGCCTGCTGTATTACTGACTGGATGGATCTGGATCAGGAGGAGCTTCTGAAACATTACTGGAAAGATCTGGATTACGCCAGAGATATGCACGCAGAATATGTGGTTTTTCATGTTACACAGGTCAGTTACGCAGAGTCCCTGACCTATGAAATGAAACACACAAATGAAGAAGTGATTGATGCTGCTGCAGACTTTATCAATCGCCTGCTGGACAGACAGCACTATCAATTTTATTTTCTGATGGAAAATTTGTGGTGGCCGGGACTTACTTTTGAAGATCCTTCCCTTACCCATCGTCTGCTGGACCGCGTCCATTATAAGAAAAAAGGTCTGATGCTGGACACCGGACATTTTATGAATACCAATATAAATTTGAAAACTCCGGAAGAAGCACTTGCGTATTTGAATCAAATGCTGGATGCACACGAAGATCTGATTCCTATGATCAAAGGAATCCACCTGAACCAGTCTCTGAGTGGCAATTATATCCGAGATTATATGGATCACAAAGAAGTTCCCTCCACTGATCCATCCAAACTGGCTGAACAAGCTTTTCTCCACATATTCCGTACAGATCTTCATCAGCCCTTCACTGCACCAGGAGTCGATAAACTGGTAAAACGTATTGATCCTCTTTTTGTAACCCTGGAATATATTTCCAGAAACCGTGAGGAACATTCTCTTTTTCTAAAAGAAGGGATAGCTGCTCTTCTTATGAATTGTAAAACAGACATGTAAATCAGATTACTGAGAAAGAGAGTGGGGTTTTCCATTACCCCGCTCTCTGTCCCAGTGCATAATACAATTCTGCATTTGTGGCATGCTGATAAGGATTCACAAAAAGGATTCCTGCCAGCCCAAAGGTAAAAATAGACAGATAATCCCATAATATAAAGGAAAAGTCAAGAACAAATGATCTCCATTTTTCCCCGTACATCATCTCTCTCGTTCTCACAAATACTTCTTTTCTGTTCATTTCTGAATTTTCTGCCAGAAGATATGGTATCATTCGATACTGATATGATTTGATCAGCCCCGGAATGAAAAACAGCATAGACCATAAGATCACATAAAGGTCTCTTAAAAACATGGTAAAGACGATGTTCCAGTAATCTTTACTCTTAAATGCAAAAAACACTTCTTTCACACCAGGTGTTTCACCACTGCTGTTTTTCATAAAAAATCTGCATCCGCCTACCTCAATAGGTCCAAATACAAGAATCTTTATCATGATCAATAACAGCGGAATATTTCCGAAAAACTTCATCAGGACATCCCAGACCATCTGCATCGGTCCTAAGAGAAATTTATCCATCATCACCATTGCAGGACTGCTTAAAATTGCTTCAGCCTGAAGATAAAGCTCATCCATCGTAATCTCTCCGGACTGCGTATATATTTCTCCCTCATTTATATAATCGCTTCCATTCTGATTTGAAACAGTGGCTGTGCCTGTATCCTGGCTTCCCATGGCAAATAACAGAACCAGTGCGACCAGGATGCAACAAACATAATTTCTTTTCACTGCCGTTTTGGCTTTACTTTTTAACTCAAAACGCGTCCACATCATATCTTCCCTGCCTTTCTCTTGTTGACAAAAACTTATCCTATACTCTATCACCCTTCCAAATACTTGGCAAGTAAATATTGATTAGATTTTTTCCACGTGATATAGTAAAACCAATCAAAAAAAGAGGTAGAAAGTTTGGAAATGAACTTCCAAATCTACCATTATCGACGCAGCAAGTGCGTCATGAAGGGGGAAAAATGGCAAAAGAAGTGAAAACAAATGCCATGCGCATTTTAGAAAAAAACAAAATATCCTATGAACAGATTACTTATGAATGTGATGAATTTATAGATGGACTGCACACTGCTGAAAAAACAGGCGCACCTGTCGAACAGTCCTTTAAAACACTGGTTGCTCAGGGGAAAAGCAAAGCATATTACGTCTTTGTCCTTCCTGTAGCAGAAGAAGTGGATCTGAAGCGTGCAGCAAAAGTTGCCGGAGAAAAATCTGTGGAAATGATTCATGTTAAGGATATCAATGCGATCACAGGATACATCCGGGGAGGATGCACTCCCATCGGAATGAAAAAACAGTATCCTACCTTTATTCAGGAATGTGCCAGAAATTTTGACCAGATCTATGTCAGCGGTGGAAAGATTGGATGTACCTTAAAGTTAAGCCCGCTGGATCTTGCCAGGGTATCCAGGGCAACCTTTGCTGACTTTATCGTATCCGCCTAGTTAAATAAGGAGTATCCTGTCATGAAATGGAGTACGTTATTATCCTCAGACCGTATGCGTTGCCATACTGTTTCAGAAAATACCTCAGATATGAGAAGTGAATTTGAAAAAGATTACCACCGTATCATTGTCAGCGCATCTTTTCGAAGACTGCAGGACAAAACCCAGGTCTTCCCCTTAGATCAAAGTGATTTTATCCGCACAAGACTGACTCATTCTCTGGAAGTATCCTCTGTTGCCAGATCTCTGGGGCAGAATATTTCCCAGTACATCATCCGCAATATCAAAGATCCTGACTTTGATCTTCAGATGCAATCTGATCTGTGCAGCATTCTTCAATGTGCAGGGCTGATCCACGATATCGGCAATCCGCCTTTTGGACATTTCGGTGAGACAACCATTCGAGACTGGTTTGTCACTCATCTTCCTAAAATGACCTTTGAAGGCAAGCCCCTGGATAAATACCTGGAACCGCAGATGGTTGCTGATTTTTATCATTTTGAGGGAAATGCTCAGGCCCTTCGCCTGGTAACAAAGCTTCACTTTCTCGAAGATGATACCGGCATGAACTTGACCTATGCTTTGTTAAATACCATCATCAAATATCCGGTATCTTCCCTGCAGATGCGTCCAAACAGCTCAAATATCAAAGACAAAAAGCCCGGATATTTCTTTGCCGACAAAGAAATCTTTGAAAAAATCCAAAAGGCCTGCGGCTTACATGGATGCCGTCATCCTCTGTCCTTTATTCTGGAAGCTGCGGATGATATTTCTTATCTCACAGCAGATATTGAGGATGCCTATAAAAAAGGATTTTTTACTTACAGACAGTTTTTGGAAGAACTGTATGCTGATTCTGTTCTGGAACGGTTAACCGGGGAAGAGAGAACTGCTTATATTGAAATTGCAGACAAATTAGAAAAGATCTACCACGAGGGGAAACGCAGGAATGTTACAGACCCGGAAGAATACGCTATTTCCAACTGGATTGTTATCGTTCAGGAATTTCTGATCAACTGTGCCACTTCCGGCTTTACCAGAAACTATAAATCCATCATGAATGGCACTTACGAAAAGGATCTTTTTGCAGGAACTGTGGGCGTTGTCCTTCACGATGTGCTGGGCGAGATTGCCTTTGATATCGTGTTTACCTCACAGTCCATTTACAAAACGGAGATTGCCGCTGCATCTGTTCTGGATTATCTCCTTAGTAAATTCATGGCAGCTGCCCTCCACTATGACACCCCTTATCCCATGACAGATGTCCAGGATAAACTTATGACATTGATTTCTGATCATTACAAAGATCTTTATCATAAACAGTCTGAGGGAAAGTCCCCTCAGGAAAAATTGTATCTGCGGATTCTTCTGGTTACAGATTATATCTGCGGTATGACCGACAGCTATGCCAAACGGCTTTATCAAGAAATGAACGGGATCATATGATCCCGTTCATGTTCTGTTTCATCTGAAACCTCACTTTAATTTATCCAGCAATTCTTCGAAGGCCACACCATCTTCCACCGGTATTTCCAGCTCAATGGACTTCTGAATACACTTTTTCACAAATCCGGACGCCTTCTTTACAGAAGCCGTAAAGTCTACTCCATTTACCGCATCTGCTGCAATGATCGATGCAAACAGATCTCCCGTTCCGCATCTCTGGGTTCCTACTTTCACAGTTCTCAAAAAGTGCCCCCTGGCATTCTCCGGTACATCCATGTCATATACAAAGTTTGCCACAAATCCACCCTGCAGGATTCCTGTAATGACAACCTTACCGGGGCCCTTCTGAACCAGTTTTTCAGCAATCTCTATGATTTCCCTGCTGCGCCATTTTTCTTTATAAGGCGTATCTGTCAGAATACAGGCTTCTGTGAGATTTGGGGTGAGAATATCTGCATACTCCACCAGCTTTTTCATCTCTTCACACATTTCCTCTGTATAAGTAGGATAAGGCTTGCCGTCATCTCCCATAACTGGATCTATGATTACCTTTGTATCTTCTGTCCGAAAACGCCGGATAAAATCAATCACGATATCAATCTGCTGCTTTGATCCCAGAAATCCAGAATAAATTCCCGTAAAGGTCAGTCCAAGTTTTTCCCAGTTATCCACATATTCCGGAAGTTTTGCAGTATAGTCATCAAAGAAATAATGTTCATAGGCCGTATGATTTGATAAAATTGCAGTCGGTACGGGACAACACTGGATTTTCATTTTAGAAATTACCGGAAGAGAAACCGTAATTGAACATCTTCCAAACCCGGACATATCATTGATGACTGCCATCTTTTTCTGTGTATTATGTGACATCTTTTTCTCCCCTTTTTATTCCTGGTTATCCAGCAATGCCTGATAAACGTCTCTTTTTGAAACCCCTCTGTCCTTTGCTACCTTTTTCATGGCTTCCTTTTTATCCACTCCCTGGGAAAGATAATACTCCATATGCTCTTCCATACTCATCTTTTCCCACTCTTTTCTGGCTTCTTCTGCCATTTCTTTACGGCTTTTTCCCTCCAGGACAATCACACATTCTCCCTTAGGTGTTTCCTGTTGATAATATTCCAATGCCTGTGCCAGTGTGGTAGTAAAAGCGGTCTCATGTTTCTTTGTCAGTTCCCTGCAGATGGTTGCACGGCGGTCTCCTAAGGAATCCAATAATTCTTCCAGAGTGCGTATCAACCGATGCGGTGCCTCATACAGAATGATTGTGCGAGTCTCCTCCTTCAGTTCCTCCAGAACAGCCTGTTTTTCTTTTTTATCAGATGGCAGGAATGCCTCAAAACAGAATCTTCTGGTAGGAAGTCCCGATAAAGTAAGGGCAGTCACACAGGCACATGCCCCGGGCAGTGATGTTACCTCTACTCCTGCCTCATAACACAGACGCACCAGTTCTTCTCCCGGATCAGAGATTCCCGGAGTTCCTGCATCTGTGATCAGTGCCACATTTTTTCCCTCCTGCATCTGTCCAATAAGATAATGTGCCTTTTCAATCTTATTATATTCATGATAGCTGGTCATAGGTGTTTTAATATCAAAATGATTTAACAGTTTGATACTGTTTCTGGTATCCTCTGCTGCAATCAGATCCACTTCTTTTAAAGTGCGCAGTACACGTAAGGTCATATCTTCCAGATTTCCTATGGGGGTTGCACATAAATATAATTTACCCTGCATCTGCTTTCTCTCCTTTATGCTCTCTCTTAATACCCGTAAATATCGTAAATCTCGTCCGTATATTTTCCTGGTTCCTTATATACAATCAGGGGCTTTTCCACCGTGATCCGGGATCGTCCCCCTTTTAATCCTTCTAACAGAACCATATTTGGTTCCTTATCCACATAGGGATATACCAGCTTCATCCTCTTGGGTTCTAACCTGTACTGAACCATCAAGGTCATAATCTCAGCCAGACGAAATGGCCTGTGTACCATATAAAATCTTCCATTTTCCCGCAAAAGTCCTGCTGCCTGACTGATTACATCTTCCAGTGTACAAAGAATCTCATGCCTTGCGATTGCCTTTGGCATATCAGGATTCACAAGTCCATGATGCCCTGTCATATATGGCGGATTAGAGGTTACCACATCAAAAGAGGCTCTTCCAAAAATGGTCTGAGCCTCCTTAATATCACCTTCCACAATGGAGATCTTCTCCGACAGGTTATTCAGTTCTACACTGCGTCTTGCCATATCTGCGCTGGTCTTCTGTATCTCCAGACCTGTAAAATGTTCACCGGGAGTCTTCGCTTCCAGTAAAATCGGAATAATTCCCGTACCACATCCCAGGTCCAAAACCTTTTCTCCAGGCTTTACACTGGCAAATCCGGAAAGCAGAACCGCATCCATCCCAAAACAAAATCCCTTTTCATTCTGTATGATACGATATCCATTCCTCTGCAGCTCATCAATACGTTCTCCCGGTTTAAGCTCTGTCATCATTCAGCTTTGATTTTCCTTCCTGTCTCTCCATGCCTTCCAATTCTTCCAGTTCCTTCTCCTGTTCAGAATGACTGTCCTTACGGTTTTCTTTTTTCTCTTTTCTCTTTCTTGGCTTAAATTTCAGCTCTTTCACATGAAATTCCTGGATTTCCTTTTCGTCATCCACTTCCACGATTACTTTTACAGTCTGACGAAGTACGTTCACACTGTGAACTTCTCCCTTCAGTCCATCTGGAGTGGTAACAAAATCACCAACGCCAGGAAGTTGGCTGTTCAGGTATTCATAAGTCTCTTCCTCATTCTTCAGACAGCACATCAGTCTTCCGCAGGTACCGGAAATCTTTGTGGGATTCAGGGAAAGATTCTGTTCCTTTGCCATCTTAATAGACACAGGTGCAAATTCAGATAAATACGTATGACAGCATAATGGCCTGCCACAGATTCCGATTCCTCCCAGAATCTTTGTTTCATCTCTCACACCAATCTGACGCAGCTCAATCCTTGTCTTAAAGATCACTGCCAAATCCTTCACCAGTTCACGGAAGTCAATCCTTCCATCTGCCGTAAAATAAAATAAAATCTTATTATTATCAAAGGTATATTCTGCATCGATCAGCTTCATTTCCAACTGATGCTTCTGAATCTTCTCCTGACAGATTGCCATGGCAGTTTTCTCTTTTTCCCGATTGCGCAGAACTCTCTCATCATCCTCTGGTGTTGCAATGCGGATTACCGGCTTTAATGGCTGTGTAATTTCTTCATTGGCCACTTCTCTGGTTCCCACTACAACATTGCCGTATTCAATTCCTCTTGCAGTCTCCACGATTACATGTTGGCCGCGCTTAATCTCCATATTCTTTGGATCAAAATAATATACTTTACCGGCCGCACGGAATCGGACTCCAATAATTTTTGTCATTCTACTGATTCTCCTTTATTAGCAGGAATAATAATTCCATCGTCAAGTCAAAATTAACATTTGCAGTCAATCTGGCCTTAGCTTTCTGGATTCCTTCCAGTATCTGCCCCAGACCTTCATAAGAGCACTTCTTTGTCTGCTCCTTGATTGCCCGCATATTCTCTTTAAAAATAATGCCATTGGCATCTTTTGTCGCTTTGAAATATAACACATCGCGATACCAGACCGCAAGAATATCCAGATAATCCCTGATATCCACTTTAAATTCTGTCACAGATTTTACTGCTGTGGAAATCTCTGCAATATCCATATCCTTCACATGCGTTACCAGATGAATGGCTGCCGCCTTGATCTCGCTGAACCGTTCTGAAGATGCCAGTCTTACAGCTTTTCCAATATTTCCCTGTGCAAATGCCACACAGATATCCGCTTCATAATCCGGAATCTTCACATTCTCCATCAAATATTTTCTGACCTGTTCTTCCGGAACCGGCTTCATATTTAATACCACACATCTGGAAAGAATCGTTGGCAAAAAAGATGCGGAATTCGTTGTCAGCAGAATAATCACCACATATTCCGGTGGTTCCTCAATCGTCTTTAAAAGCGCATTCTGCGCCTGTACCGTCATCTTCTCACTTTCCGGTATGATATACACCTTATACTCACTGCTGTAAGGACGTACTGATACATCATTTACAACCTGTTCTCTGATATCATCTACACTGATACTGTTTGGTTTGTCATGAGTTACTTCTATGATATCCGGATGATTTCCGCTTTCTGCCTGTCTGCAGGAATGGCATTTTCCACATGGCTTCACGCCATCGCCCTCACACTGCAGTGCTTTTGCAAATACCCTCGCAAGCGTTTTCTTCCCGGCACCCTTTTCTCCATTAAAAATGTAGGCATGGGATACCTTATCCAGCTTCATTGCATTTTGTAAATGCTCCACCACATCTTCATGACCGATAATTCCTTCAAATCCTTCCATACCTTCACTTCCCTTCCTTTTTTACATCATCTGTTATTGTATGTTGTTCCACGCAAGCCGCGATATATGCTGATATTTCCTTGAAGCATGTCTCACTGCTCTCGTTATTGTAAAACCTTTTCTCAATGCCGGCTTCTTTTATCTTATCTTCTGAATAATCTGCTGCATCCGCAAGAAACCTGCGGCACATTTCTTCATACTTTTGATTCTGCGGCATCTTTTCTCTGATCAGGGCTCTCTCCAGCCGGATTCCATCATCCACTTCTATGTAAATAGGGATGACCAGATCTGCTCCAAAATAATCTCTTATTTTTTGATAAGACTCCAGAGTACCTATTCCAAGATAATTCTTGTTTTCCACATCCAGATTCTCATCATCTACTGTAAAATACTTCCAGATACCGTGCACCGTATGATAGGCACGCATCTCGATTACTTTTCCCCTGGCTTCCATTTCTGACGCATAAGCATCATCTACAAAAAAATACTCTTTTCCCTGTGTTTCTGTATCCCTGGCAGGTCTCGTCGTATACATGACCAGAGCATGTAATCCCAGGCTGGTATCCTGATAAAGCATATGGTAAATGGTATCTTTCCCAGATGCACTTTTTCCAATCAAATAAAACAGCATATCTTTTATCCTTTTTTAGTCCTCTTATCATGATACTTGAAAATTTTTTCCATGTCAACGAAACGTATGCAAACATCTGATATTTTTCCCTTCGTAGTCCTCCATGCCCTGCAAAGAGAATCCTCTGCTCTGATACCACAAAAACCGCTCCAGCATCTTTTCTGAAATCCGTTCACCCGGCACAACTAAAGGAATTCCCGGTGGATAAAGATACACATATTCCCCGGAGATTTTTCCTGCTGCCTGACCAAGAGGGAAGATCTGTGCAGAAGATTTCGCTGCCTCAGATATTTTACAGATACTTTCTGGTTTTTCCATCTTCCAGTCTGATTCCTTCATGAAATTCATCTGATTCTTTGCCTCTGGAGATGGACAAGCTCCCATTTTTTGATCTAAATTTTCCAGTGCTTCATATAACCGGTCAAATCCCTCCTGTGTATCTGCGATAGAAGTCAATGCCAGTACATATCCTGCTGCCGCCATTTCCACTTCCAGAAAATATTCTTTTCTCAGATATTCTGCCAGTTCATTTCCATCCATGTTTTCTGCTGCAATCACCAGTTTGGAAGGATCCATCTCCATCTGCTTTTCTGATAATTCCTTTTGTGAAACCAGATGGATATGCTCTAATTTTTCCATCTTCTTCCGGAAATTTTGCAGTTTATCCACAAAATCAGAAAACAGCTTATCCCCCTTTTCCTGTAACAGCTCGATGCACAGATCCATTCCTGCCATAAAAACATAGGACGGACTGCTCGTTTCGAACATTCCCAGATATTTCTGAATCCGGGACGGGTCTGCCAGGCTGTCCTTTCCCACATGCAGAACTGCTGTCTGGGTCAGGGAAGGCAGTGTCTTATGAAAGCTTTGAATCACGATATCTGCTCCATGGGTAAGAGCACTTTCCGGAAAATAAGGATGAAATCCAAAATGTGCTCCATGCGCTTCATCTACGATCAATGGCTTTCCAAACCGATGTACAATCTTTGCTATCTTCTCAATATCTGATACGATTCCATCATATGTAGGAGAAGTAAGAAAAACAACCTGAATATCCTCATTTTCTTTAAGTGCCCTTTCTACTTCTTCCGGACTTATCACCCCATTTAATACCACTTTATCTTTTAAGCAGACCGTATCAGGATAGAGATACTTTGCAGAAAGATGGCGCAGTTCCACAGCATGATATACTGCTTTGTGGCAGTTTCTTGCCATCAATATTTTCCCATGATCCTCTGTACAGGCAAACACTGCAGCCAGAATCCCGCAGGTACTTCCATTTACCAGATAATAACTTTTCTTTGCTCCATAAAGTAACGCTGCCCGTTCCTGTGCCTCTTTCAGAACCCCCTCTGCATGGTGCAGATTGTCAAATCCGTCTATTTCCGTAATATCGATTCCATACAGATTCACTTCCCTGTTTTGTTTCTGCATCTCACGAATCAGTTCCAGATTACGCTTATGCCCGGGCATATGAAAAGGATAGTATACAGAATTTGCATACTCCTCTAACTGTTCGAATAAATTTTTCATAAAAACTCCATACTAATAATCCATTTTTTTTAGTATAACGCATTTTTCTTCATTCCTCTACTATCTTTGTTTCAAAAAATCTTGAAATGTGATATGATAGTTACTGTCCACGTACGTTCCAGCAACTATGAAAAAGCCATGCAAAACACCTCGCGGAACAGTGGCAGCTGAACTGTAACATATAATACTAATGATGTTGGGGGTCAAAAGACCCCAACTATGATACTACGGATTGTTCCGTGCTTTGCACACCCACAATCCTACCATACTAATTAAATTATGAAAGAGGAACTTTTATGCGTTTGATTATCGTAAGACATGGGGATCCTGATTATGAGCACGATACCCTTACCGAAGCCGGTTGGAAAGAAGCACAAGCTCTGGTTCCCCGTTTTCAGAACATGGATATTAAGGAATTTTATGTATCTCCCCTGGGACGAGCTCAGGATACTGCTTCCTGTACCCTCAAGGCTATGAACCGCAGTGCCATTACCTGTGACTGGCTTCAGGAATTTCCTTCCAGAGTAGAGATTCGAAACAATCCAGACCTGGATTTTGCTTATCCTGATAAAAAAGTAAGAGATGGGATTCTCTGCGCAAATGTTACCTGGGATGTACTTCCAAAATACTGGACGGAACATTCCGAGTATTACGATAAAACTTTGTGGAAAGAAAGCGACATTGCCAGACAGGGCAATCTGATTCCATGCTATGAATACGTAACGAAGAAATTTGATGAACTGCTGGCACAGCACGGATACCGCAGACATCATAATTACTACCTTGCCGAAAATCCAAATCGTGACACCATCGTATTTTTCTGTCACTTTGGCCTGGAATGTGTACTGCTTTCTCATCTAATGGGAATCTCACCCTTTATTCCATGGCACAGTATGGCTTTCGCACCATCTTCCGTAACCACTTTCTATACAGAAGAACGCCAGGAAGGAATTGCCTGTTTCAGAGCTTCCTCCTTAGGGGATATCTCCCATCTTTATGCTGCCGGTTTGCAGCCAAGCTTCTCTGCCAGATTCTGTGAAACTTATGACAGCACAGATGAACGGCACTGACATCATCATTGAACTTTAGGAGGTACATGTGAAAAGATATTTTTACATTATCAGCTTACTTGCCGTTGCAATCGTAGGATTATGCGGATGCATTGGCCAGAGTAAAGAAACTTTATACGAAAAAGATCTGCTGTATTTTGACACCATCATCTCTCTGAAATTCTACGCTAATGATGACGGAGACAAGTTGATGCAATATTGCACGGATCTCTGTGAAGAGTATGAGAACATCTTCAGCCGCACAAAGACAGACAGTGAACTCTATAAGATCAACCACCGTACAGAAAACACCGTTACCGTTTCTGACGAGATTGCAGAACTTGTTTCCGTAGGTCTGGAATACTATCAGATATCCGGAGGCAAATTTGATATTACCGTTGCTCCCCTGTCCGATCTCTGGAACTTCAAAAGTGCAGATGCCCACGTTCCTGCAGAAGAAGATATCCAGGAATGTCTGGCAAAGGTAGATGCAAGTACCATTTCCCTGGACGGCAATACCCTTACCTTTTCTTCCCCGGATACCATGATTGATCTGGGAGCTCTTGTAAAAGGTTATGCTGCAGATAAAATGAAAAAATTTCTTGTAGAAAACGGAGTCTCCTCCGGAATTTTAAATCTGGGGGGAAATGTCCTCACCATAGGCAGCAAACCGGACGGAAATGCATGGAATATTGGCATCCGCAAACCTTTTGATGAAGGAAATGCCGTGGCAGATGTTGTTCCTGTAATTGACAAAACAGTTGTTTCTTCCGGCATATACGAAAGATATTTTATTCAGGATGACGTGATTTATCACCATATTCTGGATCCTGACACAGGTTATCCAATCCAGAATGATATCTATGGGGTTTCCATTATCTGTGACTCTTCTCTTCAGGGAGATGCCCTTAGTACTACCTGCCTCACCCTGGGTTCAGAACAGGCCTATGAATTAATCTCTTCCATGGAGGATGTGGATGCCATTTTCATTCTGGACACCGGTGAAATACTCAAAACAGGAGATTTATAATTTATGAATAAAAAAAGGAATACCATTATTCTTGTAACAGTGCTTGCTGTTATCATTGGAATCGGTTTTCTGATACAGCACATTTATTTCGGAAAAAGCGGTGCCCGCGCCATCATCACTCAAAGAGGAAAAGTCGTTGCAGAACTGGATCTGAATAAACCTGTTACCATGACTTTTGATGATTCCATCGGAGGCACCAATACCGTAGAAGTCAAAGATGGCATGATTTCTGTCACAGAAGCCAACTGTGAAAACCAGGTATGTGTTATGTCTGGAAAAATTTCCCATACGGGAGAAGTAATTTCCTGCCTGCCACATGCTTTCGTAATAACGATCCAGGATGATTCTTCGGATGCTCTGGATTCCACAGCATGGTAACTATTCAGAGCCATGCAAAGATTCATACATCTACATGCTTGCATGTAAGATTATGAATCTTTATATGGCGAGAATCATCGCATGAGCAAAAGAAAAACTATGTAGTAGCGATTTTACGAATGGGATGCCAAATAGTTACCACATATAATCATAAATGGAGGATATGTAGTTATGAACAAACCAGTATTAATTATCATGGCTGCCGGAATGGGCAGCCGTTACGGAGGATTAAAACAGATTGACCCAATTGATCCACAGGGACATATCATTATGGATTTTTCTATCTATGATGCAGTACGCGCCGGATTTGAAAAAGTCATTTTTATCATCAAAAAAGAAAATGAAGCTGACTTTAAGGCCTGCATTGGCAACCGGATTGAAAAACAGGTTCAGGTAGAATATGTATATCAGGATCTTTACAATATTCCGGAAGGATTTGAAGTGCCGGAAGGCCGTATCAAACCTTTCGGTACAGGTCATGCTGTTCTCAGTGCGATTTCCAAAGTAAATGGGCCATTTACTGTAATCAATGCCGATGATTACTATGGAAGCCATGCCTTTCAGCTTATCTATGATTTCCTTGTGACACACCCGGATGATGACAAATACCGTTATGCCATGGTAGGTTATAATCTGGAAAATACCCTGACTGAAAATGGGCACGTAGCAAGAGGTGTCTGCGTAACAGATGAGGATAATAAACTTATCACCATTCATGAACGCACTCATATTGAAAAACGCGGTGAAACCATCGCCTACACCGAAGATGACGGACAGACCTGGACTGCTATTGCAGAAGGAAGTACGGTGTCCATGAACATGTGGGGATTCAACGAAAGTATGATGCAGGAGCTGAAAAAAGGATTTCCTGAGTTTCTCAAGGAAAACCTGAATAAAAATCCATTAAAATGTGAATACTTTCTGCCATTTCAGGTAGATGACCTGGTACAGTCTGGTAAGGCTACTGTTCAGGTTCTGAAAACAGATGATAAATGGTATGGCGTTACATATAAAGAAGATAAACCAGTGGTTGTAAAGGCAATTCAGATGCTAAAAGACTCCGGACTTTATCCACAAAATCTCTGGGAAGAATAACTTTTGTTACTGTTCACGTACGTTCCAGTAACGATGAAAAAGCCATCACCTTCGGTGATGGCTTTTTCATTGCAGACCTCGGGTTTTGCCATGCAAAACACCTCGCGGAACAGTGGTACCTGAACTGTAGCACTTTATACTTTTTTTATAAGCATTTTATGATATGAGCATTGACATTTTCCTGTTTTGAGAGCTACTATAAATTCAATATTAATTCTAGGAGTTGTTATGCCAGGTTATAAGACTGCCCTTATAAAGAATTTAAATGCAGAAGACAGACAGCGCTATGAATCTTTCCGCTGCGGTCTTTGTCATGCCATGAGCAATCATCATATTGCGATTGGACGTATGGCATTAAATTATGATATCACTTTTTTGTCTATGTTTTTAACTGCACTCTATGATGCCCCTGAATCCTCTCATGCCCATAAGTGTCAGATACATCCTTTTAAAAATCAATGTTTTTTAAAAAGTGAAATCATTAATTATGCCGCTGATATGAATATTATTTTATTGTATTACCACAGAAAATCCCACTGGGATCATACAAAGAATCTTTTTTCCTATGGAGAAGCTAAGGCTCTGGAAAAGGAATGTGAAAAAATCGAGCATAAGTATCCCGAAAAATGTCAGTATATTCGCCAGAAGATATCTGAGCTGCATGAAATAAGGAATTGGGAAAATTCATCCTTAGAACAGATTGCCGAATGTATCGGAGACATTATGGGAGAAATCTTTGTTCCCTTCCATGATTTTCTGGGTACCCGTCTACGTGCTTTTGGACAGGCTCTGGGAAAATATCATTATTTTTTAAATTTAACCATGTGTGATAATAAAAATCTGAAAAAGAAGACTCCGACTTTCACAGATACCTCTTTTGAGAATTTCCAAAAGAAGCTCTTAAATGATATGAGAACTTCTTACCAAAACTTAAATATCCGTAAAGATTGCAGAATGATAGAATATCTGCTGTTTTCTCCTTCATTACCAAATATTTCGGATATACCCTAAGTGAAAAATAACGAAAAACATTTAAGAAGGAATGCAAAATGAATAAATTAAGACAGAACCTGGAAAAGTTCTTTCAAGGACGTTATGGAATAGATGATCTGGGACAGGCTCTTTTTGCCATTTATCTCATGACATTTTTATTAAATTTAATATCCGGACAGCGTTTCTTTTATACGTTAAGCCTTATTATTGTTTTCATATTTTTATATAGATGCCTGTCTAAAAATATTACCAGTCGGTATCAGGAGAATCAGAAGTATCTGGAAAAGTTTGGAAAAATCCACAGGTTTTTCCGCATTCAAAAAAGAAGATGGGATGACCGACACACCCATGTCTATCGAAAATGTCCCCATTGCGGCACTACAATCAGACTTCCAAAAGTCAAGGGCAAACATGTCACCAATTGCCCAAAATGCCATAAAGACTTTGATGTTAAAGTATAATATCATCCACTCATGAAGAACCAGAGAAGATCACTCTGGTTCTTTTTTTCATCTTTTTTTCTCCTCTTTCATATTTCTTTACAATTTCTGGAATCAGTTTTATAATAAA
>JBJEMC010000056.1:0-16552 GCA_051879475.1 Muricoprocola sp. | reverse complement strand
CTCCCCTTTCTCTCAAACATTCCTGATAACCGTCCTATTGAGCAGGGATAATTTCTGTAGATAACCAGTAATAATCCGCTGTATGAATGTGTGCTTCGGCTACATTCTTAGAATAAATCATGGAAGAATTGTAATATCCTTCTACCAGTACTGCTGCATCATCGATCAGAATCTGCTGAAGCTGGAAGATGATTTCTGCTCGTTTCTCTGGATCCATTTCCCCTTTCAGTTCTTCATACAGGGCATCATATTCCGGATTGGAATATGCACAGTATGTGGTATCCGTTGCCCAGTTTGCCAGAAACGCAAGGGGATCTCCCGTTCCAACTGTGTTCCAGTTATTATTGCTGAAATCATAATCCAGGGCAGCAAGCTTGCTCCACTGATCATCTGAACTGCCATATTCAGCAGATACACCAATCCCTACTTCTGCAAGATACTGTGTATTTGCATCTGCAAAGTCATTTAACAGACGGTTTTCATAAGAGATATAACGAAGCACAATATTCTGTCCATCAATTTCACGGATACCATCTCCATCTGTATCTACGATTCCTGCCTCATCCATGATCTGCATAGCTTTTTCAGGATCATATGGGTATGGGTTCACCAGATTCTCATAACCATAAGAAAGGGTAGATGGCAGGACAGAGTAACCAGGTGTGTAGAGACCACTGATGGTTCTTGAGTTACAAATCGTTTCATTATCAATTGCCATAAGGATGGCCTGACGAAGTGTCTTATTTGCAAGGACACCATTGAAATTCATCCAGGAGAAAGCACAGCGGACACCAGAGGCGATATCTACCGTATAGTCCGGACTGTCCTGGAAGTTCTGAATATCTGCTACGTTTGTGATATTTTCCACAAGGTCAACCTGGCCACTCTGCAGTGCCATTGCTTTTGCTGAGTTGTCCCCCATAAACATCAGATTTACCTTGTCATATGGCACATCTTCACGATAGTACTCATTGGCAGACAGGGTATATCCGACACCTACACCATTGAAGCTGTCAATCTTGTACGGACCTGTGCCAATGATCCCATTATCAAAGTTTTCAATATGCTCTACATCTGTAATTCCCATGGTCGGATGGCAAAGCTGTCCCATCAGGTTCGCATATGGTTTCGATGTCTTGATGAAGATCGTGTTGGCTTCATCATCTGCTGTTACTTCTGCTTCAAATTCCAAATACTTTTCTGGTTTTGCTGAACCGGAAGGTCCCATTTCTTTCAGGTAATCAAAGTAGGCTTTTACTTTCGTTGGTGTAAGGTCACATCCATCGGAGAATTTAATTCCTTCTTTCAAATGAATGGTCCATTCTGTATGTTCCTCATTGACTTCATAACTTTCTGCCAGCCATGGGGTTACTTCCATATTGTCATTGAATTTGAAAAGTGCTTCTGCAATCCCATATCTCATGGCATTCCATCCACTGCTTTCATCCATTGCACTGTTCACCACTCCATCAGAGTACATTGCACACCCAAAGTTCAATACCTTCTCCTCATCTGCCTGTGCTGTCATGCCAAGACCGAACAATAATGCTGTTCCAAGACCAAGAGCTGTTAATTTTGTTGCTTTCATACCGTTTCTCCTTTTCGTAATAAATGATTATGAAAAAGTGCATTGATGAATAAAAAAGACCGCCAACGGCGGTCTCCTCAATTGTACGAAAATAATACATACCCCAAATCTGAAACAGATCAAATGTATGTCTTTCTATGATCTCATATACACCGTATGAGTTTATTCATAAGAAATCAGCAGTTCTCCTGACTTAAGATCATCACATATCCGCGCCTTCCCAGATTCCTCCAGTGACTTTAAGCGGTATGCTCCCTATTACAGTGACGGGATCGTAACGGATTCGCACCGTTTTCTCTATTAATCTGTATAAAACAGAACTGACTTCCCTTCAATATTCACTTTCTTCTAAATTATAAGCCTCATTCATTTATTTGTCAATTATTGCCAGACTTTGTTTGTTCTATCCAATTAAAAATATCCGCATACACCTCCTGACGGTCAAGCTCATTTAAGATCTCATGACGATCATCGGGATATAATTTACATCTGATATTTTCCATGCCAAGACTTTCAAATTCTTCATAGACTTTGATCACGCCTTTGCCGTACTGTCCCACAGGATCGTCTTCACCGGATACGAAAAATACCGGCAGATCCTTTGGCATTTTCTGCAGCATATTTGGAAAGCTTAACGTGTAGATACTGTAAAACAGGTTATAATACCCATTTAACGTAAATTTAAACGTACACAGTGGATCATTTCTATACTTTTTCACAATTTCCTTATCTTTGCTCAGCCACTGGCTGCCTCCGACTTTTCCAAATTTTTTGTTATTGCTTCCAAAGGCCAATGCTGTCACCAGAGGGCTTCTGTGCCTCCAGCCAGTTACTTTAGCCATCATTTTGCACACCAACATGCCAAACTGTGTCACAAGGCGGGGCTGATATCCGGTTCCCATAATCACTGCACCGGCAAGTCCTTCTCCGTGAAGGCACAGATACTGTCTCATGAGAAAGGATCCCATGCTGTGTCCCAGCATGTAATAAGGAACATCCGGATATTTTCTCTGTGTCAGGATACGGAGTCTGTGAATATCTTTCAGAAGCACTCTGTTTCCATTCTTTTCTTCAAAAAATCCCAGATCATTCCGGCTGTGCACAGATCTTCCATGTCCCAGATGATCGTTTCCCACAACCAAGATTCCTCTTTGTGCCAGATAGGATGCAAAATCATCGTATCTCTCAATGTATTCCACCATTCCATGGGAAATCTGCAGAATGGCAGATGTTTTTTCCTCTGGAATCCACATTTTCGCATAAATCTCTGTTCTGTTATCATTTGATGGGTAAGTAAAATTTCTTTTCTGCATCATCATTCCCCCAATAAATCTGCCAATTTTGCAAACTGTTCCAAAGTCAGTGCCTCTCCGCGGATGCCCGCCGGTACTCCCAGTTTTTCAATGGCTGCGGCGATTTCTTCTTTGCTGAAAGAAAGGCCTGCTGCATTGTTTAAGCCATTGACGAGAGTTTTTCTTCTCTGGTTAAAGGACGCACGGATGATCTGAAACATCAGTTCTTCGTGGTCTGTGTGAACCGGTCTTTCTTTGTAACATTTCAGGCGGATCACCGCACTTCCTACCTTGGGTCTTGGCATAAAACAGTTTGGCGGTACATTTGCTACAATTTCAGGTTCACAGTAATACTGCACAGCCAGAGAAAGAGCACCGTAATCTTTCGTTCCAGGACCAGCCTGCATTCTCAGAGCCACTTCTTTTTGCACCATAACCGTAATACTCTCTACCGGCACATGTTTTTCCAGAAGCCCCATGATGATCGGTGTAGTAATATAATAGGGCAGGTTTGCCACTACTTTGATGGGTTTTCCGCCATTTTTTTCTTCCACGATCTGTCCCAGATCCAGTTTCAGGACATCTTCGTTGATGATTTCAATATTGTCATAATCTTTTAAGGTGTCCTGTAAAATCGGGATCAACATTCTGTCAATCTCTACTGCCAGAACCTTTCCTGCTGCTTCTGCCAGATACTGGGTCATGGTTCCGATTCCCGGGCCGATTTCCAGAACAAAATCATCCTTTGTAATCTCTGATGATCTGATGATTTTGTCCAGTACATGTCCGTCGATAAGAAAATTCTGTCCAAATTTTTTCTGAAATGCAAATTCGTACTTCTGAATGACTTCTATGGTCTTCTGTGGATTTGAAAGTTTTTCCATCTGGAGGGCTCCTTCTTATTTTATTCTATATACTCTGCAGGCATTCTCAAATGTTGCCTTTTCTACTTCTTCTGGTGTGATACCGCGAATCTCTGCAATTGTCTGGATCACATAAGGCAGATTCAAAGAGGAATTACGTTTTCCGCGGTTTGGTACCGGGGAAAGATACGGGCAGTCTGTCTCCACCACAATGCGATCCAGCGGGAGATCTGCTGCCACTTCTTTTAAAACTCTGGCATTCTTAAAGGTAACTACACCACCGATTCCTATGGAATAACCAAGCTTCACATACTCTCTGGCCATCTCCACAGAGCCAGAGTAGCAATGGATAATTCCTCCGGCAAATCCAGGTTTTCCCGCATGTTCTGCGCGAATCAGGTCGAAGGTATCCTGGGCAGCTTCTCTGCTGTGGACATTGATTGGCTTTTCCAGTTCCAGAGCTAACTGAAGCTGACGGGCAAACCATTTTTTCTGAACATCCCTTGGTTCTTTATCCCAGTAATAATCCAGACCGATTTCTCCTACCGCCACAGCCTTTTCCTGCTTCAGAAGTTCTTTTAACCACTGGAATTTTTCTTCATCTAAGGCTCCTACCTCATCCGGGTGAACTCCCAGGGCACCATAAACATGCTCATAGCGGTTCATCAGATCTGAGGTTGCCTGAACACCTCTGAGGCTTGCCCCTACATTAACAATATATCTTACACCATTTTGGGGCATAGCGGCCAGCAGTTCTTCCCGGTCTTCCTCAAATGCCTCATCATCATAATGTGCATGGGTATCAAAAATCATTTATTTTCTTCTCCTTCTTCCAGCAATGTAACTTTCAGTTTCACCGGATTATGATCGGTGTAAACAAACCCTTCATCCAAGGTTTCCACCTCGTCTACTCTGATGTTGGGCGATAAGATATAACCATCTATGACATAATACTGTGTATTGGCAGATTCGGGATCAAAGGGTTCATTCAAAAGCCTGGATGTGGGTACTTCCGGGTCATTTGCCAACGTCCATTCTCCATCCAACCCTTCCAGAGTCAACATTCCGGGTATGAAATGACTGGTAATGTTCAGCGGATACAACATCGGATCCACATTTTCAAAGGACTGGTTAAAATCGCCTCCAGCAATACAGTAATTGCCCTTGAGATACTCTTCCATCAATACGTTGTACAGTACCCTGGTCTGAGCCGTTTTCCCTTTTCCATTGTCATAAGCTTCCAGATGGAGATTGATCACCACGAATTCTTTGTCTGTTCCTTCCAGAGGAATCCGCTGCATCATCAGGCAGCGTTTTAACTGGCAGGTTCTCTGGGGCCACTTAAAAGGGCAGGGCAGGCTGATTCTCACAGAGGAACTCACCGGGAATTTACTCATGGTCATGATCCCGGCTCTTACTTTTCCTGTAGGCGGCCAGGGATAGGGGATAAAATCACATTTGTAATTATAGGCATAGGAACTGTAATATTCCGGCATCTGCTCTTTATAATACTCTTCCTGATTTACGTAAAAAGAGCGCTTGGAATCCCTGTCCACTTCCTGAAGAAGGCAGATATCGGCGTCCTCTCTTTTTAAAATCTCCGCTATCCCGGCAATATTCTGTTTTACATAACGTTCCGCCCGTTTATTTTCCATCTTCCCGCCATCTGCACGCGAATCATGATCCTTATCCTGACAGCCGTACCCTGTATTAAAAGATATGAGGGTAATGCTGTCTCCAACAGAAGGTGCGGCCATAGCAGCCGCACCTTCACTTATTTCCAGTTCCTCCCTGGGCTGAGGGCGATATTCCCTTAAGGTGACGAACAACAGTAATCCGCCCCCACACAGAATCAGAATCAGCAGTATGACAAGAAGTATTTTTAGACCTCTTGTTCTTTTCATATCTTTTCTTAACAGATCTCAGCACCTGCAGGCATCTTCTTTTCAGGAACCATCAAAGCCAGTTCTCCATTTTCATCTTCTGCACAGAGAATCATGCCTTCAGACATTACCCCGGCCAGTTTAGCAGGTTTTAGGTTGACAAGTACCATAACTTTCTTACCCACCATTTCTTCTGGTGAATAGTGTGCTTTGATTCCAGATACAATCTGTCTTACCTGACTTCCGATCTTCACCTGACTGCAGAGAAGTTTTTTGGATTTCTTTACCGGTTCACAGGCAATGATCTCGCCTACCTGAAACTGCATCTTTTCAAAGTCTTCAACCGTAATCTCTGGTTTTGCTTCCAGATCAACCACTTCTTCCTCTTCTTTTGCTTCTTCTGATACACCGGCCTGAGCCCTCTGTGCTGCCTGAAGAACTTCTACTTTTTCCATTACTTCTTTCAGATCAAGTCTTGCAAAAAGAATTTCCGGTTTTTCTGTTACTTTTGTACCGGATTCATAGAGACCGTATTCTTTCATCTCTTCCAGACTTCTCTTCTTGGCATTTAACTGTGCCAGTATCTTTTCAGAAGTTTCCGGCATGAAAGAATACAGAAGAGCTGCTCCCACAGAAATACTTTCTACCAGATTGTACAATACCGTTGCCAGGCGGTCTTTCTTCTCTTCATCCTTTGCAAGAGCCCAAGGCATCGTCTCATCAATATATTTGTTGCAACGTTTAAACAGGGTAAAGATTTCACTGATGGCATCGGCCACGCGAAGATTTTCCATTTTTTCAGTTACTTTATCCGGTGTTTTCAAAGTCACTGCCTTCAGTTCTTCATCTACAGGTTCTGTTACATTTTTATTTTCTACGACTCCGCCAAAATATTTATTGGACATGGAGATTGTTCTGTTTACGAGATTTCCCAATGTGTTTGCCAGGTCAGAGTTCAGACGTTCTACCATCAGTTCCCAGGTGATGACGCCGTCGTTCTCAAATGGCATCTCATGAAGAACGAAATAACGAACTGCGTCTACACCAAAGAAATCTACCAGGTCATCTGCATAGATAACATTTCCTTTGGACTTGCTCATCTTGCCATCTCCCTGAAGCAGCCATGGATGTCCAAATACCTGTTTTGGCAGAGGAAGATCCAGGGACATAAGGAAAATAGGCCAGTAAATGGCATGGAAACGGATGATATCCTTACCAATCAGATGCAGATCGGCAGGCCAGTTCTTGTTGAACTGTTCTGTGCTTTCTCCATCACAGTCGTAGCCGATTCCAGTGATATAGTTGGTAAGAGCATCCAGCCATACATAGGTGACATGCTTTGGATCAAAAGTTACCGGGATTCCCCATTTGAAAGAGGTTCTGGATACACAGAGATCCTGCAGTCCCGGAAGCAGGAAGTTATTCATAATCTCATTTTTTCTGGATACCGGCTGAATAAATTCCGGATGTGTATTGATATGCTCGATCAGACGGTCTGCATATTTGCTCATTCTGAAGAAGTAAGCTTCTTCTTTGGCCGGTTTTACTTCACGTCCACAGTCAGGACATTTACCATCTACCAACTGAGACTCTGTCCAGAAGGATTCACAAGGAGTACAGTACATTCCTTCATATTCTCCTTTGTAGATGTCACCCTTATCATACATTTTCTTAAAAATCTTCTGAACCTGCTTTTCATGGTCTTCATCTGTTGTACGGATAAATTTGTCATAGGATGCATTTACCAGATCCCAGATTCTCTTGATTTCTCCGGCAACATTATCTACATATTCTTTTGGTGTAATGCCGGCTTCCTGGGCTTTTAACTCGATCTTCTGTCCGTGTTCATCTGTACCGGTCTGGAAGAACACCTCATATCCCTGTTCTCTTTTAAAACGGGCGATGGCATCGGCCAGAATTACCTCATACGTATTTCCGATGTGCGGTTTGCCAGATGTATAGGCAATCGCTGTAGTGATATAAAATTTTTTCTTTTCCATAGTGTCTCCTTCTATTCTCGAATTACAGCAGGTTTTCGTGGCTGCCCTGCGTAATTAATAAACCTATATTTTATTATTGTATCAAAGGAAATCTTATCTGTCTAGAATAATTCATATTTTGTCCCACGCCCTTTACCAGTAACTTTAATATACTTCTTTTCTTTTAAGTGCTCCATTAATCTCAAAACCTTCGCCTTCGTATACCCTGTTTTTCTGACAATCTCGCTGCTTGACAGCTGTTCTCCATTCTCCAGTACACTTATGATTTTTGCTTCATCATTCGTTACATGGTACTGAGCTGACAACACAGGTAAAGTTACACTGATCACATTATCTGTAATTTCAAACTCAGGTTTTATTTTTGCATTTTCATATGCCAACAAAATACGTCTTATTCCTGTACCAAACATTTCTATATAACGCATTCTAAAAAAAATGTTTCCAAGTATAGGATTTCTCAAACAAGAAATTTCTCCCTTCAAATATTCTTCTTCCGTTATCCCTCTAGGCAGTCCACCTGGCGACTTGATTACTATTTTATCTGAAAACATCAAGATACGAATATGTGAATTTATACTCCAATCTCGGTGAATCAAAGCATTTGCAATTACTTCACGATAAGCTGTTTCTGGAATCAAATCAATCTTTTTTCGTTCTATTTCAGATATTTCTTCATACTGATAATAACGCTTGATCAGATTAATCGCTGTATCATATTGTTTTAATATTGATGTTTTCGATATCGTTTCTCTATCCATTATTTCATTTATGGAATTCCCAAACCTGGCCATATCAATTCCATAAAAATCATTTTCATCTGCAAGTAAAGCTGCTGCATTATTGAATTTTTTATTTTTAGTAAAAAGTCCTAAAGTACGTAAAATATCCTCTGACACTACTTTAATGTCTAATTTTTCCATCAATTTAGTGCTTAATTCTTCAAAAACTAAATCGTCCCTATCACAAGGCAACTCCTCAAAATATAAATTGCTTCCTTGTAAAACAAGTTCCTTTAATTCAGCCTGATCCACCTCTATAGATGCAGTATCACTTCTTCTATATGCTTTCCCTTTATACATATAAGGTTTATACTGTCCCTCATGGATGATTAATCTGATTATTTTTTTTGAAAAATTCGTTTCTATTTCAAAATCTGGTTTTGGGGATATACTATCATTTATTCTATTTTCTATATCTAAACAAACCTGTTCAAGATTATCAATTCCACATATCGAACCATCATCATTTACGCCAAATAAAATTTCTCCCTCTCCAAAATTACTATAAGCACTAACAGTTTTCAAAAACGAATTCGTAATTTCTGACTTAAATTCTGTTCTTCTATTTTCTTTCATTTCAGTTTTCACCCCCATTTTCATTTATCGTATCATTATGCTTCCGTAAATGCAACGTATTTTTTTTCGTTTCATTTTCGTTGCAACGTATTTGTTATTGTTCACATAGTTTCAGTAACCAACAAAAATTTATGCAACATTTGCTTCACAGAATCTGCGTTTTTCAAATCCTATCTTTTTAGAATGTCATTTTTATGCTATGATGGATAAATAAATCGCAATCTCGTTCCAAGTCTCACAAGAGAGTTTTGCATCAGAAAGGAATCCACCATGGCTGATAAAAAAGTACATTCTTTATTCGATGATCTTTGGGGTAATCCGGTGCGCCGTCCGGAAGCTGCTCCTTCTAAAAAAACTGAGAAAAGTGTTGATCTGGAAGATATTTCTTCTATTTTAGATGATCTTAAACAAAATATCCAGGAAGATGAAGCCCTGCTTTCTACTGCTTCTTCTGCCTCTCCTTCTCCTGAAGAGAAAAAAACAGATTCAGCAGAAGGACCCTCTGCCCCTGTTGAAGAGGAAACGGATCCAATGGAAGACCTGAATAATCTCGTCGGTCTGGATCATATTAAGAAAGATGTGGCTGATCTCATCAACCTTGTGAAAATGCAGAAGATGCGCCAGGGACGTGGATTAAAATCTGTTCCCGTCTCTCTGCATCTTGTTTTTAGTGGAAACCCGGGAACGGGAAAAACAACCGTTGCCCGTATCCTGGCAAGGTTATATAAACAAATCGGAGTACTCTCCAAAGGACAGCTTGTGGAAGTGGACCGTTCCGCTCTGGTTGCAGGTTACGTTGGCCAAACGGCCACCAAAACTCAGGAAAAAATCAAAGAAGCCATGGGCGGTATCTTATTTATTGATGAAGCCTATACCCTGGTCAAAAAAGAGGGGAATGACTTTGGACAGGAAGCTATTGATACCCTGCTAAAAGAAATGGAAGACCACCGAGATGACTTTGTGGTCATTGTTGCCGGTTATACCAAACCCATGGAAGACTTTATTAACAGCAATCCCGGTCTGAAATCCCGCTTTAACAAATATATGTATTTTGAAGATTACAGCAAAGATGAACTTCTTACCATCTTCCAGGGATTCTGCGACAAATATCAGTATCAGCTGGATGAAGCTGCTCAAAAAGCTATTTCTGAAAAGTTAGAACAGATGCTCACGGATAAAAAAGAAAACTTTGCCAACGCCAGAGAAGTGAGAAATCTCTTTGAAAAGATCATAACCAGACAGGCGAACCGTATCGGTACCATGGCCAGTTCCGAAGAAATGCCGGAAATCACGTTGATTCTGGCGGAAGATGTTGAATAAATACACCCAAATCGTCCCCAAATTGAGGACAATTTGATGTAAAAGAATGACAACAAATAACAGCGATTCCATACTCTACATGGAATCGCTGCCATAGGGAAATCTTATCATTCTGTTTTCTTCGCCCAGATAAATCCGTGTCCGGGAACTGTTACTTCCAGTTCATTTAATTTCTTTCCATCTGTCAGGCTTACATAGCCCATTTCACATGGCCACCAGAGTTTCTTATCGTATTCACTGAAGTTGAAGATTGCTCTTAAGGTTTCGTTGCCTTTTTTTCTCATGATACACAGAAGTGCCTGATCTCCTGTCTCTTCTGTCCAGAAATCTGCATCTGCCTCGAATACTTTTTCTGTTCTTCGGATTGCTTCGAGTTTTTCCAATCCCTGGAATACTCTGCCTTCTACAGAATCGGCACGGTTCTTCTTGTCTGCTGCATCCCAGTGGAACTTACCTCTGTGAACGTAACGGGAATCTACACTCTTTGCCGGGTCATCATGATAGGAATAGTCATTTAACTGTGCTACTTCATCTCCGCTGTACAGCATGGGGATTCCTGAGAGAGTCAGGATACATGCATGGAGCATCAGATCCATTCCAATTGCATGATCCAGTTTTTCCTCATTCTGTTCCTCAAGTGCAGCTTCGATTCCGCACATGGAGGCTGTGGTTCCGCAGAATCTTGCATCACCTGTTACCAGATCTTCGTTATATAATTCTCCGCGGCTTTCGCTGTTTCCTTCTAATCCACGGAAATAATTATTCAGATATTTCTTATGAGGAACTTCCTGCATTCCCCACATGCGAAGAGTTGGATAATCCAATCCCCAGCCGATATCATCATGACATCTTAAATAGTTCAGGAACGTATAATCCTTTGGAAGCTGTGCAATGATATCCATCTGTTTCTTCAAAAGACGAGCATCTCTGGTTGCCACTGTATTCCAGATTGTTGCCATGGTAGTAACATTATAAAGCATATGGCATTCCGGTTTCTCAATGGTTCCAAAATATGGTGCTACTTTCTGAGGCTCCATTACTACCTCTCCCAGAAGCACGACTCCCGGGCACACAATTTCACAGATCATACGCATCATACGCACAATCGTATGTACCTGTTTTAAGTTTCTGCAGTCTGTTCCAAGCTGCTTCCAGATATAAGGGACGGCATCAATACGGATAATATCCATTCCCTGATTTGCCAGATAAAGGAAATTGTACATCATTTCATTGAATACCCGGGGATTGGCATAATTTAAATCCCACTGATACGGATAGAATGTAGTCATGACGTAATGGCCGATCTCAGGAAGATAGGTAAAGTTTCCCGGTGCAGTTGTAGGGAATACCTGTGGTACCGTAGCTTCATACTGAGCCGGAATATCATAATTGTCATAGAAAAAGTAACGGCTCATATATTCGCCTTCCCCTTTTCTTGCCCGTACCGCCCACTCATGATCCTCAGAAGTATGATTCATAACAAAATCCATACACAGATTCATATCTCTCTTATGGCATTCTCTGGCCAGATCTGCAAGATCCTCCATGGTTCCCAGATCAGGACGTACTTTTCTGAAATCAGCTACCGCATACCCTCCATCTGATCTGCCTTCCGGTGAATCCAGAAACGGCATTAAGTGAATGCAGTTTGCATGACAGGATTCCAGATATGGAAGCTTTTCCTTTAAGGTCTTTAAATCTCCGGAAAAATTATCAACATAAAGCATCATTCCCAACACATCGGTTTCTCGATACCAATTCGGGTTTTCTTCGCGAATACTATCACGAAGCTTCAGACTTTCCTCTCTGTTATCATAATATTCTTTTAACTGATCACAGAGTTCTGCAAACATATCTCCGTTATTATATAATTCCATATATAACCAGCGAAGCTCATCATGATGACGCTCCAGGCGTTTTACAAAAGTATCCTGCTTATCCATGTCATTCTTCTCCCTTTTTATCGTCAAATTTGTCACTGTTCTTTTCGTTCCAGTAATATATTGGTATTTTTATTGTAACATTGCCGTATAACCTTTGCAACTTTCTTTTTCCTATGCTATAAATAGTTTTAACTGATTATAACCAACGATTTAAGTTCACAAAAGGAGATTTTATGAGCAAAAACATACTTCCACTGAAAGAAAATACAACGCACGGATCTCTTTCCTTTCCCTGTGCATGCTATCATGCCCTTTCCTCTGCATTTCCTTTTGAACATCCTTTTCTCTGTGCCCATCACTGGCATGAAGAGATTGAGGTTCTGTATTTTGAAGAAGGACCTTTCCTTCTGGAAGTTGGCATGGAGAAATATCAGATTTCCCGGAAATGTATCTGTTTTATCAACAGTGCCGAGATGCATGCTCTCAGCTGTGACCAGGATTATTCTGAGTATGCCATTGTATTTCTGCCTTCCATGCTGAATTTCTCAGAAAATGATGCTGTGCAGAAAACCCTGATCCAGCCGCTGATCAACAATGAACTGGCTTTTCCAAGATTTATTTACGAGGAAGACCCTCTGTTTCATGAGATTCTTCCCTTGATTCAGCGTATCACTGCCATCTGTAAGCCGGATCCTCTGTATATGAGAGGGAACCCTCCCACTCATATCTCTGTCGCCGGACAGCTTCACATCAAGGCAAGCCTTCTGGCGATGCTGGCTTTGCTGGCAGATGCCAATCTCCTGACTGCTGATATCTCTTCCAAGGACCGGCGGGTGGATGTTCTGAAAGAATCCATTACCTATATGAGGGAGCATTATTCTGAAAAAATATATATCTCAGATCTGGCAAACCTGGCTAATATGAATGAACAATACTATTGCCGCTTTTTTAAAAAAGCCATTGGCAAAACACCTATTGAATATCTGAATGAAATGCGTATCCAGCGTTCCATGCGCCTTCTTCAGTCCAGCCAGAAATCTGTCCTTGAAGTATCTTTGGAATGTGGGTTTAATAATCTGGGAAATTATATGCGAACTTTCAAAAAAGTAACCGGAACAACTCCTCTCCAATACAGGAAATCCTTTTTGGCATAAAACAGGAAGTCAAAATATCGTATTTTTTCATCATTATATAAGAAGATATTTGCTTCTGTATTTTTTATACTGAACATAAATCGTTACAGTTCATAACTTTTTTACATAAGGAGGTTTTTATAAATGGAAAAGAAATGGTGGCATGAGAAGGTTGCATATCAGATTTACCCAAAGAGTTTCATGGACTCTGACAATGACGGAATCGGTGATCTTCAGGGTATTATCAGCAAACTGGATTATCTGAAGGATTTGGGTGTGGAAATCGTATGGTTATCCCCGATTTACTGTTCTCCTTTAGCTGACCAGGGATATGATATTTCTGACTACTATAAGATTGACCCAAGATTTGGTACCATGGAAGATATGGATGAACTGATCGCAGAAGCTAAGAAACGCGGCATCGGTATCGTAATGGACCTGGTTGTAAACCACTGCTCCGATGAACATGAATGGTTCAAAAAAGCCTGTGAAGATCCGGAAGGAAAATATGGCAAATATTTTTATATCGAAGATATCAAGGATGGTCAGTATCCTTGTAACTGGCGTTCTTATTTTGGTGGCAGTGTGTGGGAGCCTCTTCCGGGACATCCTGACAAATGCTACCTTCACTTATTCCACAAGAAACAGCCTGACCTGAACTGGGAAAATCCGGAACTTCGTGAAGAAATTTATACTATGATCAACTGGTGGCTGGAAAAGGGGCTTGCCGGTTTCCGTATTGATGCGATCATCAATATCAAAAAGGCTCTTCCATTTAAGAGTTATCCGGCCGACCGTGAAGATGGTCTTTGCTCTGTTGACAATATGCTGGCAGAAGCAGAAGGCATCGGTGAATTTTTAGGAGAAATGCGTGACCGCTGCTTCAACGTTTATAATGCTTTTACAGCCGGAGAAGTGTTCAATGAAAAAGAAGGCGAACTTCCAAACTTTATCGGAGACAATGGTTATTTCTCTACCATGTTTGATTTTGCTCCAACGATCTTTGGTAAGAGCGGAAAAGGCTGGTATGATGCAACCATGATCACTCCGGATGACTATCGTTCCTGTATCTTTGCAAGCCAGGCAAAGGCAGAAGGAGTTGGCTACCTTTCTAATATTATTGAAAACCATGACGAATCCCGCGGAGTCAGCCGTTATATTCCGGAAGGGGAAGTAACTGATTTCAGTAAGAAAGCTCTGGCTCTTGTAATGTTCCATCTGAAAGGTCTTCCTTTCATATATCAGGGTCAGGAAATCGGTATGGAAAACGTAAAATTCCAGTCTATTGATGAAGTAGATGATATCTCTTCTCTGGATGAATATCAGGTTTGTCTTGATGCAGGCATGACACCGGAAGATGCCCTGAAAGTAGTCGCACGCAACAGCCGCGACAATGCCAGAACACCATTCCAGTGGACAGCAGGTAAAAACGCCGGTTTCACAGAGGGTACTCCATGGCTTCGTGTAAATCCAAACTACACGGAAATCAATCTGGAAAGCCAGAAAGATGATCCAAACTCTGTTTTCCAGTTTTACAAACAGATGATCCAGCTTCGTAAAAATCCAGAATACAAAGAAGCCATTGTATACGGTGTGACTGTTCCTGTCCTGGAAGATGTCCACAATCTGATTGCCTTCAAACGCCAGGGCGAAGACATGACTCTTCTGGTACTTGCTAATTTTCAGACAGAACCGCAGACCATCACCATCGACACACCTTATGAAAAAGTGGTATTTGGAAATGATACCGTTCTTGCCGGTACCGATACAGAAATCACTCTGAAGGGTTACCAGGCAGTAATTTTAAAACTGAAATAATGATAAAGGCTTACTTCAAATGAAAGAAAAAGAGTTTTACCGGCAGGTTCTTCGTCTGATGATTCCGGTTATCATTCAGAACCTGCTCAGTGCAGCAGTCAGTTCTGCCGATGTCATCATGCTGGGTTATGTTGGCCAGTCGGCCATCTCAGCGATTTCCCTGGCTGCACAATATGCCACGATCCTTACCATGGTCTTTCATGGCCTGGGAACCGGAATTGTCATGTTGTGCGCCCAGTATTATGGCAAAAAAGATATCAAGGCCATTCAGTGCATTGAGGGCATTGCTTTTACAGTTTCCATCAGTGCTTCTCTCCTGTTTGCACTGGCAGCTGTCACTATCCCGGATCTTATGATGAAATTATTTACTAATGATCCGGAACTGATTGCCCTTGGCACATCCTATCTGAGAATTGTCAGTATTTCCTATCTTTGTATGGGTTTGGCGGAGGTATACCTGTCTGTGCTTCGAAGTATCGGACAGGTGAAAATCTGCATGTACTTGAACGCGCTGGCATTTTCTCTGAATGTAATTTTAAATGCCGTATTTATCTTCGGTCTCTTTGGTGCCCCAAAACTTGGCGTCCTGGGTGTGGCCATCGCTACATCGATTTCAAGAGCAGTAGAAGTCGCAGCCTGTCTTCTTGTCTCTGCCCGAAATCAGGAAATCAAAATGAATCCTTTGTATATCAGGCTGTATAACAGACTTTTACTGAAGGACTTTATTCATCTTTCCTTGCCTGCTATGGCAAATTCCGTAATCTGGGGAATCGGCTTCTCTATGTATTCCGTCATTCTGGGACATTTGTCCTCTGATGCGGTGGCAGCAAATTCCCTGGTCTCTGTCGTTCGTAACTTCGGAACCGTATTCTGCTATGGCGTATCCACTGCCAGCGGAATTCTCCTGGGTAATGTTATGGGCAGCGGGGAAATACAAAAAGCCAAAACTTATGCTTCCAAATTAATGAAAGCAACGGTTCTGGCGGGACTTGCAGGTGGTCTGGTTATCCTTGGCATCACTCCTGTCATTCTTCATTTTGCCACATTAACGGAAACGGCCATGCATTATCTGAAATATATGCTACTGATCAATTCCGTTTACATTATGGGTACTGCTGTGAATTCCACCATCATTACCGGATTTTTCCGCGCTGGTGGAGACAGTAAATTTGGTATGATCTGTGACACCATTGATATGTGGTGCTATGCGGTTCCTTTAGGATTTTTTGCCGCTTTTGTGCTTAAACTTCCGGTTCTTGCGGTTTATGCATTCTTATGTACGGATGAATTTGTGAAGTGGCCCTGGGTATTGAAACGATATAAAAGCGGAAAATGGATTAAAAATATTACAAGGGATGACCTGTTCTAGGCCCTTATTTTGTTACTGTTCACGTACGTTCCAGTAACGATGAAAAAG
>JBJEMC010000055.1:0-3157 GCA_051879475.1 Muricoprocola sp. | reverse complement strand
ATGAAGACCTTTATCAGTCAGCTTTATGCAGGGCAAAAGCAGACTGGCTGGTAGGGATCAATGCGAGCCGTCTTTTTTCAGTACTTTACAACCAGAACCTGAAAGTGGGCAGGGTGCAGACCCCAACCCTTGCCATGATCGTGGACAGGAATCAGAAAGTGAAAGGGTTTGTCAAAGAAAAATACTATGTAGCCCATTTAAAATTCGGGGATTTTGATGCAGTATCAGAGCATTTTCAGAAAAAAGAGGATGCAGATCAGGTAGCTGCTGACTGCAGCGAACGGATGTGCCAGGTAGAAAAAGAAGATGTGCAGACGAAGACTGTCCGGGCACCGAAACTGTATGACCTGACTTCCCTCCAGAGGGATGCCAACCGTATCTTTGGTTACACAGCACAGGAGACACTGGACTCTGTGCAGGAGATGTATGAAAAGAAGCTGGTGACGTACCCAAGAACGGACAGCCAGTTCTTAACGGATGAGATGGGAGAAAGTACAGAAAAACTGGTGCAGATGCTGCTGTCAAAGGTTCCATTTGCAGAAGAGATCGTTTATGAACCGGATGTTTCAAAGGTTCTGAATTCCAAAAAGGTATCAGACCATCACGCAATTATTCCGACTTCTGAGGTGGCAAAAACAGACCTTCAGAAACTGAAAGAAAGGAATCGGAACATCCTTTATCTGATCAGTGCCAGGGTGCTGACGGCGACAGCGGATTCTTATATTTATGAGACCCATAAGTGCCAGGTCACCTGCAACTTCCATACCTTTACTTTTTCTGCAAGGAAGACGAAGCAGGAAGGTTTTCAGGCGATTGAGAAGAAACTGAAACAGTTTCTTGGGATCAAGGAAACGGAAAAGGAAGCAGAATTTAACCTTTATCTTGGAAGAAATATCGGTCCCTGCAGCACTTTTGTTTCCGAAAACTTTACCCAGCCGCCCCGCCAGTACACAGAAGATACCCTGCTTGCCGCAATGGAGCGGGCAGGAAATGAAGAACTGACGGAGGAGACAGAAAAGAAAGGGCTTGGCACTCCTGCCACAAGAGCCGGGATCATTGAAAAACTGATCCAGTCCGGTTTTGTTAAGAGGGAGAAGAAAAATCTGGTGCCAACGGATGCCGGGAATGTACTGGTTACTGTTTTGCCGGATGAGATTAAATCTCCAAAAATGACTGCAGAGTGGGAGATGGAATTAAACCATATCGCACAGGGGACAGAAACTGCGGAGCATTTCTTAAATGGTATTACGGATATGCTGGGAGAAATAATCTCCCGTTATCATTCGATTTCCGAAGAAGAGAGCAGCCGTTTTCCGGGAACTGCCAAAGGCGAAGTGATCGGGAAGTGTCCGGTCTGTGGCAGTGATGTCCGGGAAGGGAAAAAGAGTTATTACTGTACCGGACAGGAATGTTCCTTCTCTTTGTGGAAGGATGACCATTTCCTGAAAAGTCAGGGGAAAAAGATGGATAAAGCTACAGCGAAGAAATTCCTGACCAAAGGGAAGGTACATTATAAAGACCTGGTATCCCAAAGAACCGGGAAAAGCTATGAAGCAACCATCGAACTGGTAACAGATAGTGATGGAAAAGCGCAGTTTAACCTGCATTTTCCACAGAGATAAGGTAGAAGCAGGCAGCCATGTGCTGTCTGTTTATTTTTACAATAAAAAATGAAAGAGAGGACACAATCTATGAGAAAAACAGGAAATTTGAGGAAACTGGTATCCGGATTTCTGGCAGGGCTCACGCTGTTATCTACGGTGTTATCGCCTATGACAGCTTATGCGGCAGAGCCGAAAATGGAAGAAAAACCGCCCCTTTATGAAGAAGTGAAGGATCTGCTTGATGAGGATGAGGTGGTAAAAGCCGAGGATTATGAAATGACAGTGGGAACATCCTTTGATGTGACCTGTGATTTTACCGGGCTTAAGATCGAAGATGACAAAAAGGTGAAAGTCACTTTTGAAGAAGCGAAGAATGATGAGGGACAGGATTTCTCTACAGACCATGCAGACAGTTATAAAGCTGTTTACTATGTAGAGCCGGTCAATGAGGCACATCCGAAGTATCAGATCAGCCGGAATCTTATCGTGAAAGAGGCGGAAACAGAAATGCAGACGGCATCGGAAGGCGGAGGAGAACAGACAGGTTCCGATGAAACAGAGGATGCATCCGATGATGGGGAGGCAGACTCGCAGAGTTTTACTGTGGAAGAGAGTGAAGTTTTTGAGACAGAAACTGTTACAGAGCAGGAGACAGAAACCGATGAAATGATCCATGAGTCTGAATCAGAATCAGAGGTGATTGGTGAAGAGATTACTGCGGAAGAATTTGATGCGGAGATCGAAGCAACCGAAGATCAGGAAACGGTGGATCCGGAAACCGGTACAACTCTTTCCGAAGTAATGGAGGAGGCTGTGAATCAGGGAATTGCTTTAGAGGAACTGGAAATTGGGGAAACCGTTACCTTTGAAATGCCGATGCTCTTAGCAGCTGCAAGTACAGGAAGCCAGTCAGTCTCCATTACAAGAGGAAGCTGGTATCATTATGCAGATTATGGATTAGGTTCCTACATTACAGCACCTTATTATGTGTCCTGGGGTGGAATCAAAGCAACTGCATATTGTGTGCAGCCTTCTAAGAATGGACCGGATGACGGAACTTATTCCATCTCCAAATTATCGGATGGAAAGACGTTAGCGAAGGTATGCTATTACGGAACAAAAGCCAGTGATGAAAATGGATTCTTTGATGAAAAACATCCGGATTTCTCTACTGGAAAAAGATTCATTATCACACACCTTGCGGCAGCTTATGCCAATGGATCCAGTGACTGGGATTCCGGAACAAATGCAACGGGTCGTTCCCTGGCAATGGAACTTTATAATTACTGCGTCAATATGCCGGATATCCCGGATGTAGATATGAGTTTTTCAGATGCAGATGTGAAAGCCTATGTGGAAGGAAATATCCAGAGAACAAAAACGATCACATTTAAAGCAGATGAGCTGCAGACGATTACTTTTAATCTTCCGCAGGGAGTAAAACTTGTGAACATGACTACCGGAAAAACCAGTTCTGCAGGAGCAAGTGTTGAGATTAGTGGTGGAACAAAATTCTATCTTACCGCTCCATTATCTCAGGCGGAGGATGTGAG
>JBJEMC010000054.1:0-3181 GCA_051879475.1 Muricoprocola sp. | reverse complement strand
ACAAAGCCTTTCTCTGTAGATGAATTACTTGCCCGTTTAAGGGTGGCACAGAGACATTTTACCTTAATGAATCAGAAGCAGGTTCAGGATTCTGTATTTGTAAATGGAGATCTTAAAATTGATTATGCGGCAGGATGTGCCTGGATCCATGATACAGAATTAAAACTGACACCTATCGAATATAAACTTCTCTGTCTTCTTGCCCAAAATGTCGGAAAAGTACTGACTCACACTTACATTACTCAAAAAGTCTGGGGAAGCAGCTGGGAAAATGATGTTGCTTCTCTTCGGGTATTTATGGCTACTTTGCGTAAGAAGCTGGAATGTGGAGAAAAATCCCCCCAGTATATTCAGACACACGTAGGGATCGGTTATCGTATGCTTCAGGTCTGAGCATATCCTGTGGTGTACCAAATCTGTACAGATACAGGTACAGAAGAACTGGCTCACTTTGAGATGATAGCAACGATCATCCATCAGCTGACAAAAGACCTGTCCATGGAAGAAATTGAAAACTCCGGTTTTGGTCCATATTATATTGACCATACCATCGGCATCTGGCCTATGGCCTCCGGCGGTATTCCATTTAATTCCTGTGAATTACAGGTAAAAGGAGATCCGATCACAGACCTGTATGAAGACATGGCTGCAGAACAAAAGGCAAGATCTACCTATGATAACATCCTTCGTGTAGTTGGAAATACCCCTGAAGTTGCAGACCCGATCCGTTTCTTACGTGCCCGGGAAGTGGTTCATTTCCAGCGTTTTGGTGAAGCCCTGAATATGGTTCAGGAGGATCTGAATATGAAGAATGTATATGCCTTTAATCCTTCCTTTGACAGGGAAAGTACTTGTTAACCTCTCATTTATTTATAGAAAGGGCCGCAGATTTTCTTGATCTGTGACCCTTTTGTTTCTATTCATTGACATCTATTTAAATTTGAACTATTATTACTGTAGCGCTTTAATGCAAAAAATCACGTTACTGTTCACGCTCGTTCCAGTAACGATGAAAAAGTCATGCAAAATCACACTATCTAAAAAAGAGGTAAATTATTATGAATCAATTAAATCAACGAATGGTCTCTTTAGGAACACAACGTTCTGTCATCCGAGAGCTGTTTGAATTCGGAAAATTAAAAGCTGCAGAAATCGGTGCAGAAAATGTATTTGACTTTTCTATCGGCAACCCCAGTGTTCCTTCTCCTGTAGAAGTAAATGAAACAGCTATCAAACTGATCCAGGAGACAGATCCTGTTATCCTCCATGGCTATACCAGCGCCCAGGGTGATGCGGATGCCAGAAAACTACTTGCTGATTCCGTAAACAGAAGGTTTCATACAGCCTTTGGTCCTGACAACTTTTATCTCACCGTTGGTGCTGCTGCTGCTCTTTGCTGCTGCCTGAATGGACTTTGTAATCCCAGTGATGAGGTTATTGTATTTGCTCCATACTTCCCGGAATATAAGGTATTTATCGAAGGTGCAGGGGCAAATATGACTTTGATTCCTGCTGATACAGATACTTTCCAGATTGATTTTGAAAAGCTGGAAGCCTCTGTTACGGAGCATACAAAAGCAATCATTGTCAATTCTCCAAATAATCCCTGCGGTGTTGTTTATTCTGAGGAAACTGTTAAAAAGCTGGCAAAGGTACTGACTGAAAAATCCAATGAATATGGACATCCTATTTATCTGATTGCCGATGAGCCTTACCGTGAGATCGTATTTGACCATACGGTTGTTCCATATCTTCCGAACTATTATAATAATACTCTGGTCTGCTACTCCTGGTCCAAATCTCTGTCCCTGCCTGGGGAACGTCTCGGATATGTTCTGGTACCTGATGAAGTAGAAGATCATGAATTAGTTTATGCTGCTGTGGCAGGTGCAGGTCGTTCTCTTGGTTATGTAAATGCTCCCGGACTTTTCCAAAGAGTCTGTGCTCTCTGTGCTGATCTTACCGCAGATATTACCATCTATGAAACTAACCGTAACCTTTTATACAATGGATTAAAAGAACTCGGTTTTGACGTAGTAAAACCAGACGGAACCTTCTATATCTTCCCTCGTACTTTGGAAGAGGATGACATAGCTTTCTGCCAAAGAGCAAAGGCATATAATTTATTGATTGTGCCTGGTACCGGCTTTGGATGCCCAGGACACACACGTATCTCCTATTGTGTCCCAACAGAGCGCATTGAACGGGCCCTGACAGCCTTTAAAAAGCTTGCAGATTCTTATAAAAACAACTAAAAGCTAACCTGCTATTTCCCTTAAAAAGTAATTGCAGGAGTTATGGTATCTGTGTTACTATACTAGTATATGGTGTACGATATTTATGTACATAGTCTGTATGCTGTTACAGTTACAGACATATCGCATTATTTACGGGGGAAATAACTATGTTAAAAATTAGTGGTTCTGAAGTTACAAGAGAATTTAAACTGAATGAAAAAGTCGTTTACGAAATGAATGGATTAAGAATCGTAGACCTGACAAAAGGCCTGGATCCAAAATCTGAAAGCCGTCGCTGCCATGTTCATCGTTATCAGACAGGCGGTCCTATTCCTGACTGGCACTCAGAGCTTGACCTGACAACACATCTTGGAACACATGCTGAATGTCCATTCCATCACTATGATCTTGACGGACTTTCCGTTGGTGAAATGGATCTGGACAAATTTATCGGACGTGGTGTTTACGTTGACTTTGGTGACAACATTCCTGAGAATGGTCACATCACAGCAGCTGACCTGGACAAATTTGCCGGAGATCTGGTAAAAGAAGGAGATATCGTGATTATCGACAGCGCATATAAGATTCCACCTTTCTCTCCACTTTCCAATACAGATGCAGACAAACGTCTCTTTGTAAATAAAGAAACAGCTGAATGGTTCCGCGCTAAGGGCGTAAAAGGTGTTGGATTCGGTGATGGTGTTTCCATTGAAAACTGTAACGAAGACGTTGCTCCATTCCATGATGTCATTATGGAAAGCGGCTATGACGGATTTTTCATTGAAGTTCTGAAAAACCTGGAATGTCTGAACAGCAAAGTATTCTTCTTTAGCTGTGTTCCACTTCCACTGCTTTATGCAGATTCTATGCCTGTTCGTGCATACGCAATCGAAGGTTTACCAGGATTCACAGAATAAATAATAACTGAATATATTACAAAATGG
>JBJEMC010000053.1:0-16743 GCA_051879475.1 Muricoprocola sp. | reverse complement strand
CTTAGTTTTCAGCCAAAGCGGCCTTAATCATTATTGCGCATTCCACTCTTTTTCTCTGAAGCTCACATCCCACATCATAAGCGTCATTGATGCTGCCATGGAAATTATAAGAATTGGCTGCACATCCTCCGCTGCAGTAAAATCTGGCAAAGCATTCCTTACATTTATCCTTTGCATAGACATTACAGCATTTGAATTCATCTCTGATATCTTCTCTTGTAATTCCTTCATCCACATTACCCATCAGGAAATTCTCCTGACCGACAAACTGATGACATGGATACAGATCCCCCCATGGTGTCACAGCAAGATATTCGGTTCCTGATCCACATCCGGAAAGTCTCTTGTAAACACAGGGACCACCGGTCAGATCCAACATGAAATGGAAGAAATTAAATCCTCTTCCTTCCTTTTCTCTCTTGATTATCTCTTTGGCAAGTTTATCATATTCCTCACAGATCTTAGGTATATCCTCTTCTCTGAGGGCATACTCTTCTGTCTCTGGTGCCACTACAGGTTCCATGGATATCTGTTTAAATCCCATATCCGCCAGATGAAGCACATCCTTGGAAAAGTCCAGATTATTTCTGGTAAAGGTACCTCTTACATAATATTTCTGCTGATTTCTGCTGTCAGCGAACTTCTTAAACTTCGGAATGATCAGATCGTAGCTTCCTTTTCCGCCTCTGAAGGGTCTCATGAGATCATGGATCTCCTTACGACCGTCTACACTTAATACTACGTTTGCCATTTCCTTGTTACAGAATTCCATAATTTCATCGTTAAGCAGCACACCGTTTGTAGTCAGTGTGAAACGGAAATTCTTATTATGGATTTTTTCCTGCTCCCGGCCATATTTCACCAGATCTTTTACTACCTGCCAGTTCATCAGAGGCTCACCGCCAAAGAAATCCACTTCCAGGTTCTTTCTGTTTCCTGAATTCGCAATCAGGAAATCCAGAGCTTTCTTTCCTACTTCAAAGCTCATCAAAGCTCTTCTTCCATGATATTCCCCTTCTTCTGCAAAGCAATACTTGCAGGCAAGGTTGCAGTCATGGGCAATATGAAGACACAGTGCCTTCACAACGGTCTGTCGTTTCTTAAAATCAATGATGGCATCTTTATAGATATCTTCTGTAAAAAGCTGTCCTGCTTCTTTCAGTTCCTTACATTCTTGGAGTGCTTCCAGTATATCCGTTCTCTTATACCGTTCCTGAAGCACAGAACAGACTTTTTCTTCATCCATCCCCTGATCCAAAAGTTCTATAACATCATAAACCAATTCATCGACTACATGGACTGCACCACTGTTCACATCCAGAACAATGTTATATCCATTGTTTTTATACTGATGAATCACGCTGTTTCCCCTTTCAAAAAACAAACTGATAATAAGCAGCGAACCTGAGATCCGCTGCTCATATCAGAAAGCTTATTTTATTTTCTTATTTATGATTTTCGCAGCTCTGATTTCCTACTGTACAGGAAGTCTTACAAGCTGACTGGCAGGATGTCTGGCATTCTCCGCATCCGCCCTTCTTTAATGTGTTCTGCAGACTCTGTGTATTTAATGTTTTAATATGTTTCATAAACTTATCCTCCTTATCGAAACCTTAGCTTTTTCAGTATAACACGCTTCTTTTTGAATCTCAATATTTTTTTTCTTTTTTAAAAAATTTACACACATCGGACACATTTTGATGGTATACTGGCTTTGTAAATCAACTAGGAGGATAATATTTTATGAAAAAAAAGACACTCATTCTTTTTCTTGCAGCAACCACTGCACTTTTTACTCTCAATGGATGGTCTTCTAAAAGTGACGAATATGACTATTCCAAATATGTAGACCTTGGCCAGTATACAGATCTGGAAATTGATCGTTATGTTACTACCGTAACAGATGAAGACGTTGAAGAAGAAATCGAATATGACCTTTATTATAATGCAGAATATGAAGATATCACAGACAGACCTGCCGCAGAGGGTGATATTGCTGTCATTGATTATACCGGTACCATTGACGGGGAAGAATTTGAAGGCGGAAGTGATACAGATTATGAATTAGAGCTGGGATCCGGAATGTTCCTGGAAGATTTTGAAAATGAAGTCATCGGCATGTCCTTAGATGAGACAAAAGAATTTTCTGTCACTTTCCCGGAAGGTTATGATGGGGAACTGGATGGAAAAACAGCTGATTTTACTGTTACCCTGACTGCCCTTACCGAAGTAAAGCTTCCTGAACTCAATGATACATACGTTCAGGAAAATACAGAGTACTCTTCTGTGGATGAATACAAGGCAGCATTAAAAGATATGATGCAGATGGATTATGATGCAGATGCTGACTATGCAGCCAGCTGTGATGCCCTTTCCATGGTTGTTGAAAATTCCGTTATCTCAGACTATCCGGAAGAACTTTATCAGGCTGAAAAGCAGAGTATGGAAGACAGCTATGCAGAGTTTGCAGAAGAATTAGACATGGATGTCTCTGATCTGCTGGGTGATGATTATGATATGGATGCTGATATCCTGAATTATGTCTATGAGAAAATGGTAGTATATACCCTTGCTTCCAGGGAAGACCTGATTGCCTCTGATGAAGATTATGAATCCTTCCTGGAAGACTCTTATGAACTCTACGGATATGATAATCCGGAAGATTTCGTAGAAGATTACACAGAAGAAGCTCTGCGCTATGAGCTCACTTATGAGAATGTACTGAACTTCTTATCTTTGAATAATAACTTTGTGGATGTAGAATATGATTTTGATGACTATGGAACCATCGAAGATGCAGAATTCGAAGATGCTGATGAAGTGATTGAAATTGACGCCAGTGACTTAGAAGACGACAATGTAGAATTCGTTTTATCAGATCCAGAGGAAGAAACAGAAGAATAATCATAAACAAAGGACGTACCTCACCTATGCTAAGAGAACGAATCTCCCTCTCCGGTGGGACCTTAAAAAACATTGCCATTATTTCTATGGCGATTGATCATTTTGGAGCGGCTATTTTAAAACCGCTCCAGACAATTACTACTACCCGTTATCAGTCTATGCATAACATAGTCTGTTTTCTTTACCCAATTTCCAGAGATATCGGAAGGCTTGCCTTTCCTATTTTCTGTTTTTTGCTGGTAGAGGGATTTCATCATACTCATAACCGCGCCAAATATGCCTGGCGCATGTTCCTTTTTGCCCTTTTGTCAGAGTTTCCTTTTGACTATGCCCTGAAAAACAGTATCATCAATACCCATTATCAAAATGTATATTTTACGCTTTTGATCGGCCTGCTGGTTATGATGGGCATCAGTTATTTTGAGACCCGTCCCGTTACTACAAAATACGATCCTTATCTTCATCTCTTCATGCAGTTTGTCATTGCCGTGGCAGGACTGCTGCTGGCCAAATGGCTACATACAGATTATGGATATAAGGGGGTATTTCTCATCCTTGTCCTGTATTTTTTACGGTCCGACCGTACGCTTCAGGCAATCTTTGGGGCTATTGCCATTTCCTGGGAAAGGATTGCGCCTTTTGCCTTTATCCCCGTCTGGTTGTACAATGGCAAACGAGGCAGACAGAATAAATATTTCTTCTATTTCTTTTACCCGGTACATCTTTTGCTTTTCGGGCTCATCAGGCATTTTGTATTATGAAAGGGACCGGAGTTTATCGGTTCCTTTCATAATGTCATGAAACTGACTTCCGCACCGTTCCACTTCTCCTAATACGATATCAATCTTTCTCGGATCATCCTGCCAGTTGTCTCTGGTAATTCCCTGTGTGATGGCCGGACAAAGGATAAACTCCGTTTCCGGAAATACCAGTTGAAAATACATCAGACTTCGTTTCGCATGAAAAGCCTGACATACCAGGATTGCCTTTTCAGGCACCCCCTCTTCTTCTATCATGTTTCTGATTCTGAGGGCATTCTCATAGGTAAAGGTTGCCTTTTCTTCTTTTCGGATTGCACTCTCCGGCACTCCATGATCCATAAGCACCTGAGCAAGAAATTCACTTTCTGTATGGTACTTTTTCCCTACATACTCTTCCGGAGATATGGGACCGGCAAATTCATTTAATAAGACACTGTATTTCCCGGATACAATAATCTGAGATGCAAAACCCATTTTATAAATTTCGGCCGCTCTTACAGCCAGTTCTCCATACCCACTGCCGGGAATAAAGATCATATCTGCCGAAGCAGGCTCATCTTCTCGAAAAATAAATTCTGTCAGATAGTCGTAGTATTTCATTTTAAATTGGTTCCTTTGTTTATCAATTATGACCAGGCCTGCACCAGACGGTCAACTGCCTGGATGATGTCTTCCTCCTTCATCGTTGCATATCCAAGCACAAGCTTTCTGTTACATCCTATTTCCCGGATACACCAGTTTTTCAGAGTATATACTTTCACGCCATATTCCTCTGCCTGTTTTGCTGCCTCATCATCTGTCATGCCATTTTCCATTCTGACAAGAATATGGGTTCCTGCATCTTCTCCTGTCACACTGCATATCCCCTTTAACTTTTTCATCTGCTCAAGAAGACAGTTTCTCTTTCCACGATAGACACCTCTCATACGGTTCAAATGGCGTTCATAATATCCCTGAGTCAGGAATTCTTTCAGTACTTTCTGGTCAACGCGGGAAACTGTGTTGGATATTCTTTTTCCGATTTTATTATAAACTTCCAAAAGTGAATCTGGCAAGATCATAAAGCTGATTCGGATGGCAGAAGCAATAGACTTTGAAAATGATCCTATATAGATCACCTTTCCTCTCGTATCATACCCCTGAAGTGCCGGAATCGGCTTCCCCTTATAACGGAACTCACTGTCATAATCATCCTCAATCAGATACCGCCCTTCCCGCAAAGATGCCCAGTTCAACAGTTCCATTCTTCTTGTAAGAGGCATTACTGTCCCCAGGGGATATTGATGGGAAGGCATCACATATGCCAGATCGGCATCCTTTTTTTCCAGATCATGGATATCCATGCCACAAAAGTCCATGGCAACAGGATGCATTGTAATGCCCAGCATTTTAAAAATATCATATGCTTTCTTATAGGTAATTTCTTCCATGGCACAGGATATCTCTTTATTCCCCACTTTTTCTTTTAATAAAAGGGATAAGAGCATCAGCAGGAAATCGTTTCCTGCCCCCACCACGATCTGATCCGATTTGCATCTCACTCCTCTTGCCTGAAACAGATAAGAACACAGTGCTTCTCTTAATTCCACATCCCCCTGAGGATTTCCAATCTGCAGAAGATTCTCTGCCTGTTCTGAAAGGATCCCACGATACAGACGGGTCCAGGTTTTATCCGGAAATTTCTCCAGTTCCACTCCTGAAGGTGAAAAGTCAAAAAGATATGGTCTTTCTTTTTGCTCCTGGCAAACAGATTTTTCTTTTGTTTCCTGCCTGATCTGATATAGCCCTGTAACATTATTAACAAAAAAGCCTCTGCAGGGACGGTTTTCAATATACCCTTCCGACAGAAGCTGTTCATAGGCAAGATTAACCGTACTACGGCTAACTTCCAGATATTGTGACAGTTTTCTCGTAGAGGGCAGCCGTACTCCACAAGGCAACCCTCCACTTTGAATTTCTGTTTTTAAATATTCATAAATCTGTTCATACAGAGGCTTTGCGCTGTTACCATCAAGGCTGATCGTCAATTCATTCATACCGCAAGTTCCTCTCTCATTTATCACTCTGCTTTTGGCAGCTTAAAAGAGCTCTTTAATGATACGATTCTGTTAAATACCAGATGTTCCTCTGTAGAATCATGGCAATCTACGCAGAAATATCCCTGTCTTACAAACTGGAAGCTATCATAAGCTTTCGCTTTTCCAAGTTCCGGTTCCACGTAACATTCCTTTAATACAGTAAGGGAATTTGGATTCAGGTTCAGGCTTCCGTCTTCGTTATAAACGCCTTTGGATTCATCAATGATATTCTCATATAATCTGATCTCAGCTTTTACTGCTGTAGCCGCCGCAACCCAGTGAATGGTTCCCTTTACCTTACGTCCATCCGGGCTGTTTCCTCCCTTAGATGCAGGGTCATAGGTGCAGTGAACTACTGTAACTTTTCCGGTTTCATCTTTTTCATATCCCACACATTTTACGAAATATGCATTCATAAGACGTACTTCATTATCCGGGAACAGACGGAAATACTTTCTTGGAGGTACTTCCATAAAATCTTCACGGTCAATATAAAGTTCTCTTCCAAATGGAACCTTACGGCTTCCCAATTCCGGATTTTCCAGGTTATTTACCACATCCAAATACTCAATCTGATCTTCCGGATAATTATCAATGACCAGTTTCACCGGATCCAAAACAGCCATCACACGGGAACGTTTCAGTTTCAGGTCTTCTCGGATACAATACTCCAGCATCGCATAATCTACAGAACTCTGAGCCTTTGATACACCGCAGAGATTCACAAACATCTTGATGGATTCCGGTGTAAACCCTCTTCTTCTCAGTGCTGCGATAGAAACCAGACGTGGGTCATCCCATCCATCTACGATGCCATCCTCTACCAGTTTCTTGATATAACGCTTTCCTGTTACAACATTCGTCAGATACAGCTTGGCAAACTCTACCTGTCTTGGCTTGTTTTCAAAGCCTACTTCATTGATTACCCAATCATACAACGGTCTGTGGTCTTCAAATTCCAGTGTACAGATAGAGTGGCTGATTCCTTCGATAGCATCCTCAATCGGATGAGCAAAATCGTACATCGGATAAATGCACCATTTATCTCCTGTATTATGATGGGTCATATGAGCCACACGATAAATGATCGGGTCTCTCATGTTGATATTTGGAGAAGCCATATCAATCTTGGCACGGAGCACTTTTTCTCCGTCCTGATATTTTCCTTCTTTCATCTCTTCAAAAAGACGCAGGTTTTCTTCTACACTTCTGTCACGGTATGGGCTGTTCTTTCCCGGTTCTGTCAGCGTACCTCTGTACTGGCGGATTTCTTCCCCTGTCAGATCACACACATAGGCCTTTCCTTTTTTGATCAGCGTAACTGCTGCCTCATACATCTGATCAAAATAATCAGATGCGAAGAACAGTCTGCCCTCACAATCTGCCCCTAACCATTCTACGTCTGCTTTGATAGACTCTACAAATTCCATTTTTTCCTTAGTAGGATTCGTATCATCAAAACGCAAGTTAAATTTACCGCCATACTGTTTGGCCAGTCCATAATTTAAAAGGATGGACTTCGCATGTCCGATATGAAGATATCCGTTTGGTTCTGGAGGGAATCTGGTACAAACTTCTTTGCAACGTCCCTCTGCAATATCTTTCTCAATAATCTGTTCAATAAAATTCTTGGAAGCTACTTCTCTTTCCATTGTCTCTGCCATAATTTTCCTCCGTCAGCCTGCACTGTCATTACGTTACTGTTCACTCTGTTCCAGTGACGTCAATAATTCCGTGCTATTGTACCATAAATAGGATTTTAATTCAATCAGTTAAATCCATAAAACTTCTGACACACCTTATACGCTGCAACAGAAATTTTTCTTCCCCCTTTTCCGGGGATATTGCAGGCTCTTCCCAAAAGGCCGTGACGAATCTGTAAATATAATCCGCCATCTGCGTTTTTCAGATATTTCCAAAGTTCCTGCTTTTTCTGGAAGTTTTCATCTGTCCCGGACTTGATCAGCAGCATGGATGATACTGTCATAATAATATCCAGATAGGACTTCATATACTTTCTGCAGTCCTTATCCACCCCTTTTAAATTCGCCATGGAATCAATCATCAGCTTATTTACTCTAATCTGCTGGTCTATTCTTCCAATCATAATCTTTTCATTTACAGACTGGTCTTCTCTTCCAATATAATAATGATAAAACAGTTTATCTATGTAATATAACTTCTTCACATTTGGAAGTGGTTGGAAAACAAAAAGGTTATCCACATAGAAAGTATGCTTTGGCAATTCCAGCTTGCACTCCCTCAGAAGATTAGTGCGGTAGATCACAGAATGCATCAGGATATAATGACCAGGACGCATTTTTTTCATATCTTTCCATTCAAACACCGTATCTGTAGGCATATAGCGGCGATACTGCATAATTTTTTTATGTTTTGATCCGATTTTGTCATACATAAAGTTGCTGACCACCATATCTACCGTATCCGGTCCTGCAATCAACTCCTTCAAAGTCTGAATGATGGAAAGCAGAGTGTCTGAATCTACCCAGTCATCGCTGTCTACCACTTTATAATAAACGCCGGTGGCATTTCGAAGTCCTGCATTAACTGCCTCTCCATGTCCACCATTTTCCTGATGGATTGCCTTGACGATTCCAGGATATTTCCTGGCATACTCATCCGCGATTGCCCCTGTCTTATCCCTGGAACCATCATTCACAACAAGAATCTCGATATCATCTCCGCCAGGCAGTAATGATTCGATACATTTTCTCATATATTCCTGTGAATTATAACTGGGTATTGTTACCGATAAAATCTTCATCTTTATCCTCCCTAAATTGTTCCTGTCCCAGCCTGATCTGTACGTATTTTACGTACGATCGAAATGCTGCCGGAATCGGAAACTTCTCCTTTGTATCCTCTGCTTCCACCAACAGGTATTCCTGTGGATCCTCGATTTCTTCCACCCGTATCATATATCCTGTCATGTGCCACTCCACATGGCTGAAAATATGCCGGGCATCTTCCAGCTTCTGGATCCTGACAGGAGAAAAATTCTGCTTCTTCACATATTCCAGTGCTTCCTCCATGGTCATGGTACCAACCGTATTAGGAAGCTCATAGAGTCCGGCAAGGAGTCCCTTATCCGGACGTTTATGCAGAATGACCTTTTCCCCATCTCTGATTACAAAAACTGTCCTGTTTTCTATTCGTCTCTCTTTTTTTGAACTTTTCACCGGAATATAATCTGTCTTTCCTTCTCTGTATGCAATGCAATATTCCTGTAACGGGCACTCCCTGCAGTGGGGCTCTCCATTTGGCACACAAACTAATGCCCCTAACTCCATCAATGCCTGATTAAAGGCTCCCGGACGATCCTCTGGGATGATATCCATGACCATCTTCTCAAATTCTTTTTTCACAGAGGCCTTTAAGATATCCTGCTCGCTGGCAAGGATTCTGGATAACACCCTGAGTACATTTCCATCCACCGCCGGAGCCGGGATCTGATACGCAATAGAGGCAATGGCACCTGCCGTATAGCTACCGATTCCTTTTAACTTCTGCAGTTTCTGATAGTCTCTGGGAAATTCTCCCTGATACTCTTCCACTACTGTTTTGGCTGCTGTCTGCATATTGCGGACTCTGTTGTAATATCCCAGGCCCTCCCACAATTTTAACAGGCGTTCTTCCTGGCAGTCCGCCAAAGCCTTCACATCGGGTAACTCTGCCAGGAAACGCTGATAATATGGCTTTACTGCTTCTACCCTGGTCTGCTGCAGCATGATCTCTGAGACCCACACCCGATATGCAGAAGGATTCTCTCTCCAGGGAAGAACCCTTGCATTCTGGTCAAACCAGTTCAGCAGCGGCTGTACGATTTCTTCCAATGCCATATTTTATTTTCCTTTCCTAATAATAACAAATGATTGGGATGCCATCATAGACATTGGCATAGATTGCTGCTGCCGCTGAAACCGGAAGGTTGATACAGCCATGGGAACCGTTGCTCTTATAGATATCGCCTCCAAAACTGCTTCTCCAGGATGCATCGTGAAGACCGATTCCGCCATTAAACGGCATCCAGTAAGTGACCTTCGATTCGTATTCATTATTCTCTCCCTTCAGAACGGAAGGAGATTCCTTGTAATACAAGGTATAGGTGCCGGATGGCGTAATCCGGGACGGATCGGAAGCAGTACCGGAAACACAGTCTGTCGATACAATTTCCTCTCCATCAATATACAGCCACACATGCTGTGCACTCAGATTGATCTCCACATAACTGTCACCCAGGTCACTGTTATACCAGCTGACCGCTGTCTGGGCGAACTCTGCATAGGTCTCTCCGGTATTCCCGGCCCAGATGGCATCCACCATGTAATCATAGGTGGCATCCTGATCCATGATCCAGCCGTACTGTCCACCTTCCACCGTCGTGGTATATCCATCATGGGTTACAAATTCTCTTGGCTTATAAGCGGTATCATACTTTTCTGCCATCTGTTTTACAAACTCTCTGACGGCATCTCCATCCAGATTCACGGTTCCGTCTTCCTCATAACTCAGCCAGGGTAGGATTACCTTTGCATCTAATGTAACAGAATTATCTCCAAAGAGATATACAAGATCTGTTTCCAGACAGGTGTTTAAAACCTCACAGGTATCATTCATGGTAGAATCATCCTGTCTCTTAGAGGGTTCCTTATAACACTTTTCTTCCTCCAGATCCAGCTTCACATTGGCAAAATCCACTGCCTCTATGATAAGCCTGGTCACTGCCTTTTTCTTTAATTTATTTCCTTCTACTTCAGGCATCACCTGATACGTTCCATCTATATAATCAATATAGGCATCTTTGGGTTCTACCACATATTCCGTGTCAAAGCACTTCAATCCATCAATTCTCTGCCTGAGCAGTTCCTCGTCATACTGCGCACTGGAATCAAAGGTATAAGAAATGCTGTCCCAGTAATACTTCGGCCACAGATACGTTTTCTGACTGTCCAAAAAAGCCTGCGTCTCGCCCTTGGAAACAAAGTGGTACTTGATCTCATCGGATGTGATCGTCTCTGTCTTTGAGCCCCGCTCTGCAATCTCCAGCTTATATGTGGCGATCCGGGCAGAAATCATATCCTCTACTTCTTCCACAGTCTGCTCTGAAACATTGAAACCATTCACAGTGGTATTCCAGAAAAATCTGTCTTTAAAATAATTCATGCCGGCTATATAGATTCCTGCTGCCGCCAAAAGGCATAACACCAGAATAACCAGGAAAATATTCCTGACTATTTTTCCGGCTGATGATTTTTTACGCACTTCCCGGACTTCTGGTTCACTTTCGCTCTGGGTTTGTTTTCCTGACAGTTTTCTTTCTCTATCGTTTTTTAAATCCATTATTTCTCTCCCTGATTATGCATCTTTCTTATTATATCATGGTTTTTTTTTTCTGAAAAGCCTAAGTTGTGATATACGTCTGATAGCCGTTCTGTCTCAGGATTGCTTCCATTTTGACTGCATTGGACAGATTTTCAAAAGCCCCCACCTGCACACTGTAGTACCCGTCTTTCTGTACCATAAAAGCAGGATACCCTTCTTTTAACAGCTGATCCAGCTGCCTCTGGGCATTCTCCAGTTTTCTGTATAAACCTGTCTGTACTCTATAATATGTGACTTCATTTTCAGCGCTTACGCCCTGTTCTTCTTTTATTGTGTCCATAATACCCTTTGCAATACCTTGCGCAATCCTGTCAAACTCATCATCAAAGAGCATATTATCTTCTTCACTGTTGATAAATCCTGTTTCAATTAAAATTGCCGGCATCTTGCTCCTGCGAAGAAGCACAAGCCCCGGGCGTTCACTTACTCCAATGTTCCGAAATCCCAGATTTTCCAGCTCACTGTTTACTGCCCGTGCCATCCTTCCCTTAACCCCCTCATCACTGTAAACCAGAGTCTGCACTCCCGTATACTGATTCGGTATCGCACCGGAATTCCGATGAAATGATACCAGATAATCCGCACCAGACTCATTTGCCAGCATCGCTTTCTCCAGAGGTTTCTGATACACATCCTGTGTTCTTGTATAAAATACATCTATTCCATTGTTTTTAAGGATCTCGCCCACCGCCATGGCCAGCTTAAGATTATCATCTTTTTCTTTTCTGCCTTCAAATACAGCTCCCGGATCACTTCCGCCATGTCCTGCATCGATTGCAACTTTGACCATAAAAATACCTCTTACATATCCTTTCTACTTAAGATATGCAAGAGGTATCCTATTGTGTTGTGTTATTTTATCTCTTTATAATTTTTTTGATCTGGTTTTTACTTTTTTGTCTATCCAGGCGAATATGTTGGTAAGTCCGCGGTTGAGCATGATCACCATACAGGTCATTGGGATCAGGAACAGGTTCTGCCAGTTTTTGAGCGGATAGATTCCAAAAAACTCCGGCATCAACAGCAAACCAACTATAAATATTACGCTCAGGGAAACAGACATTACCTTATGGCGTTTGGTCATTGGCTGGCATACTCTGTAGACAACCATAAGACTTACGACACCTCCCAGGAACAGATTCATGGTGGCTGTCAGGCTGTCCAGGTTATCCCAAAATGGCGTAAAAATCTGCGTCAGAACCAGGGTAAATACCATGGTCAGGGCTGCGGGAAGGGAAATTCTGAGCACCTGCCGCAGGAATCCATCCGAAACGGTGTTCTGGTCTTTTTCCAATGTCAGAAGGAAACTTGGTATGCCAATGCATACTCCGCTGATCCAGGAAAGCTGTATCGGAATAAAGGGATACGCTTTGCTCCAGAAAATAAATACCACACTCAACAAAATAGAATACACGGTCTTTGTAAGATATAAGGCACTGACTTTTTCAATGTTGCTGATAATGGTGCGTCCTTCTTTTACTATTTCCTGCATACTGGAGAAATCAGAATCCAGAAGAACGATATGGGCTACCTGCTTTGCAGCGTCACTACCTGCCGCCATGGCAATTCCACAATCGGAGTCTTTCAGTGCCAGCACGTCATTGACACCATCTCCCACCATTCCGACCACATGACCGCTCTGCTGAGCAGCTTTGATAATATCCTGCTTCTGTTCCGGTTTTACACGGCCAAACACGGTAGTGTTTTCAATTACTTCGCACAGCTTATCAAAATCCGTGGGAAGCTCCCGCGCATCCATATATCTCTCTGCACCTTCCACACCAGCCTTTTCTGCTGTCTTTGACACGGTCAGAGGATTATCTCCGGATACCACCTTAATCGCCACATTCTTTTCCTTAAAGAAGGCAAAGGTATCGATGGCTTCCTGGCGAATCTGGTCTGAAAGAACAATCAGGGCAAGTGCCTTCACATCTGTAATTTCATGACTGCCCTCTTCTTCCGAAAGCTGACACTTCGCCAGCAATAACACTCTAAGTCCCTGACCAGAATATCCTGCCGCTTTTTCCTGAATCTCCAGATCATCAGGAAGAATCATTTCAGGAGCCCCCAGGGCATACCCTGCCTCTTCATACTGAACGGCGCGGTATTTCCATTCTGAGGAAAATGGGATCTTTCTAAGTGGTTTCCACTCAGAAGATTTTTCAAATCGTTTTCTCAAAGCCTCCTGAGTGGCATTCACATCTTCAAAGGCCCAGATCACTTCTCTCATGATCTTCTCTGGCTCTTCTTCCGTTGTACCATTAACAGGTACTACTTCTGTCACATCCAACTCTCCCGTTGTAATGGTTCCTGTTTTATCCAGACAAAGCACGTCCACTCTTGCCAGAGCCTCAATGGCTTCCATCTCCTGTACCAGAGCTTTTTTCCTGGCCAGTCTTCCAACGCCAAGTACGAAAGAAACACTGGTGAGCAATACCAGTCCTTCTGGGATCATACCGATGACACCGGCAACTGTGTTGCAGATTGCATCTGATCTGGTAATCCCTTCCAGTGTATTCTGACTCAAAAATAACAGAATCCCCACCGGAACCAGTAGAATACCATCCCACTTAATAATTTTTTTGATAGCTTCCTGCATCTCTGAGGAAGCACGTTTTTTTATCTTCGCTTTTTTGGCAAGAACAGACGCATAGTTATCTTCACCGACATGATATACCTTTGCCACACCATTTCCTGCCACAAGAAAGCTTCCGGACAACAGTTCATCGCCCTTCTTCTTCTTAACAGGTCTGGATTCTCCCGTAAGCATAGATTCATTCACTTCTATGCCTTCCGATTCCAACAGGGTACAGTCTGCGCACACCTGCTGCCCGCTCTCTACAAATATGATGTCATCCTGTACGACATTCTCCACATCTATGGTTTCTGTCTTACCTTCTCTGATTACTTTCGTCCGGGACACTGTCATGACTGAAATCTTATCAATGAGTTTCTTCACTTTCAGCTCCTGGACAATTCCGATCAAAGTGTTAATGATGATGACTCCCATAAAAGTCATGTTCTTAAACTGACCGGTAAAGGCAACCAAAATAGCCAGAAATAAATTCAGAAAATTGAAATACGTCAGAGAATGTTCCAGGATAATCTCTTTTTTGGACTTTGAGGCGCTGGAATGAACTTTATTGCTCTTTCCCATGCGGACTCTGTCATCTACTTCGGCCTTTGACAGACCGTTATAACTTTTTTCTGACATTTATCCTCCCGTAAGCCTTATTACTCCTGTCCGTTCCAACAGTAGGTGCAAAGGTTTTCTGCCGGGATTCCCACAGACTGGATCATATCATCTAATCTGTGATAACGAAGGGATGAAAAATTCATTTCTCTTCCAATCGCCTCTACCATTGCATGATACTGTTCTGAATCAGGATCTGCATATTTGCGCAAAGTCTCTTCTTCCTGATTTCCTTCCATTCTCTGAATGATTCTTCTTGTGATCAGATCCATATCTGAAGAAGATCTGGAGAAGTTTAAGAACTTACATCCATAAATCAATGGAGGACATGCAGGACGAATATGCACTTCTTTTGCTCCGCTCTTATATAAAAACTCTGTCGTTTCTCTAAGCTGTGTGCCACGAACAATGGAATCGTCAATGAGAAGCAGTTTCTTTCCCTTAATAAGGTCATGTACCGGAATTAACTTCATCTTAGCGATCTGATTTCTCTGGCTCTGCATCGTTGGCATGAAGGAACGTGGCCAGGTAGGTGTGTATTTAATAAATGGTCTTGTAAATGGAATACCAGACTCATTTGCATAACCAATTGCATGAGCAATTCCAGAATCAGGAACGCCTGCCACCGTATCAACCTCTACATTATCTCTCTTTGCCAGAAGCTCCCCACATCTGTATCTCATTCTTTCTACGCTTACACCTTCATATGAGGAAGATGGATAACCATAGTATACCCAAAGGAAGGTACAAATTTTCATCTTATTTCCTGGTTTTACCAAGGTAACCACCGCTTCCGGTGTCATCACTACGATTTCTCCAGGTCCTAATTCCCTGTAATCTTCATATCCCAGATTCAAATAGGCAAAGCTTTCAAAAGAAGCACAGTAAGCCCCTTTCTTTTTACCAAGCGCAACCGGTGTCCTTCCCAGCTTATCTCTTGCAATATAAATACCTTTCTCAGTAAGCAGCATCAGTGTCATAGATCCGTCAATGCGTTCCTGAGCATACTGAATACCTTCTACAATATTGTCCTTCTGGTTGATCAGTGCAGCTACAAGCTCTGTTGCATTGATTTCTCCGGATGTCATTTCCATGAAGTGTGTACGCTTTTCCAGAAGTTCGTTCACCAGCTGATCCATGTTGTTAATCTTACCTACTGTAGTGATTACATAGGTTCCATGATGAGAACGAATCAAGTGTGGCTGTGGCTCATAGTCAGAAATACAACCTACCCCAAGGTATCCATGCATGGTATTTGCATCTTTTTCAAATTTTGTTCTAAATGGTGAATTCTCAATGTTATGGATTGCTCTGTCAAATCCCTTTGCTCCATAAACTGCCATTCCGCCTCTTCTTGTACCAAGATGTGAATGATAATCCGTTCCAAAAAATAAATCAAACACGCAATCCTCTTTTGATGCTACTGCAAAAAATCCGCCCATTTGTATCCTCCATATATCTTTAATCTACTTATTGGGGTCAAAAGGTATTTCGGCCCTATGTTTCTATTACCAATACAGTATACCGATATCATTTACACTTGACAAGAAAAATTTTCAAAAAAACGCGAGACGTTGCACGAGGTCCGGGGGACCTCGGCTTTGCAACGACCGAGGAGGACTTTAGGTCCTCCGAGACCTCGAACGGCATTCCCCGAATGCTGTTTGAGCCCGGCCGGGCTCATAGGATAAAAAATAGACATCCAATTTTGGATGTCTATTTTTTATCCTATAGAGCGCGAGACGGGACTCGAACCCGCGGCCTCGACCTTGGCAAGGTCGCGCTCCACCAACTGAGCCACTCGCGCATATTTGTCTGCCCTTTATCTGCCAGAGAAACATCAGGACTTCGATCTTTCTCAAGAGCGCGAGACGGGACTCGAACCCGCGGCCTCGACCTTGGCAAGGTCGCGCTCCACCAACTGAGCCACTCGCGCATGTTTGTTGTCGTTAAGTTGTTCACCTCAGCGACAACAACTACTATACATGATAAGTGTCTGATTGTCAACACTTTTTTACAATATTTTATTTTATTTTTTTCTGCAAATCACAAAATGGCTGTTTTCTCGTTCATTGATACAGTCATCCCGAAGCACTTCATACGCCCCGGATGCTCTCACCGCATTCATCAGCTGTGTGTAATTCGCAGAATACATTGCTAAAATCGCGCCCTCAGATGTAAGGCTCTTTGCATGATCCAGGAAACGTTCATATAAGAACTGAATATCATCCCTGTTTCTGTTCTTTCCCGCCACAGGAAGATTCGTAATAATTTCATCAAAAGGATATTCATGTCTGAAATCCAGGAAATCACGGTTAATATAATTCACCGGAACTTTTGCCAGTTCTGCATTGTTTCTTGCCTTTATAATAGCTTCTTCCAGAATATCTGTTCCATAAAGAGA
>JBJEMC010000052.1:0-16846 GCA_051879475.1 Muricoprocola sp. | reverse complement strand
GGTGATTTTGCATGGCTTTTTCATCGTTACTGGAACGCACGTGAACAGTAACAAATATAATTATGATTTTGAATGAAAAAAGTCATACACTTTCTGTGCCGCTCCCAGATTCATGGATTCTGTCTCTGCCAGTTCCTCAACAGAAGCATCCCTGATGGCCTCCAGGGATTTAAATTTCCTCATCAGAGCCTTTCTCCTGACCTCTCCGATACCATCAATATCATCCAGCATGGAATGAACCTGCCCTTTGCTTCGCAAAGAGCGGTGATATTCAATTGCAAACCGGTGCGCTTCATCCTGTATTCTCGTAATCAGATGAAAGCCTTCTGAATTTCGGTCAATGGGAATCTCTTCATTTTCAAAATACAATCCCCGGGTTCTGTGGTGATCGTCCTTTACCATGCCGCAGACCGGTATATTCAGCTTCAGTTTTTCCAGGACCTTCAGAGCCACATTGACCTGGCCTTTTCCGCCATCCATCATGATCAGATCCGGGAAACGGTTAAAGCTTCCCATTTCTTCTTTCTGCTCTTCTATCTCTGTCAGGCCATGCTCAAATCTTCTGGTCAAAACCTCTTCCATGCTGGCATAATCATCCGGTCCGGTTACCGTGCGTATCTTAAACTTCCTATAATCACTGCGCTTGGGCTTTCCTTTTTCATATACCACCATGGAGCCTACGGATTCAAAACCGCTGATATTAGAGATATCAAAAGCTTCCACCCGCACAACCTGCTCAAGTCCCAGAAGATCTGATATTTCTTTCATGGCACCAATGGTACGTCCTTCTTCTCTCTTTATTTTCTCTTTGTCTCTGGACAATACCATTTCTGCATTCTTCTCTGCCAGTTCCACCAGTTTTTCCTTCGTTCCCTTTTTGGGAATCCGGATATGGACTCTTCCTCCTCGTCTGGCACTTAACCACTGTTCCAGGATTTCCTGATCTTCTATTTCCTCCTGGAGCATGATCTCCTTAGGCACAAAAGGAGTCCCGGAATAAAACTGCTGAAGAAAACTTCCAAGAACTGCTTTTCTTGTATCCTCCAGTGCCACCCTTAAATAAAAATGATCTCTGCCGATGAGGCGTCCATCTCGTACAAAGAATACCTGGACAACCGCATCCCTGTCATCCATCTTTACAGCAATAACATCCTTATCTTCTCCGTCACTGGCTGTAATCTTCTGTTTCTGGGATACCTGTTTTACGCTGTTTAACAGTTCTCTGTATTCGATTGCTTTCTCAAAATCCAGGTTGTCCGAGGCTTCCTGCATCTTTCCTTCCAGCATCTTCAAAACCGGCTTATAATTTCCGTTTAGAAATTCCAGTGCCTGGGCTACCTGTTTTCCATACTCTTCTTTGCTGATATATCCCTGACAGGGTCCTTGACACTGCTTGATATGATAATTCAGACAAGGCCGCTCTTTTCCCGTATCTCTTGGAAGATTCCTGTTACAGGTTCGAAGCTGATAAAGTTTATTCATCAGTTCAATGGTATCTTTTACCGCCCCTGCACTGGTATAGGGACCAAAATACTTCGACTTGTCTTTCTTCATACTTCTTGAAAAAAGAAGTCTTGGGAAATCCTCTCCCGTCGTAACTTTAATATAGGGATACGTCTTGTCATCTTTCAGCATGGTGTTGTACTTTGGCCTGTGTTCCTTGATCAGGTTGCATTCCAGCACCAGTGCCTCTAACTCAGAATCCGTCACAATATATTCAAACCTGCGAATCTTGGTTACCATCTGTTCAATCTTTGGTCCTTTGTTCTTGCTGGTCTGAAAATACTGTCTGACACGATTTCTCAGGCTGATAGCCTTTCCTACATAAATGATTGCATCCTTTTCATCATGCATAATATAAACTCCCGGCTTCGCCGGGAGTTTTTTTAATTCTTCCTGAATATCAAACATATTTTGATTCTTCCTGATCTTATATTTTTTATTTATTCAGACATACTCCGTCTGCATCAAAAGTATAGTATACGCCGCTGATTTTCTTTTTACAGTTTATATACGGAGTACCTTTACTGTTCAGATAATACCATTTTCCACCGTATTTGAGCCAGTAATTTTTCAGAAGACGTCCATCGATGACGCTGAAATAGTATTTTTTGCCGGCAATGGTAACCCATTTCTTCTTCATCCCGCCTTTGGTGCTGAAAAAATACTGTTTTCCATCTATTTTCTGCAGCCCGATCAAAGCTGCCCCGGTGGTTTTATCAAAGTAACAGGTCCTGGTTTCAAAATACTGCCATCCAAGCTGCAGTTTTCCTTTCTCTGAGGCATAGTAATACTTGCCTTTATATTTGACATTTCCCACAGCCCTCACTCCATTGGAGTCGGAAAGATACAGATCTGAGCCGATCTTAAAAACTCCTGTCTGCAATACTCCATATTTATCAAAATAGTAATGTTTCCCGTCAATTACCTGCCAACCGGTACACATGGCATCATTTTGATCGAAATAATACTTTCTGCCTTCCTGTGTTTCCCAACAGCCTTTTACAGAAGTCTCCTCTTCTTGGGTACTCTTTTTGGTCAGACCATAATATGTGGCAATCCCTTTCGCATCTGCCAACGCCATCTTCTTTATCTGAGCTGCTGTTTTCAGATGCAGTTTGCAGTCCGTAGGATTGCTTACATAACAATGCTCTATGATCAGACTTGGGATATTGTATTTTCTTCCAAATTTAATAATACCCAGTTCATCATCATACCATGGTCCATTGTCTTTCAGTCCACACTCTGTATTTAATGCTTTCCTGATGGCGGATCCAAGATTACGTGCTACTGTGTCATTTTTCGTTCTTGAGGGAATACCCTTATCCGGATCCTTCACAAACGATGGTACACAGGTAGTACATCCCGTTACTTTGGTATTTTTATTATCCGCAGTCGCATTGATATGTATACTGATACATACATCTGCTTTATAATTTTTTGCAATTTTCAGGCGGATCTCCCTGTCCTGAGCCGACGTGCTGCTGTCTCTTGTAAGATAGACTTTTACACCACTGTACGTCTCAAGTTCTTTTTTCAAGTAATTTACAATCTTCTGGTTAATCACTTCTTCCCGGTATGTAACCCCATTCCAGGTTCTGGAAGCACCGCTTTCTCCTCCCCCATGACCCGGATCCAGTACAATGACCAGGTCTTTTGCCAAGACAGCTGTCTTTGGCATCCCACACCATACTCCCAGCAGCATGACGCATAATACGAGTATTTTTCTCAGATCTTTTTTCATCTTTCCCTTTCAAAAAAAGGGGCTGTTCGAAAACACCCCCTTATCCCTCTCTTATCTTCTCTTTAAAAAATCCGGAATCTGAATATCTCTTTCCTGTACTCTGCTCTCTGGCGCTTTCACTTTACCTGGCTGAGCTGAATTTGTATTCAGTCCTCCTAAATTTGGCATTCTAAATCCTGTCGTTCCTGCAGACTGTGTTGTTCCTGTCTGATAATTAAAATCCGGAACAATTCTCTTATTGGATGCAGTGGTTTCTTTCTTCGGAGCAGATTCTGTTTTCTCAGTAATTCCTGTTGCAATGACAGTGATGCTAGCTTCATCAGCATAAGTATCATCATACATTGCACCAAAAATGATATTGGCATTCTCACCGGCCATCTCCTGTACATAGCTTGCTGCATCATTGGCATCCATAAGGGAGATATCACCGGAAATATTAATGATAACGTGAGAAGCACCGGCAATTGTAGTCTCCAACAGTGGGCTGGAAACTGCCTGTTTTACAGCTTCCAGAGCCTTGTCATCACCCTTGGCATGTCCAATACCAATATGTGCAATTCCCTTATCCGTCATGACTGTCTGAACATCTGCAAAGTCAAGATTAATCAACGCAGGAAGATTGATCAGATCTGTAATTCCCTGTACTGCCTGCTGCAGTACTTCATCTGCTTTCTTTAATGCTTCCGGCATAGTAGTTCTTCTGTCTACGATTTCAAGAAGCTTATCATTTGGAATGACTATCAGAGTATCCACATTCTCTTTCAGTTTTTCAATTCCTGCCAGAGCATTATTCATACGTGTCTTAGCTTCAAAACGAAATGGCTTTGTAACAACACCAACTGTCAGAATTCCCAAGTTCTTTGCAATGCCGGCAATAACTGGGGCTGCACCTGTACCGGTTCCACCGCCCATACCACAGGTAACGAATACCATATCCGCTCCCTGGATTGCTTCTTTGATCTCTTCTGCACTTTCCTCTGCCGCCTGCTGGCCAACCTGAGGTTTCGCACCTGCTCCAAGTCCCTTTGTAACCTTTTCACCAATCTGGATTGTATGTGGAGCTCTGCAAAGATCCAGAGCCTGCTTATCTGTATTGATTCCAATAAATTCAACGCCTGCTATTGTCTCGTCGACCATTCTGTTTACTGCATTATTACCTGCACCGCCTACACCAATTACAATTATCTTTGCAGCAGCTTCGGCTTCGTTTGCCATAATTTCTAACAAGGTCTTTCCTCCTTCTCGCCACTGTCCAGCGACAGTATTTTCCACTATTTATTCTATAATATAGGTTTTTGTTTCATTTATCAAGTCTTTTTCATAAAAAATGCTTCAACTCACTCAATTTAGAATATAGGCTCCCGTATATGGGTCAATATATCCATATCCATCCGTGATGATCTGGCCATCATCCCCCAGATACTGCTGATCCATATTATAGGTCACATTACCTGCAGGGTCCGTGTAATACTCAGTTCCACTTGAATCTGTAGTGATTCTGCTGGAATCTTCCACATATCCGGACTGAGTCTGTTCGCTCTGTGAATCCTGTCCCTCAGAACTTCCGTCATCCGTATTTTCTCCATCCGTGCTTTCTCCATCAGCCTCTTCCTGACCCTCTGTATCTTCTGAGTCTTCACTTTCCTCCGGCTGATTTACATTCATAATCAGCTCTTCGTCTCCCTTTTCTCCCTTTTTAAAGGAAATCGCTGTGGTTCCGCTGGTATAATTCTCCATATGCAGGGTTCCGCTTAAGCCCTCAAGTTCCGGGAAAAGGGCACTTAAATTCTGCATCTTTTCCTCCATATAAGAGGAATCTCCCATGAGAACCCGGATATCAGAGCCAAAATAAAGACTCATTTCCTGCTTTTCATCGTAATGAACCTCTGATGGCTCTAATTCGCTCTGGCTGAGCATCTGTGCCTCCAAAAGCAAGGTCTGGAAAAAATCTTCATCTGCGATTGGCAATTTTTCAGATACCACAGGCTGTGAAATAGCAATTCCGGAAAATGGCGGTATTCCTTCCCTTTGTTCCTGGGATATCTCCACAACCATACCATCTTTATCAAAATATACCATGGAGCCTCCGTACATCAGATACCCCACAATGGACTTTTCATAGACATGGAACTGAACATAATAAGGATTGATCATGGTCACATCCACGGCACTTAAAAACGGAAGGTTTTCTGCGGCATCATCCTGACGGTATTTCCACAGAAGATAAAGCGTATTTTCTCCCATAGAGTCCGACATCACCATTTTCTTTATCTCATCGGCTGAATAATACTCATTCCCGATGACGTCTACCTGCCGTACATGAAATAATCCAAGTACTACTGCTGCCCCAATCACAAAGATGATGACAATCGTCAGAAATATCACCTGTATCGGATTTCTTTTTTTTCTCTTCTGTACCTGCATATACTTCATTATCCTTTCCGCAGACTGCTCTTTTATCAGCCTGCCTTATTCTGTTACAGTTCACGTGCAAAACAGTAGCACCTGAACTGTAACCTTATTCTATCTCCATGATATCTGCCCCAAGTGTTTTTAAGTCACCGCAAATATCTTCATATCCCCGTTTAATGTATTCAGCCGGTTTCACGATTGTCTTTCCCCGGGCTGCCAATCCTGCGATCACCAATGCCGCACCGCCTCTGAGTTCACAGGCTTCTACTTCATTCCCCTGCAATTCTCCCGTCCCCCTGACCCACAGACAATTCTTATCTTCTTCAATCTGTGCTCCCATTTTTCTCAAGGGCGTCAGGATCTGAAACCGATGTTCAAACACCGTTTCTTCTATCTTATAGTTTCCCTTTTTTGTGCAAATCAATGCAACAAAAGGAGACTGCAAATCTGTCGGAAATCCGGGATACACCTCTGTTCTTAAGCTTCCCTCTATCGGTCTTGTTCTTCTGGCATCGATAAAGATTTCTTCTCTGCCAATCCACATTCTGGCTCCCAATTCCCAAAGTTTATCCAGGACAGCTGTAAGATATTCCGGATTGACCTTTTTTACAGTAATACATCCTCTGGTGGCCATGGCGGCAAACAGATACGTTCCTGCCACAATCCTGTCTGCCATCAGTTCATATCGAGAGTCTTTCAGGCACGTTACTCCTTCAATACAAAGTTCTCCCTTTCCTGCAGGATAGATCCTGGCACCTTTTTGTATCAGGAATCTGCACACTTCACCTATCTCAGGCTCCAGGGCACATCCATAGATCCAGGTCTTTCCCGGGCGAAGTACAGAAGCAAAAATGGCAGTCTGAGTAGCTCCAACACTGGGAAAAGGAAGCCTGATATGAATATTATCCCTTTTCCAGAGCGTTTCATTTACCGATACACACATTTCTTCTTCAGATATGGCAACTTCTGCCCCCAGAGTTTCCATCACCTTTACGTGATAATCTACAGGCCGTTTGCCGATCACGCATCCTCCCGGATATGGAAGCCTGATTTTTCCCATTCTTCCTGCAACGCTTCCCATGAGAACCACCGAAGCCCGCAGTCTCGTGGCATATGTATCAGATATCGTAGTATTGGTAATCTCCCTTGCATCAATCTTAATACTATGATCTTCAAATGTAACTTTTACCCCAAGTTCTTCCAGGATCCGACTCATAGATAACACATCCCGTATCCTGGGACAGCGGTGTATCACTGTAATTCCCCGATGTAGCACAGAAGCCGCCATAAGCGGTAACACTGCATTTTTACACCCCTGCACTTCTATTTCTCCTGACAAAGGGATTCCTCCGATAATCTGAATACGGCTCATACAGATTCCTCCAGGTAATCCAAAGCTTATGATCAGTATATGCAATTTTTTTATTTCTGCCAACAGCTTACCGACAATGCCAGGCCCATCTCCGTCAGCAAAAAAAGAACCGAGGTTCCCCCATAACTGACAAAGGGAAGGGTAATTCCCGTATTGGGAATCGTATTGGTAACGACTGCAATATTTAGTATCACCTGAATCGCAATATGCCCCATGATTCCGGCACTGATCAGTGCCCCAAAGAGATCCGGTGCATGGGTGGAAATAACCATAAAACGCCAGATCATTACCAGAAACAGAAGTCCCAGTGTCACTGCACCGACAAGTCCCAGTTCCTCACAGATAATAGAAAAAATCATATCATTTTGAGCCTCCGGGACAAACCCCAATTTCTGGATGCTCTCCCCAAGGCCTCTCCCAAACACTCCGCCGGAGCCGATGGCATACAGCGCCTGAATCGTCTGGAAGCCTTTCTCATATTCTTCCGGGTTTCTCCAGATGGCGATTCGTTCCAGACGATAGGATTCCATTCCCAGAAAGACAGCGATAAAGCCAATCCCCACAATCCCAAGCCAGATAAACTGCAGATATTTGGGATTGGAAACAAAGGCCAGAATGACTGCAATTCCTAAAATGATCACCGAAGTGCTTAAATTATTCGTTCCAACCAAAGCCACGATGGGCAAAACCAGAGCAATGGTAAACACCAGGGAAAACAGACCATTCGAGGACTTTTTTCTCCTGTTTACCATATAAGCCAGGAACAAAATCACTGCCGGTTTTGCAAATTCCGATGGCTGAAAAGACAAAGGCCCGATAGAAAGCCATCGTTTAGAACCATTATAAGAATCTCCCACCAGTAAAACTGCCCCGGATAAGAGAATAGAGATCACATACCCCGGTACTGCAAATTTCTCAAAAATATGATAATCCATTCTGGATACTATCACCATAGCAGCTAAACCTAAAATGGTCGCAAAGAGCTGCTTTTTAAAATAATATCCGGAATCTCCAAATCGAACTCTTCCATTGTAAGAACTCGTACTATATAACATGACAAGGCCAAAAATGACCAGTATCATAACAATTATCTGAAGTGTATCGTCCTGATGATGTTTCCGCAAGACTCCACTCCTTATATTTACTTACTATTTCTGTTCCAGAGCGTGTACCAGCTCTTTAAATCTTCTTCCACGCACTTCATAGTTCGGGAACATACCCCAGCTTGCACATGCCGGAGATAACAGCACCGCATCCCCCGGCTCTGCATGTCTGGCGCAGAAATCCACCGCCTCTTCCAGTGAATCTGCCAGAACAATCTCTTCAAAGCCACATTTTCTTGCTGTCTCTGCTATCTTTTCTCTGGTCTGGCCAATCAATACCAGATAGCGTACTTTTCCGTCAAAAGCCTCAATCCATTCTTCATATGAGGAATTCTTATCATATCCTCCTCCAATCAAAAGAGTTGGGCGATCCATGGCCTGGATTCCCTTAATTGCTGCATCCGGATTGGTTCCCTTGGAATCATTATAATATACTACTCCATTTACTTCTGTCACATATTCAATGCGGTGTTCTACTGCTTTAAACCGCACCAATACATAACGGATATCTTCCAGTTTCACTCCATAGGCAAGAGCCATACCTACTGCCGCCATAACATTTTCATGATTATGGCGTCCCGGAAGATTCAGTTCCTTTGTACTGCAAACTTCAATCTCCTGTACACCGTCATTGTAAATGATCAGGTCTCCCTTCAGATATAAACCTTTTTCTAATGTATGCAGACTACTGAAAAACAGAACCTTACACTTTAAGGTTTCCCCGAACTTTCTGAGCACTTCATCTTCATAATTCAGAACGCAGGTATCTTCTTCGTTCTGATTAAGGGTGATGAGTTCTTTCACCCGGATATATTCTTCCATAGTATGATGGCGATTCAGATGATCCGGGGTGATATTCAGGATTGCGCTGATTTTCGGTCTGAAGTTTTCAATCGTCTCTAACTGGAAGCTGCTGATTTCTGCCACAGTTATGGACTTCTCTGTGGTCTCTGATACCATCTCAGTATAAGGGATTCCAATATTTCCCACGATAAATGCAGAATCAGATACATGCTGCATGATTGCCCCTAACAGGCTGGTTGTGGTGGTTTTTCCATTTGTACCTGTTATGGCAAGTACATCCCCTTTTCCATTGGCATATGCCAGTTCTATCTCTCCCCAGATCGTAAGTCCCCGGTCACGCATACGGTTTACCAGGGGAAGGTCTGTAGGTACTCCCGGGCTTAAAACCACCAGGTCAAGGCTCTGAATCTGTTCCTCACTGAGATCCCCAATAATGATTTGGGCATTGCTGTCCTCCGGCAGTTTCTTACGGACTTCTTCCTCTGTAAGAGCGGTATTCCCATCAAACAATACAGGGCATGCTCCCTGTTTCTGCAAAAGATTTGCGGCAGCGATGCCGCTGATTCCTGTACCAAATACCAGGACATTTTTATTCTGTAATTCCATCGTCTCCTCCATTACACTTCTATAAGCCATACAGACAGATCAGGCACAACAGTGCTGTGATCACAGTAAAAAGTGCCACGATCTGCGTCTCAGACCATCCGCACAATTCAAAATGATGATGAATCGGTGCCATCTTAAAGAAACGTTTTCCGCCTGTTTTCTTAAAATATGTAACCTGAATCATAACAGAAATGACTTCCAGCATATAAATAAATCCAAATATCGGAATCAGAATCGGAATCTGAAGTACATAAGCTGTTCCAGCTACAAATCCTCCCAGTGCCAGGGAACCTGTATCTCCCATGAATACCTTGGCCGGATGAGAATTAAACATCAAGAATCCCAGAAGCGCACCGGTAACTGCTGCAGTGATCGGTTCAATTTCCGCCTTCATTCCAATGGATACCACGGTAAAAAATACCGCAACCATGGTTGTAACACCCGTAGCCAGTCCATCCAGGCCATCTGTAAAGTTCACTCCATTTACCGTTCCCAATACTACCACATACACCAGAGGAACTGTAATCCATTTACAGTCAAAATACATTCCGCTTGTAAAAGGAATCAGGATCTTCAGACAGTCAGGATCTACCACCAGGATATAGATCACAAAAATCGTTGTCACTACGATCTGCAGCAAAAACTTCTGCTTTGGCATCAGTCCGTCAGATCTTTTCAGTACTACTTTCAGATAATCATCCAGAAATCCGATCAGACCAAATCCCAGGGTAAGGAAGAGAATCGGAATGATTCTTGGATAACGTGGTATAAACATCAGGGAAGTGATCAGCACACTGATCAAAATAATAAGGCCGCCCATGGTAGGGGTTCCATTCTTCTTGAGATGTGCCTGCACTCCCTCTTTTCTTTCTGTATTTCCAATCTTGAGCCTACGTAAAAACGGAATTACAAAAGGGCTCAGCAAAACACTTATTGCAAAAGCAATAAGTAACGCTAAAACAACTTCTATACTTATCATATGCTTCTTTCCTCCGTATATTGTTACTGTTCCAGTAATTCACTTGTGATTATACGTCTTTTTCAGAGGTATGGCAACTAAAAGTTGTTTTACGAACCGGTTATGTCACTTTTTATATCTGTCGTTTTTTCAATCCCGAGATATGGCAGGATATTGGCAAAAATTTCCCGCATGACAGGGGCTGCAATTGTACCGCCATAGTAGACTCCCTGAGGATTATGAATTACCACAAGCCCCAGTACCTGGGGATCATCTGCTGGAGCAAAACCAATAAAAGAAGAAATATATTTATTGGCACTTCTGGGAAGGGTCTCTGAGGTAGCTGTTTTTCCTCCAATGCGGTGTCCTTCCAGATAAGCATTTTTTCCCGAGCCTCCATCCACTACCTTCTCCAGAATCCCTCTTAAAGTTTCTGAGGTCTCTTCGGATAAGATCTGTTTTCCTTCCGGATACTCTATTTCTTCTATCAAAGCTCCCTCACTATCCCTGACCGCTACGCCAAAATGTGGAGTAATCCGCTTTCCTCCATTGATGAGAGAGCATACTGTCGTGGCCAGCTGTATCGGTGTAATCTGAAAGGACTGTCCAAAGGACACCGTTGCCAGTTCCACCTGTCCCATATTCTCAGGTTTATGCATGATGGTTCCCGCTTCTCCCGGCAGGTCAATTCCGGTTTTTTCTAACAAACCAAACTGTTGAAAATATTTATAAAAACGTTCCACTCCAAGGCGCAGCCCTACTTCTATAAAAACAGGGTTACAGGAATTCTGTGTTGCCTCCACAAAGGTCTCACTTCCGTGGCCTGCAACCTTATGGCACCGGATTCTCCTGTCCTCTACGATCTTGTAACCTGGACAGGAGAAATGGTCTTCCGGAGTTACCACTCCTTCTTCTAAGCCTGCCGATGCCGTAATAATCTTAAAAGTAGAACCCGGTTCATAGGTATCATTGATACATCCGTTTCTCCACATCTGGTTCAGAGCATCCTGCATCTGCGTTTCAGCCACTGTTCCCAGGGAATCCGGAAGGGTAAAGGGATCATTCAGGTCAAATTCCGGGACATTGACCATGGCCAGGATTTCTCCATTTTTCGGATTCATAATAATGACAGACACCTTATCTGCCTGCTTTTTTTCCATGACTCTTAAAGCTTCCTGCCTGGCATATTCCTGTATGTTCAGATCCAGGCTGATCTCCAGCGTGTTTCCATTCACCGGTTCTTTTCTCCGTTCTCCGGCATCCGGAAGTTCTATCCCTCTGGCATCTGTCAAGGTCAGTATCTTTCCCGGTGTTCCCTGCAACACTTCGTCATACTGCACTTCTAATCCAATAATTCCCTGATTATCCCCTCCTGTAAAACCAAGAACCTGAGCTGCCAGTTCCCCATAGGGATAGAAACGCTTAAAATCTTCATCCACCTTTACACCGGCAAGTCCCTGGCTGCGAATCTTATCTCCCGTTTCCTTTGGCACATTTGTTTTAATTCTTTCAATAGAGCTTCTTTTTTCTACTTTTTTTCTCACTGTTTCTTCTGATAATTCCAGTGTCTCTGACAGATACCTAATGACACGTTCCGGTTCTTCGATCTGGCTGTGTATCACAGAAATCGTACACACTGCCTGATTCGTTGCCAGAACCGTTCCATTTCTGTCCAGGATTTCTCCCCGGGCGGCTTTGATGCTTCGTTCCCTTTCATGGAGATCCTGCGCCCTCTGGGCATAATAATCCGAATCCACCAGCATTAATTTAGCCAATCTTCCCAAAAGGAATATCAGCATAAACATACATACTAAAAACACCGTCAGTATTTTCTTCCTGTGGTATGTTTTCACTCCTGACATAAAAAACCCCGCATCTGCTTTCCATATCTTATGCAAGCATCTGCGGGATTCATTCCTGTTACCAGGTTCCAATCATCAATTCTTCATTTGTTACACCGTCAGACCAATTTTCATCCACACCGGTCTCTTCATGCTGCTCTGGCGGTGAAACATTTCCATAAAGGTTAACTTCTTCCTCTTCAGGTTCAATTTCTATCACTTCTGTCAGCGGCTGCCAGGTTTCTTCATCATACATGAGATTACCATATTCATCATACACATACTGAATCTCAGTTTCTTTCTGGGACTCTTCCTTCTCAATCTGAATACCCAGAGAATCCCTTTCTTCTTCTGTGATCTCCTCACTGGGATAAATTCCAAGATACGGCAGTATTTCTTTTAAAATGTTTGTTGCAAGATTTTTCGTATAAGTACCGTCTTCCTGGCTGGCAATATTCGGTTCATCCAAAACGGTATAGATCACCACCTGAGGATCATCTATAGGAACCGCTGCAATGTAAGAAAGAATGTATTTATTATTTCCACGAGGCAGCTTCTCTGCAGTTCCTGTTTTTCCTCCTATTCTGTAACCGGGGATCTGAGCATCTGTAGCAGTACCTTCTGTTACGACAGATTCCAGATATTCTCTGAGAAGATAAGAGGTCTTGGTAGATACCGGCTGGGAAATCACCAGGGGTTCTATATTTTTTACTACTCCCCCATCTGCATCCAGCACCTGCTTCACCATATGTGGCTTGTACAGATAACCTCCGTTTACACAGGCACAGAATGCCTGTAACTCCTGGATCATGGTAGCTGTAAAGCCCTGTCCAAAGGTATTGGTACAAAGTTCCATGATTCCCATGGTATTTTCATCATACAGGGATCCGGAGTTTTCATTAGGCAGATCTATTCCAGTTCTTTTTCCAAATCCAAAAATGTCCTGATACCGGCAGAAATCATCGACTCCCATCTCCATTCCGATAGTCATCATTCCCGGGTTACAGGAATTTTTGATAATATCCCCTACCGTCTCCAGGCCATGAGTTCCTGTACAGTTGATCGGATCTTCTTCCAAAATTGGCTGAAGATATCCGATACAGGTCATGGTAAAGGAAGTATCAATTGCCCCGCAGTCAAAAGCTGCGGCAACTACATTCGGCTTATAAGTAGAACCCAGCTCAAAGGCTTCTAATACACAGAAATTATACCAGAGATTATTCAGGGCTTCTGTTTTTTCTTCATCTGTCATCTTTTCCAGTTCTTTTTCTGTATAGGAATCAGAAAGATTCTGAGGGTCATTCAGGTCAAAGACTTTATCTGTAGCCATACCCAGGATCTCTCCCGTATTGGGGTCCGCTACAATTACCGCAGCATGCTTACTGGCCTTGCCCGGTGTGGCATCCTGATATGGACCGTTTTTATTTTCTTCTTCATATTCTGCCAGGTATTTTTCGATTACCTGCTGGATATTCAGGTCAATGGTAGAAACAATGCTGTTTCCGTTCTCCGGCTCAATGATATTCTCCTCAAGCTCTCTGTCTTCATTGAGATAACCATATTCCCGACCATTTACTCCGTTCAGGACATCTGAGTAATATGCTTCCAGTCCAAAGATACCATCATTTAGTTTATTGGAAAATCCGATCACAGAACAGGCCAGTGTACTCATGGGGTACTCGCGGATATAGTCTTCTTCAAACCATACCCCCTGAACATTTTCCAGTTCTTCTCTGACGGCGTCGCTCATCACCCTCTCTGCCGAGAGATCCGTATAATCCTCAAATGCCTTTTTCTCTTCTGCAGTGATTTCCTGTTTTACGACCTGATAGCGGCTTTCCCGGGTTTCTTCTGAACAGATCACATTCCGGATTTTGGCCTCATCCAGGCCAAACACACTGGATACCGCCCTGATGGTAGGCTCTACATAACTGTCCATGCTGTTGATTGCCACGCAATCAAGAATGACATTGTATACTTTCTCACTTTTTGCCAGAACATTTCCATTCCTGTCCAGGATCTCTCCTCTTCTGTATGGAATCGTCCTGCTGTCATAAGTTTGCTGAGACAATACCTGTTTTGCATATTTATCACCGCTTTTTACGTTGATCTTGGCAATTACCACATTCAATGCCGTAAGTGCTAATAAAACAAATGCAAATACAGCCGTAAGCTTTATTTGCATTGATTTCGAAAATTTCTGTTTTCTTTTTCTCGCCAATTTTTTCACCTGTCTGATTGGTCATTCGTTACTGTTCACGTGCGTTCCAGTACAGTGGCACTTGAACTGAAACGGTCCTTATTCCGTGGGGATTTCCATGTACTGTCTGATATAATCTCCATCCTGACTGTCATAGGTTCTGATCTGTCCTTCTGTTGCGTAGGACATCCCCAGTTCATTAATTGCAGTTTCCTTAATCTGATCCATGCTTACAGAAGATACCACATCCTCATAAGCATTGTCATTGGTCAATTTCATACTCGTCAGGGTACTTTCCAGGCTTGCGATCTTATTACGGTATGTAATCCCCTCTGCCTGAAGCTGAAGGAAATTAACACATACCACAACCGTAGCTATACTGGCCACTGTAAGAAATATTGCGTATGGTCGGTTGACATTGCGCTGTCTTTCACGATTTCTCTTTACATTTGTCTGTACCTGTCTGGTTCTACGCTCTTCTCTTCTCTTTGGTACTGCTTCTACTCTGCGTACAACGTTGCCATCAATATAGGTATTGGTGTAACTATGGGCAGCACTGCTATAATTTTGTCTTTTCACTTGTCTGTTCTGAATCGCAGCCATACTCTGCCTCCCTTACTATTATTATCCCTGCACACGCCGTTCAAAAACACGAAGTTTTGCACTCTTTGATCTGGGATTTTCTTCCAGCTCAATCTCCCCCGGCAAAATTGGTTTTCTGGTGATTACTCTTCCCTTTGATTTTTTCCCACATACACAAACCGGAAATTCCTTCGGACAGGTACATGGATTCTCGTTCTCTCTGAATTTGTTCTTTACAATCCGGTCCTCCAAAGAATGGAATGTAATGATACACAATCTACCCTCATCATTCAGAAGTTCAATCATATCATCCAACGAATCTTCAAGAACTCCCAACTCATTATTTAACTCAATTCGAATCGCCTGAAACGTCCTTTTAGCCGGGTGTCCTCCAACCGCACGGACTTTCATAGGTATTGCCGCTTTAATCACCTGGATTAACTCCCCTGTTGTTTCCAGGGATTTTTTCTGTCTTGCCTGAACGATGTGCTTGGCAATGTTCTTTGCGAATTTGTCCTCCCCATAGTCTCTGATGACCCTGTACAGTTCCATCTCACTATACTCATTCACAATGTCACGTGCCGTTTTGCTCTGTCTCTGATCCATTCTCATGTCCAGAGGCGCATCTTCCCGATAGGTAAAACCACGGTCAGCTGTATCCAATTGGTAGGAGGAAACCCCGAGGTCTAACATGATCCCGTCTACGGATGTCACTCCCAGACGATTCAGTTGTTGTTTCATCTCGCAGTAATTGCTGCGGATAATCGTTACTCTATCTCTAAACTCCCCTAAGTGCTCTGTAGCAGCTTTGATGGCAGCCTCATCCTGATCAATACCAATCAATCTTCCCTTTGGAGATAAGCGTCTGCAAATCTCATAGGAATGTCCGGCTCCACCTAACGTACCATCTACATAAATGCCATTCGGCCGGATGTTCAATGCATCCACCGTTTCTGTTAACAATACAGATTTGTGCTTAAATTCCATATATTCTCCCCAAATTATATGACAAGGCCCAAATCCGACATCTGTTCCGCAATCTCATCCATATCGTCAAAGGAATTATTTTCCATCCATTTTTCTTTGCTCCAGATTTCGATTCGGTTCAGCATTCCTGCCAGTACCACATCTTTGTCCAGTTCAGCAAATTCCCGAAGCGTTGCCGGTAAGAGAATTCTCCCCTGCTTATCCAGCTCACAAGGTGTTGCTCCTGCTACAAAAAAACGTGAAAATTGTCTTGCACTCTTATTCGTAAGCGGTAAATTTCGCAGCTTTTCTTCAAACTCCTGCCAGGAATCCATAGGAAAAACAAAGAGACAGCCATCTAATCCCTTGGTAATCACAAATTCAGTACCTAATTCCTCTCTGAATTTGGAAGGGATAATCAGCCTGCCTTTGGTGTCTATCGCATGATTGTATTCACCCATGAACATATAGAACACACCTGCTTTCCAAGGTCCTTGTTTCTTATGGGATTTGTGGAAAACGAACGTTACTGTTCACATACGTTCCAGTAACTATGAACCACTCTTGCTCCATTTCGCACCACGAATCACCACTTCTCTCCACTTACATGATTATAATAAGCCATTTCAGGGAAAATGACAAGCCCTTTTTTTCAAAACAAAAAAACTTCCACCCCGCAAGGTGGAAGTTCGTCTTACAAACAACGGGAGTTTGACAGTTTCATAGAGTAAAAATCTCTGAAAGCCTTGATTTAGGCT
>JBJEMC010000051.1:0-17038 GCA_051879475.1 Muricoprocola sp. | reverse complement strand
CTCATTTTTTCACACGCCCTTTTTCATCGTTACTGGAACGCACGTGAACAGTAACGATATTTTTAATGAATATTATTGTTTTTGTGCACTTTTCTTGTTTTCTGAGCAGGTGAATGCTATAGTATAGAAAAAATAATACGAGGAAGACAATGTTTAGGAAAGTAATCAACCATGTAAAAAGTCATATGGCATACAGTTTCATCGGGACAGGAATTGTACTGTTTTTGTTTGCCGCATTCTTTTTCCAGAGTTTTCTGCAAAATGAATACATGCAGTTCCTTCTGGCGGAAACTACAAAGACTGAGCAGGCGGTTCTGGATGCTTCAGCCAATAACATTAACAGCATGCTCAGAGAGGCACTCAGACTTGGAGCGGATACTGTAAGGAATTCAGAATTTTACGAATTAGTAGAAAATGTGAAAGAAAGCAATGGTGCTACCCGAGATACTATGCGTTTAGATTTGAAGTTAAATAATATCACACATTACCAGGGAAATATTGCGGCAACAGCAGTGGTAACGGAAGACGGACTTCTGCGTGAATATGGGAGATATTGGGACAAAAGTGTTCACAGTGACCTATGGCATGGTGATAATCTGGAGGTGTTATTGGCTCTTTATGAGCAGGTAATGGAAAAGACGAAAGAGAGGACTGCTTCCAGTTATGTCATTAGTACGAAGCCCCTTACCCATGAGGATTTTCCTGAGATGCTCCTGTTTCATATAGCATATCCTCTGGTAGGAAACCATGTGGATAAAACAGACAGCTGTGCAGTCGTAGTTTTTTCTATAAGACTGGATAATATCATTCAGGCAAGTGCTTTATCGAATGCAGAACAGGGAGATTATATCAGTGAATATATTACAGACAGCGATGGAACGGTATTGTATCACCGAAACAGCAAGCTGCAGGGTGAAAATGAAAGATATCTCAGTACAAATCAGATTGAGGAACTGGAAAAGCCTCTGAATTACTGGGGATGGACGATTCACATTGACATTGACAGCAACCGCATGCACCGTAAGGTCAGTGAAATGTTTGGAGAAGGAGTTGTTGTTTATCTGATACTTCTGTTTTTCTGTATCGTAATCTGGAGTGTGCTGCTCTGGAGGATTCTGGAACCGGTTGGAGATATTGGAAAAGCCATGCGGGAAATATGTCAGGGAGACTATGGAGGAGAAATCAAGATTCGGGGAACTCATGAGCTATGGCAGCTTGCACAGCAGTATAATCATACTGTCCAGGCTCTGGAAATGCAAAGAGAAGAAACAAAACGGGAATATGAGGAAAAGACCATTACCTTACAGCGATGTAATGAGGCGGAGCGGGAAGCCTTGGAATCTCAGATCAATGCACATTTTCTTTGTAATACGCTGGGTGCTATCAACTACAGTGCCATAGAAAATGGAGATACAGAGGTTTCCATTCTGCTGAAAAATCTGTCAGGAATCCTGTATTATACGTTTTCAAAAGAAACGAAGCTGGTGACATTAGGGGAAGAAATCGACTGGGTATGTCAGTATCTGTATTTACAGAAATATCGACTGATGGATGTTTTTGATTATGAGATCATTTTCCCAGAAGAATATAATGAATGGCCATGTTGTAAACTGTTTTTGCAGCCTTTTGTGGAGAACTCTATTCTTCATGGATTTGAAGGATGGGAAAGCGGCGGAAAGATCGTGATTTCAGGTAAAGAATCCGGCAGCCGTCTGGTTATGACCATCGAAGATAATGGTTGTGGAATGGAAAAGGATATCAGTGATGCCATTAACAAGACGCTTTCAGGAAATGCCGGAATCGAAAGAAATCATTTAGGTGTCGGCATTCAGAACGTAGTAGCAAGACTTCGGATGTACTATGGACCGGAGATGGAAGTAAAGTTGGAAACAGCACCGGGAAAAGGAACCAGGTTTATCCTCTGGCTGCCTATTCCTGCAGATATTCTGAAAGAAAATGAAGAAACAGATGTGGAGGATTAAAATTGAAAATTATCATTGTGGAAAATGAGCAGAGAGCCAGACAGGGAATCTGCAGACTGATAGAAAGTATTTCGGGAGACTATGAGATCGTGGCACAGGCATCAAATGGGGAAACGGCACTGGAACTGATTCAGCAGTTGAACCCTGATGTAGTATTTACGGATATGAAAATGCCATATATGGATGGAATTACACTGATCCGGGAGGTACGGGCGAAAAAGATGACAACAGAATTTGTGGTGATCAGTGCATTTGCAGATTTTCAGATGGCTCAGCAGTGTATTTCTCTGGATGTGACAGAGTATCTTTTAAAACCGATTACGAAAAATGAAATGGAAAATGTACTGGCACGTCTTTCGGCAAGAATCAAAGGACAGAGGCTTTATCCGGAAAATGAAACAAAGAACGATAGTCTGCGGAGTCAGTATCCAGATGCACATCCTATGGTTCTGCGTGCTCTGGATATCATCGAAAAAGAGTATGATAAAAAAATCAACCAGACAGATTTGGCAGACAGGCTTGGAATCAGTTCCCAGTATTTCAGTTATATTTTTTCCAGACATGTGGGAGAAGGTTTTGCCACTTTTTTGAAAAAATACAGAATAAACCAGGCAAAAAAATTACTTCTGGAGGGCAATGTAGACAAAAACCAGGTCGCCTATATGGTAGGTTTTTCAGATGTAAAGTATTTTCATAAGGTATTTCGGGAAGTAACAGGGAAAAGTCTGTCGGAATATCTGCGCGAACAAAGACAATGTGAAAAATAAACATAAAATAATTTTAAAATATATAAAAACTATACAAATGAACATTTTGCGTTCTTAAAATAATGCGCATAGATTAAAAAAATACACTAAAATAATTGCAAAAATATTAAAAACATTGGTAGACCAAACAAAAGAATCAAGATACAATAAGATTACCAAATAAAGCGCGTGCTTGAAGCAGGCGGAAAACTATAGTCGCGATGTAGTTTTCCAAAAAGATCATCCGGAAACACGTTCCGGATACAAAAAAGGAGGACGAATATGAAGAAACAGTTAACAATGGCACTGGCTACTGTAGCAGCTATCGTATCTTGTTCTGCAGTTGCTGTACAGGCTGAACCAACAAAAATCGAACTTTGGCACTATTTTGATGCTTCTGCAGATGCAAAAGCGATCGTAGACTGGACAGAAGAGTACAATACTCTTCAGGATGATATTGAGATCGTAGCTACTTATGTATCCCGTGATGAGTTAATGAACCAGTATACAGTAGGTGCTCTTTCCGGCGAACTTCCAGATATCGGTATGGTTGATTCTCCTGATATGGCTTCTTATATTTCTCTGGGTGTATTCGAAGATATCACAGATGAATTAGAGGCATGGGGCGAACTTGACAACTTCTATGAAGGACCACTGAGCTCCTGTATGGATCCAGATGGAAGAATTTATGGTCTTCCTCAGAACTCCAACTGTCTGGCACTGGCATGCAACCTGGATGCACTGGAAGCAGCAGGATACGACCATATGCCGACAAGCCTGGCAGAACTCCAGGAAATGGCAGCAGCAACTACAGATCCTGACACACAGACATATGGTTTTGCAATGTGCTGTATCTCCACAGAAGAAGGTACATTCCAGATCCTTCCATGGCTGCGTGGAACACAGGATGGAGCAGAGGGCGTAAACGTTGATAACCTGACAGCAGATTCAGCAGTAAAAGGTCTGACAGCTCTTTCTGATATGATCAACAATGGTTACATGAGCAAAGAATGTATCAACTGGACACAGGCTGACGCATTCAACCAGTTCGCAGCAGGAAAGGCTGCTATGGCTGAAGTTGGTACATGGCATCTGGCACAGACAGACGCAATTGATGGTTTCAATTATGGATTCTGTCTGCTTCCAACAGGTGATGAAGGAACTTCCAGCTCCACAATCGGCGGTGAAAACTTTGGTGTATGCGCAGGCGCAGAAAACAAAGAAGCGTGTGTAGCATTCCTTGAATGGCTTTGCTCCAAGGAAAAAGAAGGCGAATGGGGCGTAACAGCTGGTAAGATCCCAACTCGTTCCGATTCTACATCTGAATATGATTACGAACAGGAAGGCTTTGCAGTTTTCACAGACGAAATGAATTATGCTGATGCACGTGGACCTCACGCTGAATGGCCAAGCATTTCTGAAGCAATCTACAGCGCTACTCAGTCTGTATTCGTTGACGGTGTAGCTCCGGCAGATGCTCTTGCTAAAGCAATGGAAACCATTACTCCGATCGTTGAGGAGACTCCTCTCCCATAATATCGATGGAGGGAAGACGACTGGCTTCCAATCTTAACTGAATGAGTCTTTAATAGAATTCCACGGTTCCTGGCGGTGTATCTGGTCGGAAATCGTGGAGTTTTTAAAAGTTACCCAAAATCGAATCTAAAAGAAAGAGAGGCGATTCGCTTATGAAAACAAAGAATGCCAGTTTGAGACGGGAGAATGACGGATATATGTTTATTCTTCCAGCATTTATTTACATGCTGGTAGTTCTGGGATATCCCCTGATTTATAATCTGGTTCTCAGTTTCAAAAATGTGGATGTAAAAAACCTTACCAAAGGTGGTTCTGTTTTTATCGGTTTTGAAAACTATATTAAACTGTTTCATGACAGCACATTCTTGCTTGTCCTGAGAAACACATTTATTTTTACGATTGCGTGTCTGGTTTTTCAGTTTACTATCGGATTCGCATTTGCTATGTTTTTTAATCAGAAATTCAGACTTTCCGGCCCAATCCGTGGTATGATTCTGGTTAGCTACATGATGCCGATGTCTGTTACCGGTCTTCTTGGAAAAAATATTTTCTCCAATGCCGGTCTGATCAATGACCTGCTTTCTAAAATCGGAATCAAAGGTCCGGAGTGGCTGGTTACTGGTTCTACGGCATTGATTGCGGTCATTATCATGAACTGCTGGGTAGGTATTCCTTTTAACATGCTTCTTTTGATGTCAGGTCTGACCAGTATTCCCCAGGATGTTTATGAGAGTGCATCCATTGATGGAGCAAACTGGGGACAGAAATTCCTGCATATTACCCTGCCTCTGATGAAAGGCTCTATTATGGCGGTACTGATGCTGGGATTCATCTACACTTTCCGTGCCTTCGACCTGATGTACATCATGACCGCAGGCGGTCCGCTGAATGCAACCGATGTGCTGGGTACCTATTCGTATGTAAAATCTTTCACACAGTTTAAGTTCTCTGAAGGTGCTGCAGTAGCAATGGTACTGTTTGCGTGCCTCTTCGTGATCGGACTGTTTTATCTGAGACTGCTGGCAAAGGAGGATGATTAGTATGTTTAAATCAAAAGAAGGAAGAAAAGAACTGGTTAATTCCATTATTGCGGTTGTGATTGCATTTATTTTCCTTTTCCCTATTTACTGGCTGATACAGATTTCCTTTAAATCAGATTCTGAGACCTTCGGAAAGATCCTTACCTATTTTCCTCACGAGTTCACCATTGACCCATGGCTGGTAAACCTGACAGATAAGACATTCTTGTTATCTCTGAGAAACAGTTTTATCAACGGTTTTATTACAATGGCCATTGCATTGATCCTTGGTGTGCCTGCAGCTTATGGAATGGGACGTTTTAAAGTACGTGGTTCCTATGTGTTCCTGCTTACTTTCCTGGTAGCACAGATGCTTCCGGCATCTCTGACATTGACACCAATGTATTTGATTTTCAACAAATTACATATTCTTGGAACACATTTTACGGCACCTATTGCAATCGCAGCAGCATCTATTCCTTTTGCTGTCGTTACCCTTCGTCCATATTTTAAGAGTGTACCGAAAGCACTGGATGAAGCGGCAAGACTGGATGGCTGCGGAGCTTTGAAATCATTTATTTATGTTATGATTCCGGCTGTAAAAACCGGTATTATTACCATCGTTGTTATCTCTTTCCTGAATGGATGGAACGACTTGGTATATTCCATGACCTTTAATGTAAATGCAGAAATGCGTCCTTTGACAGCAAATATTTATAAATTCCAAAATGCTTATGGTACAAAGTGGAACTGTATCATGGCTTATGGAACGATTCTGGTAATCCCGGTTGTCCTGCTCTTTATCTTCTTGCAGAAATATATCGTGGGTGGTCTTGTGGCAGGAGCAGTAAAAGATTGATAGGAGGAATGAATTATGGCATCACAGGATGAAGTAAAAGTTGTTTATGGATATTTTGAACAGAAAGGAAATGCTCTTTGCTATCGTTACGAAGCAGAGAGACTGATTATTGAACCTTGGGGTGAGAACAGCCTCCGTGTACGTTCTACCAAGCTGGCTCAGATGCCGGATGAGGACTGGGCACTTCTGAAACAGGAAAATCCCGGCAATCCGCAGATTACAGTAAGAGAAGATGGCGGAGAGATCGTAAACGGGAAAATCCGTGCAGAGATTAACCTGATTGGAAAGATTACTTTCTACAATCAGAAGAACGAAGTCCTTTTGGAAGAGTATTTGCGTAACAGAAAAGATATGTTTGGCAGTACCTGTAGTTCTCTGGAGGTAGAAGCGAGAGAATTTAAGCCGATCATCGGAGGAGACTATCGTCTTACCATGAGATTTGTTTCTAATCCGAATGAGAAAATTTTCGGTATGGGACAGTATCAGCAGGACTTCCTGGATGTAAAAGGGGCTGACCTGGAGCTGGCACACAGAAATTCCCAGGCAAGTGTACCTTTTGCAGTATCCAGCCTTGGATATGGATTCCTTTGGAACAATCCGGCAGTTGGCCGTGTAAACTTTGGAAAGAATATTACAACCTGGGAGGCATTTTCTACTAAGAAGCTGGACTACTGGATTACAGCAGGAGATACGCCGGCAGAGATTGAGGAGGCATATGCAAATGCTACCGGAAAAGTACCGATGATGCCGGATTATGCAATGGGATTTTGGCAGTGCAAGCTTCGTTATCAGACCCAGGAAGAACTTCTGGAAGTAGCAAGAGAATACAAGAGAAGAGGTCTTCCAATCTCTGTAATCGTTGTGGATTTCTTCCATTGGCCATTACAGGGTGAGTGGAAATTTGATCCTACTTACTGGCCTGATCCAGATGCGATGATTGCAGAACTGAAGGAAATGGGAATTGAGCTGATGGTATCTATCTGGCCTACAGTAGATTACCGCAGTGAAAATTTCGAGGAAATGAAGAGTAAAGGCCTTTTGATACGTGTGGAATCTGGTTTCCCAATTTCTATGGATTTCCAAGGAAATACCCTGCATTTTGATGCAACGAACCCGGAAGCCAGAGAATATGTGTGGGAAAAGGCAAAGAAGAACTATTACGACAAGGGTGTAAAAATATTCTGGCTGGATGAAGCGGAACCGGAATATTCCGTTTATGACTTTGAAAACTATCGTTATCATCTGGGACCGGATATGCAGGTTGGAAACATTTATCCTGTTATGTATGCAAAGACTTTCTTTGATGGTATGAAGGCAGAAGGACAGGAAAATATCATCAATCTTCTGCGTTGCGCATGGGCAGGTTCTCAGAGATATGGTGCCCTGGTTTGGTCCGGTGATATCAAATCTTCCTTCCCAAGTATGAAGAATCAGGTGGCAGCAGGTCTGAACATGGGACTGGCAGGTATTCCATGGTGGACCACTGATATCGGAGGTTTCTTTGGTGCGAATGTCAATGATCCGGCATTCCATGAAATTCTGATTCGCTGGTTTGAATATGGATGCTTCTGTCCGGTTATGCGTCTTCATGGATATCGTTGGCCATTGCAGCCACAGTATGGAACGACAGGTGGTGCAACCTGTGTATCTGGTGCTCCAAATGAAGTATGGAGTTATACTGACCAGGTATATGAGATCCTCAGTTATTATCTGAATCTTCGTGAAAAACTTCGTCCATATATAACAGAACGGATGAAAGAAGCTCATGAAAAAGGAACTCCAGTTATGCGTACTCTGTTCTATGAATTCCCGGAAGATGCAAAGTCCTGGGATGTGGAAGATGAGTATCTGTTTGGACCGGATATCCTGGTAAAACCAATTACAGATGCGGGATGTGAAGAAACTTCAATATATCTTCCTGCAGGTGCGAGATGGACAAATGCATGGACTGGAGAAGAATACGAAGGCGGACAGACCGTTATAGTAGCAGCTCCAATTGAGCAGATTCCATTATTTACAAAAAATGACTATAAAATTGATTTAAAATAGTAAGAAGTGGATGGAGGAAAACGGATGAAAAAGCCAATTCAGTTTTCTGGAAAAAAAATGTTTGAATTCGATGGGAATTTTTATGATTATACAGGTAAGATCTTTGATATGATGCTGGTGAGCATTTACTGGCTGATCGGATGTATTCCTGTAATTACGATTGGAGCATCCTTCAGTGCCTTATATGCGGCAGTTACAAAATCTGTGCGGCAAGACAGAGATTCTGTATCCAGGCAATTCTGGCATGCATATAAGCAGAATCTGATTTCCTCCATTCCTCTGACTTTGATTTACGGAGGTGTCATTTTTCTGATGCTTCTGAACATAGGAATTCTGAACGCAAAACTGCGTAATTTAGTTGGATTGTTTTTCATGGTGTTGTATGCATTGGTAATTGTATTTTTTATCATAGCTGCATGCTATGTTTTTCCGGCGCTGTCGCGATTTGCGATGCCGTCAGGATGGTTTGTAAAATTATCTTTTTATATGTCTGTAAAGCATCTGCCGGTATCCCTGGTATTATTGGCGATGTTTGCAGCATCTTATCTGGCTTTGTATGCAAAACCTGGATTAGTTCTGGTGATTCCGGGAGTGGTTTCCTGTGTGGCGTCTTGTATGATAGAGCCGCTTCTGGATGCGCATATGCCAAAGGAAGAAAATGTATCAGATGAAAACTGTGAGTAAGAGGAGAGAGCAAAAATGAAATTTACAAATGGTTTTTGGTTAATGAGAAAAGAGTATGATCCCATTTTTGCAGTGGAATATGCAGGGCATGAAGTAGATGGCGAAAACCTTGTGGTTTACGGAGTTGCAAAACACATTACAGATCGTGGAGACTGTCTGAATATTGGTATGCTGACAGTGACATTTACAAGTCCTATAGAGGATGTCATCCACACGGAAGTAACCCATTTTGCGGGGATGGCTAAAAAATCGGTTCGTCCTGTGGTATACCCGGCAGAACATACGGTAAGTATTACAGAAGAAGAAAATGCATTGATTTATCAGAGCGGGGCAGCAAAAGCAGTGATCTCGAAGAAACCGGGAAACTGGTGTGTGGCATATTATCAGAATGACAGGCTTCTTACTATGTCAGATTACAGAAATATGGCCAGGATGTTGAATCGTGACACCGGTGAAAGCTACATGGTGGAACAGCTTAGCTTGGATGTGGGAGAATATATATATGGCCTGGGAGAACGTTTTACTTCCTTTGTGAAAAATGGTCAGATTGTGGAAAACTGGAATGAAGATGGCGGTACTGCCAGCGAGCAGGGCTATAAGTGTATTCCGTTTTATCTGAGCAGCAAAGGTTATGGAGTTCTGGTGGATACCCTGGGAGAGGTATCCTTTGAAATCGGTAGCGAGAAGGTTGAAGAAGTACAGTTCTCTGTTCCGGGAGAAACCCTTGGTTATTATGTAATTGCGGGAGAGGATCCGAAAAGCGCTGTTTCCAGATATTGCGAACTGACAGGGAAACCGGCACTTCCGCCGGCATGGTCCTTTGGTCTCTGGCTGACTACTTCATTTACTACAAATTATGACGAAGAAACCACCAGCAGTTTTATTCAGGGAATGGCAGACAGAAATATTCCTCTGCATGTTTTCCATTTTGACTGTTACTGGATGCGTGCTTATCACTGGTGCGACTTTATCTGGGATCCGGACACTTTCTCAGATCCGGAGGGAATGCTGAAACGTTATCATGACAGGGGTCTGAAGATTTGTGTATGGATCAATCCGTATATCGGCCAGATGTCTTACCTGTTTAAAGAAGGAAAAGAAAATGGCTATCTTTTGAAAAAGACTGATGGATCCGTATGGCAAACGGATCTGTGGCAGCCAGGTATGGCTCTGGTAGATTTTACGAATCCTGATGCGGTTGCATGGTATCAGGGTAAATTGAAAACACTTTTGGATATGGGCGTGGACTGTTTTAAGACAGACTTTGGAGAAAGAGTTCCGGTAACAGATATTCAGTGGTTTGACGGTTCTGATCCTGTGGATATGCATAATGCGTATACATATCTGTATAACAGAGCTGTCTTTGAAATCCTTGAGCAGGAAAAACAGAAAGGAAATGCAGTATTGTTTGCGCGTTCTGCAACTGTTGGCGGACAGAAGTTCCCGGCACACTGGGGTGGTGATTGTTCTGCAACCTACAGCTCTATGGCTGAGACACTGCGCGGTGGTCTTTCTTTGTCCTGCGGTGGCTTTGGATTCTGGAGCCATGATATCAGTGGATTTGAGCAGACTGCTTCACCGGATATCTATAAGAGATGGTGCCAGTTTGGCCTTTTAAGTTCACATAGTCGTCTCCATGGTAGTTCTTCTTATCGTGTTCCATGGCTGTTTGATGATGAGTCCTGTGTGGTTCTGAAAGAAATGGTAGAACTGAAATGCCGCCTGATGCCATATCTGTATCAGATGGCAGTGGTTTCTTCTGAGACTGGTGTACCAATGATGCGTCCGATGTTTATGGAATATCCGAAAGACCGTACCTGCCTTACTCTGGATCTGCAGTATATGATGGGTGACAGCCTTTTGGTTGCTCCTGTTTTCAAAGAAAACGGAGAAGTAGAATATTATCTTCCGGAAGGAAAATGGTTTAATTTTATGACAGAGGAGTTTCGTGAAGGCGGAAGATGGCATACCGATGTTTTTGATTATCATGCAATGCCTCTGATGGTAGCTCCGGGCAGAATCCTTGCCCTTGGAAGTTGCTGTACAAAACCAGATTATGATTTCGCATCTGGTGTGACTCTGGCAGTATCTTATCTTGAAGACGGAGAACGTGCACAGGTAATCGTTCCAGATCTTGCCGGAAAACCAGTGATGCATGCTGAAGCAGTAAGATGTGGACAGGAGATTACTGTGACCGTAGAAGGCGGTGATGGAAGCTGGCAGACGAAGGCGCTCTGGGATAAAGAGGCCGTGATCCGCAAAGAAGGTAACCAGGCTGTAATTGTATTAAGTGGGGGAAATAAGTAGGAATATGAAAAATAAAATTCATGCTGTTTCTTTGAAACAGACAAAATGTGAGGATAAATTCTGGTCTCCCTATCAGAAGCTAGTAGTGGATACGGTAATCCCTTATCAGCAGAAAATTTTGAATGATGAGATTCCAGGTGCGGAAAAAAGCCATGCTCTGGCAAATTTCCGAATTGCTGCAGGAATGGAAGAAGGAGAGTTCTATGGAATGGTATTCCAGGATAGTGATGTAGCAAAATGGTTAGAGGCTGTAGCTTATTCTCTGTGGGTACATCCAGATCAGGAATTGGAAAAATATGCAGATGAAGTGATTGATGTAATTGCAAAGGCACAACAGGAAGATGGCTATTTGGACACGTATTTTATCATTAAGGAGCCAGAGCATCGTTGGAAGAATTTGCTGGAAGGTCATGAACTTTACTGTATGGGACACATGATGGAAGCTGCCTGCGGGTATTACGAAGTAACCGGAAAGAAGAAGATTCTTGAGGTAGCGGAAAAAATGGCTGATTGTATAGCTTCTGTTTTTAATGAAGAGCATTATGGCATTCCGGGACATGAAGAAGTAGAAGTAGGTCTGATGCGTCTTTATCAGATAACCGGAGATGAAAAATATAGCAAACTGGCTTCTTATTTCATTGAAAGCAGGGGAACACAGAAAGACTTTTTCCGTAAAGAAAAGGATAAACGTGATTTTGACATTTTTCATATGGATCCGGATTATCTGGAATATAACCAGTCTCATGCACCGGTTCGCGAACAGAAGTCGGCAGAAGGCCATGCGGTACGTGCGGTATATCTTTATCGTGCCATGGCAGATCTGGCGGCTGCGACAGAAGATGAATCTCTGAAAGAAGCATGTGAAACACTGATGGACAGTATACTTCAGAAAAAAATGTATCTGACAGGTGCAATTGGTTCTTCTGGGGAATGGGAAACATTTTCAAAGGATTATGATCTCCCTCCTGACAGAGCTTATGCAGAGACTTGTGCCCAGGTTGGTTTGGTATTTTTTGCGAAAGCAATGCTGGATCTGGAACCAAAAGGAAAATATGCGGATATTATTGAACGGTGTATTTATAATTCTACAATCAGTGGTATGCAGTTGGATGGAAAACATTTTTTCTATGTCAATCCTTTGGAGACTAATCCAGGACTTTCGGGAGAAGTATTTGGCATGAAGCATGTACTTCCAGAAAGACCAGGATGGTACGCATGTGCGTGTTGTCCTCCGAATCTTGCAAGAATGATTCTTTCTATTGGAAAATATTGTTGGAGTGAGAGTGAGGATACGATTTATGCACATCTAATGATAGGCCAGGAGGCAAATCTGGAACACGCTGAGATCAGGGTGGAGACAGAATACCCATGGAAAGGGAAAGCAAAATATACACTGATTCCAAAAACCGAAGAGGCATTTACCCTTGCGATTCATGTTCCAGGATATGTATCAGAGGATTCACTGAGTATTACTTTAAATGGAGAGGCTGCAGAGTACCAGATCAAAGATGGGTATGCATATATTTGCCGTACATGGGCAGCAGAAGATGTAGTGGAGATGAGCTTCCCTATGGAAATCAGAAGAATGTATGGTACTGTTCGCTGTAGAGATACTGCAGGATGTGTCGGACTAATGCGTGGTCCAATCGTATACTGTATTGAAGGTGTGGATAATGGTCCGCAGCTTCAGGCACTTATCTTACCGCGAGACAGTAAAATTGTGGAACAGCAGGAAACAGAAGGAACTCTGGCAGGAACTGTGACACTGACCATGGATGCACTTCGAGAAGAAGATTGTGCAGAGCTATATTGTATAAATGCACCGGAGAGAAAATTGGTAACGATGAAAGCAATTCCTTATTATATCTGGGGAAATCGCGGAATAGGACAAATGAGAGTCTGGATTCGGGAATAAAGTAGAAAATAATATGTAAAACTTGCACAAAAACAAACATGGGATTCTGTATATTACTAACAGAATCCCATGTTTTGTATAAAATCATATTGACAAATAGCAAGATGGGATGTATGATGAAACCACGATATGAAACGGGTTCCACATTTCGGAAAGAAATGAAAAATTTTAAGTATAATCCACAGAAGTAGTTCTGTGGATATAAAAATCAAAGATGTGGAACGGGTTTCACAAATGAAGATTTCCGGCGCGCAATGGGATGAAAACGAAAAATATTTTCAGGAGGAAGAAAAATGAAAAAAAGAATGAGTGTATTGTTAAGCCTTGTATTTGCAGCTTCTGTATTCTCAGCAGTACCTGCAATGGCAGAAGATGATGTAGTGAACCTTACAATCTGGAGCCCAACTGATAGAGAACAGGTTGAAGCATGGTGGGTAGAAAAGCTTGCAGAGTGGAATGAAGCACATCCAGAGATTCAGGTAAGCCGTGAAGCTATCGACCGTTCCGATTCTTACGCATATGATAACAAAATTGCAACTGCAGTAACATCTAACGATCTTCCTTCCATCTTCTTTGTAGATGGACCACAGGTTTCTTACTATGCAGCAAATGGTATCATCGTACCAGTTACTGATTACTTTACAGAAGAAGATATGGCAGATTTTGTTCCTTCTACAATTGCACAGTGTACATATGATGGAGAACTTTATGCAATGGCTGCTACAGAATCCAGTGTAGCCTTCTATTATAACAAAGATATGTTAAAAGAGTGTGGTGTAGATACAGATGATCTGGATTCCCGTACACTGGAAAACCCAATTACATGGGATGAAATGGCTGAAATCGCTGAAAAATGTACAACAGATGAACATGTTGGTGCACATATCATCATGGACCACGGCGAAGGTCTTCCATACGCACTGGAACCAATGTATATTTCTAAAGGCAGCGACTATATCAGCGAAGATGGTACAACAGCAGCTGGTTATGTAGACAGTGAAGAAGCAGTTGCAACTACTCAGTATCTTGCAGAAATGATTGCAAATGGATATGCAAACGTAGATCCAATTCAGGACGAATTCCTGAACAAAGCATGTGCAACTATGATTGGTGGTTCCTGGGAAGTAGCTACTCTGGAAAGCAGCGCAGACTTTGACTGGGGTGTAACATATTATCCAGTATCTGATACAGGCAAGGCAGTTTCTCCATGTGGTGACTGGTCTGCAGCAATCAGCAAAGACTGTGAAGATGTTGAAGCAGCTGGTGAGTTCCTTAGCTGGCTGATGAGCACAGATAACGTAGCAACATACGCAGCAGCAATTGCAAAACCTGCAACACGTAACTCCGCATATGAAACAGAAGCTATGGCAGAATACGCAGATGGAGCTCGTGCTCTGTTCGTAGAACAGCTGAATAATACAGCAGTTCCACGTCCAAGAACTCCTTCCTACGCTACATTCTCTGCTAACTATGCAGAAGCTATGACAAACATCTTCTCTGATGCAGCAACTAACGGAGAAGTAGATGTAGATTACATTCAGGATGAGCTGACAAACGTAGCTGATATGTTTACAGAAGATTATGAAACATACTATGCTGAATAAGCACGAAACGAATTAAGAAATCTCCATACCAACAATATAAACCAAGAGTAGCTGCCGGATTGTACTGGGAAATAGCCCGGATAGTATCTGGCAGCTATTCGCAATTTACGGGTTAACTTTATAGAAATCTGAAAGAAAAGAGGGAATGGTTATGGCAAAGACGGGAAATTTAACCGGCCGTAAGAGAAACGAACGTGTAACAGCATATTTCTTTGTTGCACCGGCTGTTATTCTGCTGATTGCATTTTTGGTTGTACCTATGATCTATACGGCTTATTTTTCGGCATTTAAGTATCAGATCATGAGACCGGATAATATCAGTTTTATTGGAATTGAGAATTACCAGAAGCTTTTTGCAGATAAAAACTTTTGGATTGCTTTAAAAAACACTGTATATTTCACAGTCATTGTAGTGCCGGTACAGTGTGCGCTGGCTCTTGGATTAGCTCTTTTGGTTTCCAAAAAATTCCGTGGTGTTGCGATTTTTAGAACCATGTATTTTAGTCCACAGCTGACATCTATGGTTGTTATTGCCGTTCTGTGGTCTGTACTTTATAATGCAAATCCTAATACTGGTTTGATTAACTCATTACTGGTATCTTTGGGAATGGATCCAATTAATTTCCTGACAAACGAACATACGGCTATGAATTCGATAATCTTCATGTCTGCATGGCAGGGAGCAGGTTATCAGATGATGATTTTCCTGGCAGGATTGCAGGGAATTCCTACAGAACAGTATGAGGCAGCTTCTGTAGATGGGGCAACCAAATGGAAACAGTTTCTCTATATTACAATCCCGGGACTGAAGGGAACCATTAAGTACGTTATCATGATTACCATGATTCAGGCAATGAAACTGTTTACACAGCCTTATATCATGACACAGGGTGGACCAAAGAACTCCACAAAGACACTTGTTTACTATATTTATACACAGGGCTTCCAGAAGGGTAACTTCGGATATGCTTGTTCTATTGCCACTGTATTCTTCGTAATTGTTGTAGCAATGTCTCTGGTTATGAAAAAGGTTACTACAGCAAATGATTAAAGGAGGTGCGAAATGAAGACTAAATCATCTTTAAAATTTTCTGCGGCTTTTTCAAAGTTCATGTTTTATTTTGGAAATATTATAATCGGTATTATCTTTGTTTCCCCTCTGATCTGGATGATTTCCGCATCTCTGAAACCAGAGGCAGAAATTTTCGCAAACATGAATTCTATTCGGACATTTTTCCCAAGCCACGCATCTTTGGCAAACTATGTAGAAGTATTTAACCGTATGAATTTGCCACAGGTATTTAAGAATACTTTGCTGTATATTGCACTCATTCTGATTCTGGATCTGCTGGTAAACTCCATGTGTGGTTATGCCTTGGCAAAATTTGAATTTAAGGGAAAAGGATTGATCCTGAACCTGGTAGTAGCGCTGATGGTTCTTCCTATGGAAGCGATTATGCTGCCATTGTATATTGAAATGGCACAGCTTAACTGGGTAAACACCCTGTTTGCACTGGTAATACCATTCGTAGCCAAATGTTTCTCTATTTACATGTTCCGCCAGTTTTTCTGTGATATCCCGGATGACCTGATCGAAGCAGCTGCGATTGACGGATGTAGCCCTGCCGGAACCTTCTTTAAAATCGTAGTGCCGATTTCCAAAACGGTATATGCAACAGTGTTCATTCTGGATTTCGTAGCACATTGGAATGACTTTATGTGGCCATTCCTGGTAATGACCGGAGAAAACAAACGTACCATTCAGCTGGCAGTACAGTCCTTCTTTGGTACACAGCCGGTACACTACAGTGCGATCATGGCAGCACTGGTTATTTCTGCAATTCCTATGATCATCATGTTCATTTTCATGCAGAAGTACTATGTAGAAGGTATTGCATCTTCTGGTATTAAAGGCTAAAAGATTTCTTGTTTCTTATTAAGTTCTTTGATAAAATAAGCGTGGCAAGGGTTCCATCTGGTATTCTTGCCACATATAAAATTTCAGAAAACAAAAGGTTAATAATACAGAAAGAGGTGTGCAATGACAACCATTCAGGATGTTGCACGCCATGCACATGTAGGGGCGGCAACGGTATCTCGAGTATTAAATGACAGCGGTTATGTGAAAGAAGAAACCAGAGAAAAGGTTCTTCAGGCAATTAAGGAATTAAATTATACTCCGAATGAAATGGCCAGAAACTTATATCACAAGAAAAGTGGTATTGTTGCTATTATTGTTCCAGAGGTTTCCCATCCGTATTTTGCGGAGTTTATCAATGCGGCAGAGATTGCATTGTTTCGCCATGGATATCAGAGTATGATTTGTAATACATGGAG
>JBJEMC010000050.1:1480-3250 GCA_051879475.1 Muricoprocola sp. | reverse complement strand
AATCAGGATGTTTTTGACACAAGCCGTTGTAAATAATGGGTTTCCATTTGAGATAAAAAGGGTAGAGCATAATCTGTATGCTGCTATGACAGAAAAAATGTTGTTGGAGAAACTTGAAAAATCAAGAATATCTGCATCTCAGGGAAACTATAGAGCTGCGGATTCTGTCATTGCCGATATGAGAGAAAAGTATGGTTTATAAAACAGTTGTAACAGAAGATTTAAATCAATACATCAGATATTTGCTTCTGGTGAAAAAATTAAATCATTAAGAAAGGTCATTTACCGTTTAGACGATAGATGGCTTTTTTTATGTCTGTTTTGATGGAAGGAGGAACAATGGCAGGAAAAGAATATATAGCGAAGGATAAAGCCTTTTCAAAAATGTCAACGGTTATATGGGTTACATCAATGGAAGCTACAGATTATTTGCAGATGAATCTGATTACAGAGAGTGCCTGGAAGATTAAGTCGCCGCCTAAGCGATCACATGAAAAAACAAAAGTTATAAGATAATACCGGGAGCAGAAGGAGGAAGTACGATGTTTGGATTTGACAAGATGTTTGATTTCAACAGAGATGGAAAACTGGATAACTGGGAACGAGCAGCACAGTTCCAGTTTATGGATAAGATGTTAAGCGAAGACAGTGGCTCTTCTGATTACGATGATAGTGATGTTTTCGGTAATGCTGGTTTTGATTATGATGAACTGGAAATGATGGATCCGGAAGAAAGAAGAGAAGTTCTTGAAGACGCAGGCCTGGATCCGAATGAATACGATTTTTAAAGGAGAAAAATACGATGGCAAAGATTTATTTTACATTGACAGGAACCAAATATTATTACGGTAAAGAATTCTTAATGCCAGAAATAACTTTACAGTTGAAGAAAGAACCTGACAACAAATATGATAAAGAAGCAATCGTTGTCAGGATGGAAGGTCTTGGTGATATTGATCATGTAGCAAATAGTACGCATACGGTAATCGGTGAAGGCATGAGTGCAGGAAGAATCTATGACAAGATTGGTGACACGGCAAAGGCAAAGGTTGTGATGGTAACAGAGCATGGAACTATCTGCAAGATCTGTAAGAAGAGTCTGATAGATCATAAGAGAAAGAACGCTAAGGAAGATGTTAGTGAATAAAACTATTCAGATAGGAAAAAAGGGTTAGAATGAAGAAAACAGATTTCTTTTTAAAAGATGGAGTGTAATGAAAAATTTAAAATTTAAAAAGATAGAATGAAACATTCGAGCATTCGAAAATGTTTATGACAAAACAATACTTGTAGGGTATAATGGTAAATAGATATTTTGTTTCGTTCATTTTTATAAATTACAATGTGATATGTATTTGCAACCGTTGAAACTTTGAATAGAGATACCCATCTGTTTCAGTATCAGCCGGATGCTTTTGACTGCATTATCCTGGATGAGGCTCATCATAGCTCCAACAATATCTATACCAAGGTTATAAACTATTTTAAACCAAAGCTGTTTTTGGGCATGACAGCAACTCCGGATAAAAGAGACGACGATCAGGAAGGTAAAAATATATATGAGATCTTCAATTATCAGATTGCTCATGAAATTCGACTGCAGCAGGCAATGGAAGAGAATCTTCTTTGCCCATTCCATTACTTTGGAATCAGTGAGGTTATTTCATTAGATGACAAAACCTTGCAGCGTACAAAACTGACAGAGGAGGAGTTCAACCAGCTTACCAGTGATGAAAGAGTAAGGCATGTGATTGAACAGTCTGAATATTA
>JBJEMC010000050.1:0-1380 GCA_051879475.1 Muricoprocola sp. | reverse complement strand
GAAAAGCTCCGGGAAAAGAATATGTTGTTATCCTGGATTTTATCGGAAATTATAATAACAACTTTATGATTCCGGTGGCTTTATCAGGGGATCGTACTTATAACGCAGATGTCATCCGTAAATATGTAATCAGCGGTAATAGTACAATACCTGGTGCATCGACAGTACATTTCGATGAGATTTCTAAGGACAAAATCTTTAAATCCATTGATAAAATCAAAGGAATGAAAACTCTGATCAAAGAGAGCTATATTTCTTTGAAGAATCGTTTGGGACGGGGTCCTTTTCTCTATGATTTCTATGAAAATCAGGAAATCGATCCATTGGTAATTATTCGTGAGTATAAAACTTATTATGCCTTTATACAGGCAATGGAGAAAGATAAATACAAGACTAGATTAAGTGAACAGGAGAAACTGACACTTGAGTATTTATCAAAAACGGTGTTTTCAGGTGTGCGTCCGGATGAACTTGAATTATTAAATCAACGTAGATTACATACACACCGCGATCTATGAGAATAAAGAAATCAAATTCCATTATGCAGAGTGGACCGTTGAGAAGAAATTTAAACTGAAAAAAGACGGTGCTTTCTATGTTGTCAGTCCATGGGCACTGACCTGGGATGATGAAAACTATTATCTGGTGGCTTATGATGCAGTGGCTGGAATTATCAAACATTATCGTGTTGATAAGATGCAGCATACAGAAATATTGGAAACAGATTGCAAAGGGGAAGAATCTTTTAAGAATTTAAGTGCATTTGACATAGATGCAGCGCAGGTAAAGTATAAAATACGGTGGCAGTTCTGGAAGGAGTGGATGCAGAACTGCTTGTGAAAGTGCTCTCCAATCCGGAGATGGCGGCACTGCTCTCTTCAATGGCGAAGACGATGAAGTGAAAAATAGTGAAAAAATAGTGTAATTTTAGTGGAAAAACAATTCATAAATTGATATAATATATATTGATAAAAAGGAGGTGGATAATTTGATAAAAGTTACACTTACAAATGAGATTTTAAAAAGTATATCAGAAATTGATGAAAATCGTTTTTCTCTTAGTACGATAAAACTGCCACCTGTTACAAAGAATAGACTTAGAAAAAATTCCAAGAAAAAAAGTTCATATGCTTCTAATAAGATTGAGGGAAATCCATTGACTGAAAAACAGGCAAATGAAGCCATTGACTGTGATCCTCATAAACATTTTTTGAAGCCGGAACAGGAAGTACGCAATTATTTTCTGGCTTTAAATTTTCTGGAAGAGAAGTTGAAAAAAAAAGAACCTTTTTCAAAAAAGATGATTCTTGATGTGCAGGCAATTGTCGAGAAAGGTGCCGGGAAAGAAAAGATAGGATTAAGAGGTCCTATGCCGCCAGG
>JBJEMC010000049.1:0-17079 GCA_051879475.1 Muricoprocola sp. | reverse complement strand
TGCATGGCAAAACCCGAGGTCTGTAATGAAAAAGCCATCACCGAAGGTGATTTTGAATGGCTTTTTCATCGTTACTGGAACGCACGTGAACAGTAACAAATACTGGCTTCGTTGACAAAAAAGGGGGTGGGTGATACAATCCATGTATAATCAGGGGGGAATGTGACGAGATGAAAATTTCAGTAATTGTAGCCGCATATAATGCGCAGGAATATTTGGAAGAGTGTCTGGAAAGTATCTTACAGCAGGGAATTTCTGATTACGAGATCATCGTGGTCAATGATGGGTCAACAGACCGTACAGCAGAGATCTTAGACCGTTATGCGGAAAGATATGACCAGATTACGGTGCTCCATAAGGAAAATGGCGGCCCGTCATCCGCCCGTAACAGAGGTTTGGATATCGCGAAAGGAGAGTATATTGCATTCCTGGACTCAGATGACTGGATGGCAAATAATGCCTTAAAGCAGATGTATGATGTCGCAAAAGAGAGGGATGCGGATCTGGTCATTGGAAAATATGATATTTTTAATAAATACCGTTCCTACAATGTCCATAATCTGGATGAACTTGTGGTGCAGGAGGATATTGATAAGTATGACTGTCAGATTCTGTGGACCTTTTCTCTTTGCAACAAATTATTCAGAAGAAATGTAATAGAAGAGAATCATATTCGTTTTGCTCCGATTTCCTATTCGGAAGATGGAGTTTTTGTAATGTCTTTTGTTTACCACTGTAAGAAAATCAGTGGACTGGATGAAGTGATTTTCCATTACCGGAGATTAAATGACGGTAACCTGGATTCTATTACGGCAACGGCCTCGACTGGAAAGACAAAAGAATATATCACGGCTCATCATATGATTCTGGATGCAGCCGGAAAAAGCATTTTAAGGGACTTCCCGCAGTATCGCACCATAGAAGAAGCGATGGGACGGGATGAACGGCTTTGCCAGTATATGAATCACATTCTCCGGAAAGAAGTGCATACTCTTTTGAATCAGTTTTATTCAAAATACTGGTCTCTTGATGCCGAGACGATTGACTGCATTACAGAGGAAGTACACAAGGAAATGAAGGAGATGGATCTGCAGAGTTTTTACGAACTGGCGGCAGATAATCCGGATATTTCTCTTAATAATCTGTATAAGAAACCAGAGGATATCCTTTCCCATGCTAAAATGACAGCTGCATTGTACGCACTGCCAGAGCAGGAGGAAGCATTTGCAAAATGCCTTCTGGCATTGCAGCAACAAAGCCTTGTGGCGACACAGATTGTAGTTCCTGAGAATATGCGTTCCCTTGTGGAAAAACATGGTCTTTCCTGTGAAAATATCAAATATCTGTCAGAAGAGATGAAAGAAAAGTTTTATTTTAGGGCAATGAAGGAAGCACAGTCCGACTATATTGTGCTGTGTACTCCCCGGTTTGTATATACAAATAATGCGTTTAAGCATGTATTGAAACGGTTTCTGCGTTCACAGGCGGATTTTTTCACAGAACTGGTCTGCCATTTGAATTATGGAGAGCAGCAGCCGGTATTTATTCATCAGCTGGTCTTTGATACGTTAAAAGAAGGCCTAGAAGAGACAGAATTACTGTCAGCAGATTATTTGGTTGAGAACAAGTTTTTCCGGACAGAATTTTTAAGAACAATCTGGACAGATGTGACGATTCCTCTTAGAGAGCTGGTAAAGATGTGTTTCCGAAAAGGATATTATCAGGCGGTAAGGGATGGAATTGTTGTTTTCCAGGATAAAGAAGAGAAGTTTTTAACATACATTGAGACAGAAGAAAACCGCAGCATCATAAAAAAGGCTCTGGAAGAGAAGCCTTTAGATCTGGCTGCTCAGGAAAGTGCCACCAAAAAAGCATTGAAACTGACCAGACTTCAGGATATTCTGGAACGAGACGATCAAACAGAGATCAATGAGCAGCTCAAAAAAGATATCGAAGAACTGCAAAAGCAGAAGATAGAGAAGCAGGTATTATTCCTCAGCATAAGAAAAGATGGGGAACTGGAAGGAAATGCCAAAGCGCTATATCCTTATATAAAGGGAAAGAAAGTAGTGATTGCAAAGCAGCTTCCTCATACATATGAAGAGGAAGTAAACATGATACGGGAGATCACAAGAAGTAAAGTAATTATTACAGATGATTATGTAAGAGATCTTCGGTATTTCCCGTTAAAAGGAAAGCAGCGGGTGATACAGTTGTGGCATGCCTGCGGTGCATTTAAAAAGTTTGGCCAGCGGGGAACCAATATATCGAAAGCGACAGATCGCGCCACTCATGCCCAGTACGATGCCGTCTGCGTCAGCGGTGAGGCAGTAAGACCTGTCTATGCAGATGCCTTTGGGCTGGATATCGATAAGATTAAAGCATTGGGGGTTCCGAGAACAGATCTGTTTTTTGACGAAAAGTATAAAAAACAGATTCGCAGACAGATTTTCAAAAAATATCCGTCGCTGCGATTCAAAGAAGTCATTCTTTATGCTCCCACCTTCAGGGATATTGGAGACGACAGGACACAGTTCCATCCGGAGCTTGATTTTGGACGGTTATCGAAAAAACTTCGCTGGAATCAGGTTTTCGTAGTCTGTCCGCATCCTGTTATGAAAAATGACATTGTGGATAAAACCTATAAAAACATAAAAGTGATCAGGGATTTTTCAACAAATGAGATGATGTTTGTATCGGATATGTTGATTACGGACTATTCCTCCGTTATTTTTGAGTATGCCCTGCTGAAAAAACCGATTGCATTTTACTGTTATGACCTTCCCATCTATAACAGGGGATTTTATCTGAATTATCCGGAAGATCTTCCGGGAGATGTATATCAGACACAGGAGGAGCTGGAAGAATTTCTCAGAGACAAAAAGAAACATGTGGCAGATGAGAAACATGAATCATTTGTAAAGAAATATATGTCTGCCTGTGACGGACATAGCTGTGAGCGGATTGCCAGCCTCATAAATGGATATATGAGTAATAAACCTACGGATATGGAGTTGAAAAATGAGTAATGCAGTAACGTTTCTCAGCGCAAAAAAGCGCGGGATGAACATAGATCTGAAATTAATACAGGAGTATCTAAGGAAACGATTTCCTGACATCACTTATCGCTATTTTACAGGAAATGAACTGACAGATAATGAATGGAAAAACCAGGGTATCCGTAAGTTAAAGGAAGAGTTTTGCCGAGATACGGATACGGTAATCTGTATGGACGCTTCTGTAAGCGGTTCCTTAAAAAATGTACAGCCGGGACAGAAGAGGATACTTCTGGCGCTGCCTTTTGATTACCAGTTTTATAATTTCCTGGAAGAAGAGGAAATGGATAGTGACAATAAGAAGTTAAAAAAAGGATTTAAAGGCTTTACACATATTATAGCCCCCAGTCTTTTCTGCAGGAAAATGCTGGAACAATACTATGACCTGACAGATATCACAGTAATCAGTGAGGTGTGTACACCCTTCGGAAGGGATATCTGTGATCCTGTGCAGCAAAGAAATATTTTGGAGCAGATGAAGTATTATTTTCCTGAGATAGAGAGAAAAAAGGTGATTGCCATCCTGATTTCCGGGGAGAAAGAGGAAGAAGATGGTGTCTTTGAAGAAGCGGACTGGGAAAAAATTCTGGATCATATGGGGAAAGAGAACCTGGTTCTTACAAACAGCAGACGCATCTTAAATGGCATGACGGGATTGCCCCTGAAATACAGAGAATCCTTTGGATATATGGATAATCAGTTCCCGGCGAGAAATCTGCTTGCTATTGCAGATGTGTTGATCACCAATAATGGATTGTTTGCTTCTTATTTTGCGGCAAAGAGAAAAGAAGTTTATTGTCTTGAAAGTTATGGCACAAATTTTGAACAGTATATGGAAAAATATTATGGGGAACTGTACCTGAAGCATGCAAATGATATGTTGAAGATTGATTTTGCCGGAAACAGCCAGGCAGAAAAGCAGAAGGAGTTTCAGGAATTTCATTCATATGAGCCGGGAATGTCACCCTTTGAAAAAATTGCAGAGATAGTAGTGGGAAAATGATAGAAAAAATATTTGTAAAACATGGCGAGATGATATCCTACCTGTTCTGGGGGGCTATGACCACGGTGGTAAGCTGGGGGTCTTATGCGTTGTTCTTCAGAAGTCTTGGCGGGATACTGACGGTATCGTCGGCAGTAACGGCTGCCAACGTGCTTTCCTGGCTGTGTGCGATTCTTTTTGCCTTTGCTGTGAATAAGCAATGGGTATTTCGCAGCAGATCCTGGAAACGCAAAATCTGGTGGCCGGAATTTGTGAAATTTGTGTCTTCCAGAATTGTGACCGGTATCCTGGAAATAGCAGGAGTGCCTTTGTTAGTAAAAATGGGGCTAGACTTCAGGATTATGGGAATTGATGGGATGCTTGCCAAGATAATGGTAAGCGTGGTAGTGGTAATACTGAATTACTTCTTTGGAAAATTCCTTGTGTTCAGGAAAAAGAAGTGATGGAAAACCATATTGACCTTGCACCTGTCCGGAAAATCAGTTATACTAACAGGACAGGCAATAGGTATGGTATGCAGGAAAAATTCCTTTGCATATATACGTCAGAAGGAGATAAGGATTATGAAATTAACAACTGTAAGAGAGATATACAGAAACAGAGATACTTATTTAAATAAAGAAATTTCAGTAGGCGGATGGGTTCGAAGCATCCGTGATTCTAAGACATTTGGATTCCTGGTGTTACATGATGGAACATTTTTTGAAACATTACAGATTGTATTCTCAGATACCATGGAGAACTTCCAGGAGATCTGTAAATTAAATGTTGGAGCAGCAGTAATTGTAAAAGGTACCCTGATTCCGACACCACAGGCAAAACAGCCTTTTGAGATTCAGGCAACGGAAATTACGGTAGAGGGGGCTTCTGCACCGGATTATCCGCTTCAGAAGAAACGTCATGGTGTAGAATTCTTGAGAACCATTCCGCATTTACGTCCGCGTACGAATCTGTTCCAGGCAACTTTCAGAGTACGTTCTCTGATAGCATATGCGATCCATAAGTTCTTCCAGGAGAGAGACTTCGTATATGTTCATACACCACTGATTACGGGAAGTGACTGTGAGGGTGCAGGAGAAATGTTCCAGGTTACTACACTGGATCTGGAAAATCCGCCTCGGACAGAAGATGGAAAGATTGATTACAGCAAGGATTTCTTTGGAAAGCCAACCAATCTGACGGTAAGCGGACAGCTCAATGGTGAAACTTATGCACAGGCATTCCGTAATATTTATACATTTGGCCCTACTTTCCGTGCAGAGAATTCCAATACTACCCGTCATGCAGCAGAGTTCTGGATGATTGAGCCGGAGATGGCGTTTGCAGATCTTCAGGATGATATGGATCTGGCAGAGTCTATGATTAAATATGTGATCAACTATGTCATGGAAAATGCACCGGAAGAGATGGCATTTTTCAATTCCTTCGTGGATAAGGGGCTGATCGAAAGATTACAGGGCGTGGTAAATTCTGATTTTGGTCGCGTGACTTACACAGAAGCTGTTGAAATTCTGGAAAAGAATAACGATAAATTTGAATATAAAGTAAGTTGGGGATGCGATCTTCAGACGGAGCATGAACGCTACCTGACAGAAGAAGTGTTCAAGAAACCTGTATTTGTAACAGATTATCCAAAGGAAATCAAGGCTTTCTATATGAAGATGAATGAAGATGGAAGGACTGTTGCAGCTATGGACTGTCTGGTTCCGGGTATCGGTGAGATCATCGGAGGAAGCCAGAGAGAAGATGATTATGATAAACTGCTGGCACGTATGAAGGAACTGGGGCTGAAGGAAGAAGATTATAGATTTTATCTGGATCTGAGAAAATATGGTTCTACCCGCCATGCAGGATTTGGTCTGGGATTTGAAAGATGCGTGATGTATCTGACCGGCGTATCTAATATCCGTGATGCGATTCCATTCCCAAGAACAGTTGGAAACTGTGAATTGTAAGTTACTGCTCAGGTATCATACCGGAACGCACGTGAACAGTAACAACTGTAATTCAGGAGATAAGAAATATGTCTGAAAAGATTCTGGTAGTGGACGATGAACGGGAAATTGCAGAAGTCATCGGTCTCTATCTGACAAATGAGAATTTTGAAGTAATAAAATGTTATAATGGCAAAGATGCTCTGGAAGCAGTAGAGAAGGAAAAGCCGGCCATGGCGATTCTGGATGTCATGCTTCCGGACATCGATGGCTTTACCATCCTGCAGAAGATTCGTGAGAATTATACTTTCCCGGTGATCATGCTTACAGCAAAGACAGAGTATATGGATAAGATCACAGGGCTTACTCTGGGGGCAGATGATTATATTGAGAAACCTTTTAATCCTCTGGAACTGATGGCCAGGGTAAAGGCACAGCTGCGTCGTGTAACAAAGTATAACGAGGGTGCAAGAATACAGGACGATGTGATTGATTTTGGTGGTCTTGTGATGAACCGCAGTACCCACGAATGTGTTTTTAACGAAAAAGAATTAACTTTGACACCGATTGAATTTGACATCTTATGGCTTCTGTGTGAAAACAGAGGACAGGTCATCAGTTCAGAGCAGTTATTTGAACAGGTGTGGCATGAAACCTACTACAAACAGAGCAATAATACAGTAATGGTACATATCCGTCATCTTCGCGAAAAGATGGGAAAAACGGACTTTATCAAGACTGTCTGGGGAGTGGGATACAAAGTTGAAAAGTAATTATAAGAGACTAAAGAGGACAATTCTGATAAGAACCGGATTGGTGGCGCTTTTAACGTTCATCTTAGGGGCAGGAATTGTCCATTTTTTCATAGAAGAAACCTTTCAGGAGTATAAGTACCTGTTCCTGGGTATTGGATTTCTCCTTCTGTATTTTATTTTTTACAGGATTGTGGTAAAGCTGTTGCTGCATTATCTTGGCAGTATAGAGGGGGCAATTGATGCAATCCAGAAAGAAGAGGAAGGCTCTGTCAAACTGGAAAGGGAATTAAAGCCTATTGCAGATAAGCTGGACACTCTGAAAGTGACATTAAAAAACAAAGAAATGGAGAGGATAACCAGCGAGCAGAAGAAAAATGACCTGGTTGTCTATCTGGCTCATGATCTGAAGACCCCCCTTACTTCTGTAGTGGCATATCTGACAATGCTGGATGAAAGGAAGAATATGCCGGAGGAAGACAGGGAGAAGTACATCCATGTAACCCTGGAGAAAGCCAACAGACTGCGGGAACTGATCAATGAATTTTTTGAGATTACCAGGTTTAATCTCCAGGATATTGTATTGGATAAGAAACAGCTGAATCTTTCCATGATGCTGGAGCAGTTGGCAGATGAAAGCTATGGAATGCTAAGGGAAAAATATCTTACCTGCAGTGTTCACACAGATGATAACCTCATGGTACTGGGAGATCCGGATAAACTGGCCAGGGTATTTGATAATCTTTTACGAAATGCCATTGCCTACAGTTATACGGATACCGAGATCAGGATCGAGGCATATAAAATGAACGGAGAGATCGTAATCAGATTTACCAATCATGGCCATGAGATTCCGCAGCAGAAGCTTCAGGCAATCTTTGAGAAGTTTTACCGTGTGGATAATGCCAGATCCAGCCAGACCGGCGGAGCAGGACTGGGGCTTTCTATTGCAAAGAGAATCGTGGAACTTCATGGGGGACAGATCGAAGCTTCCAGTGAATGGGAATATACTACCTTTACAGTGTATCTGCCCTGTGCGGAACAGCAGCGTCCGGTACGTAGAAGACGGCGCAGCACAGGGGAGAACCGTAATAAACGAGTGGTCAGATAGAGGGGAAAGATATGGCGAAAAAGAGAAATGGAAAGAAATCGGGCGGACTGGGAAATGTGATTAGTACGGTAATCATGCTGGCGGCATTGGCAGTGTTTTGCTTTGCCGGGTATAAGCTGGTAACAATTTATCTGGATTATAAAACAGGAGTAGATGAGTATACGCAGCTGCAGGAATATACCGGCATTTCCAAGTCAGATGAGGATAAGAGCATACAAAAAGAAACCTATGGGATGCAGCAGGATATGGAAGAAAATGATACTTTGGGTGATGAATGGGGAGATGCCGTCCTGACAGAAGGAAACAGGACAAAGGTGTTTGAGGAAATGGAAAACCCCATTGATTTTGAGAGCCTGGAAAGCATCAATGAAGATATTATTGGCTGGCTTGAAATGGAAGCAGTAGATACCATTAATTATCCTGTGGTTCAGGGGGTGGACAACGAGTATTATCTTCACCGTACCTTCCAGAAAACAGATAACTTTGCCGGTTCCATTTTCCTGGATTGTGTCAACAAAAGTACTTTTGTCCAGCGAAACAGCATTCTATATGGCCATAATATGAAAAATGGTTCCATGTTTGGCTCATTGAAACAGTACCGGGACAGGGAAACTTTTGAAAAAAGCCCGTATTTCTGGATCTATACACCAAACAGAATTTACAAGTATGAAATCTTTGCCTGTGCGGAGGTGGACAAGTTTGGACCGGATTATCAGATTTCTTTTAGGGACAGGGAAGATTTTGAGGAGTTTATCGATCGAGCCAAGGCTCAGTCCCTGTATGATACAGGGGTGGATGTAAAGTATTCAGATACCATCGTGACCTTATCCACTTGTACCGGAAATGAAGAAACAAGATTTATTGTACAGGGAAAACGTGTGAGAACCTATGTGGCAGTATCGAAAGAAACAGGATATGAGAATGGTATTGAGATGGAATAAGAGGGAGGAATAAGGCATGGATGCAGTGAAAACATTAGGAAACTGGATCAGAGAAAGTGACAATGTAGTATTTTTTGGCGGAGCCGGAGTATCTACGGAAAGCGGTATTCCAGATTTCAGAAGCGTAGATGGTCTGTACCATCAGGAATACGCCTATCCTCCGGAAACGATTCTAAGCCACAGTTTTTTTATGTATCATACAGATGAATTCTACAGATTTTATAAAAAGAAAATGCTGGCACTGGATGCTCAGCCCAATATGGCGCACAAAAAGCTGGCGCAGTGGGAACAGGAAGGTCATGTGAAAGCCGTTATTACCCAGAATATTGACGGACTCCACCAGATGGCAGGAAGCAGGGAAGTAATGGAACTGCATGGAAGTGTGCACAGAAATTACTGCATGAAATGCCATCGGTTCTATGATGCCAGATATATACTGGAATCAGAGGGAGTTCCAACCTGTGAATGTGGAGGCACGATGAAACCGGATGTAGTTCTTTATGAAGAAGGGTTAGATAATGAGATTCTCAGAAAATCTGTGGACTATATTGCAAATGCAGATGTCCTGATCATTGGAGGAACTTCTCTTGTAGTATATCCGGCTGCAGGGCTCATCGATTATTTCCGGGGAAAACATCTGGTGGTGATCAATAAAAGCGTGACTTCAAGAGATAAAAATGCGGATCTGGTAATACAGGACAGTATAGGGAAGATTTTCGGAGAGATAGAATGGAACGATTAAAATATGAAGTAGGAGATATTGTAAAACTGAAAAAACCTCATCCCTGCGGAAGCCAGGAATGGGAGATCCTCAGGGTTGGGGCGGATTTCCGTTTGAAATGTCTCGGCTGCGGGCATCAGATTATGGTGGCACGGAAACTGGTAGAAAAGAATACGAAAGCACTTAGAAAAAATTTTTCATAATCTTTAGAAAAATGCTTGAAAAGCGCTGGAATCTATGCTAGAATCTAACCTCGTGATATATTTTTTAATTCCTTGCTCCTTCCGTTGCACTGATGTGAGATACATGTAAGAGCATAATTGGATGAGAAATCGTTACTGGAACGCATGTGAACAGTAACTGAGAAATCAGAAGGGGCCAGAGACCATAAGGAGGTGCAGACGCATGAACAAGTATGAATTAGTTGTTGTTGTCAACGCAAAAATTGAGGACGACGAAAGAACAGCAACTGTTGAAAAAGTAAAAGAGTATATTACTCGTTTCAACGGTACTATTACTGATGTGGATGAATGGGGAAAGAAGAAACTCGCTTATGAAATCCAGAAGATGAGCGAAGGCTTCTACTACTTTATTCATTTTGAGGCAGAACCAGAATGCCCGGCAGAAGTAGAAAAACGTGTTCGTATTATGGAAAATGTTCTCAGATATTTATGTGTTAGACAGGACGCATAGTATAAAGAGGAGTTTAGAATGAACAAAGTCATTTTAATGGGTCGTTTAACAAGAGATCCGGAAGTTCGTTATTCAGCAGATGAGAATGCTTCAGCTTATGCAAGATATACATTAGCTGTGGATCGCAGATTTAGAAGAGACGGAGAAGCTACTGCAGATTTTATTCAGTGTGTTGCCTTTGGAAGGAATGCTGAGTTTGCAGAGAAGTATTTACGTCAGGGAATTAAGATTGCTGTGACAGGTCGTATTCAGACGGGAAGCTATACCAACAGAGACGGTGTGAAAGTATATACCACAGATGTTGTTGTAGAGGAACAGGAATTTGCTGAAAGCAAGAATGCAAGTGCATCATCCGGAGCATTTGAAGGCGGCTATACAGCAGCACCGTCACCAGCACCGACAAGACCAATGCCTAGCGCGGCTTCTGGAGATGGATTCATGAACATTCCGGATGGAATTGATGAGGAGCTGCCATTTAACTAGGCAATGATTGCTTGGCAGATGCCAATAGCGGCCAGGAAATGAGTTGCCATGTCTGATATTTTGTATAGGAGGTAAGATTCATGGCTTATAATAGAACTGATAGAAGCGATTCTCCAATGAAGAGAAGAGGCGGTCGCAGAAGAAAAAAAGTTTGTGTATTCTGTGGTAAAGAGAATAACGAAATCGATTACAAGGACGTAGCAAAATTAAAGAAATACGTTTCTGAAAGAGGAAAAATTCTTCCTAGAAGAATTACAGGAACATGTGCAGAACATCAGAGAGCGCTGACAGTAGCTATCAAGAGAGCTCGTCACGTTGCACTTATGCCATACGTTCAGGACTAATCAGCAATATTTAAGGACCGCTTTTGAAGCGGTCCTTTTTGTTATGGCGACGAGGAAAATGCAACGTGCTTGCACAATTGCATTTGACGACCGCTAATCAGCTGATAAAACTCGCGAAGCGTGTTTTATCGCTGTCATATCTATGATTCTTTGGTCAGAACAACGGCCATCTTTCCCAGTTTGTTATAAATGCGTTCAAAATCATCAGCATTTCTCCAAACGAGTCCACTTAAAGGATCGTTTATTAACACTTTATTTTTCTTTTTGTCATATCCGCAAAGAACCACACAATGTTCTCCGCTATAGAAATACCAGGTTTTATGATCATAATAATAGGAGAGAATCGCATGAGGGGTTCTCATGTACATGGAGTTCCACACGATCACAGGGGTATTGGCATCTATGTAGCGGTACAGATCTGACAGGGAACATCCGGTAATATCGTGAGCTTTTCGGGCAGATTTTCTTGCGGTCAGATATTTGTTGGCAGTAATGGTCAGCCCGGGAGCATAGATTCCACATCCGGAATAAGAAAATGGGTTCCCCAGAAAAGCCGTCACAAAGTTGGAAGAAGAACTGCGCGGCATATAAGAAGAAGCAATTGTGGTTTTGGAAACCGGATAATGATAATATTTTAATACCATGGTCAGTGCTACGGATTCACAGCCAGTGGGCAATTCGGGATTTTGCCTGATATTCTGCATGGAAATCACTTTTCTCTTAGCAGAGGTTTCTTCGAAGGTGAGGGTTCCGACCCGGTGACCCTTGGAATTTACATAGTAGTCATCTACCCAGGAGTTTTTGGCTATGTAACCGTTATGCCGGAAATAGTAATAATAGGAACCAATCTTTTTCCAACAGTCGCGATATACTTTGCCGGAGACAGGACAATAAAAGGTATGGTTGTGATAGTCTACCCAACCGGTGACACGTTTCCCGTTCTTGTCAAAGAAAAACCTGGTGCCGTCCTCGAATCTTACAAAGGTATTCTTGGCAATCACACCGGAAGCATCTGCATAATAAGTATTTTTCCGATAGGTAAATACGGTATCTTTTTTCATGTAGCCCTTTTTGTCAAAGAAGTAGGTTTTTGACTTGATGGTGATGAACCGGTTTGTGACAGGAGTACCCTTGGCATCATAATACAGGGTGTGGGAATCTTCTTTTACCAGCTGATTTTTGGGTTTGGAAGCGGCCGAGCACGTAGAAGAGAACAGACCGCATACCAGCAGCAAAACAAGAAACATAAGGGGAAAGTGGTAATGTTTTTTCATAAAACACCTCTTTTTGATTTAATGATTTAATGATCTAAGTTTACCATGCAGAAAAGCAAAAAGCAATGAAAGGGTTACTGGAACGTTACTGTTCACGTACGTTCCAGTAACTGCTTGCGGGAACCTGGAGATTGTTGTAGGATAGAAGCAGATATTGTTTGGAGGAAAAAAGAATGTTTGAAGTATATGAAGCACAGGGAATCAATCGCAATCTGTTGAAAGAAATCGAGAAGTTTCGTGAGAAATATCCCGTAGATGAAAAAGTAAAAAATCGTGTCCTGAAACCGGAAACCATATTCTGGGGAAAAGAAATTTTTGAAATGGCGGCCACAGCACTTTTAGAAGGAGAAAATATTCTCCTGTCCGGAACAAAGGCTACGGGGAAAAATGTATTGGCAGAAAATCTTGCCTGGGTATTTGGAAGACCTTCTTATAACATATCTTTTCATGTAAATACAGACAGTTCTTCTCTGATTGGAACAGATACCTTTCGTAATAATGAGGTGGTCTTAAGAACTGGTCCTGTTTATGACTGTGCTGTGTATGGCGGTTTTGGAATCTTTGATGAAATTAATATGGCGAAAAATGATGCGGTATCTGTACTACATGCTGCCCTGGATTACCGTAGAATGATTGATGTACCGGGATATGATAAGATAGACCTGCATGAAGCTACCAGATTTATTGGAACCATGAATTACGGCTATGCAGGAACAAAGGAACTCAATGAAGCACTGGTATCCCGATTTATGGTGATTGACATGCCTCCTCTGGAAGAAGAGACCTTGCTTCATTTGTTAAGAGAACGGTTTCCGGAGGCGAAAGAACAGGGGCTTTTGCAGTTGACAGGATTTTTTATGGATCTTCAGACAAAAGCAGCTCACAATGAGATTTCGACGAAACCACTGGATCTTAGAGGCCTGATCGGGGCAATGAAAACCATAAAAGCAGGACTTGAACCGAGAAAGGCTCTGCAGATGGGAATAGTGAATAAAAGCTTTGACATCTTTGAAAGAGAGATCATCGAAGATATCGTGGAGACAAGACTGCCGGAAGGCTGGAGCAGTGAAGATATTTTTTGAGGTATGGTAAATGCAGGAATATGATGTAGAAGAATATCAGATGGAAGTGGAAAACCGCATTAAAAATCTGATGTGGACAGTCAGCGGAGACTATGATCTGGATGTAAAGCCGGATGTGGCTTCTTTCGCTAAAAATAAATATATCTCCTTATATGATGCCATCAAACAGGGGGCTTTTGCAAAGTATTATTCTTCCAATGAGCTTGCCATGTATATTGTGAAAAAAATGTATTACGGGGCAGAGGAGCCGCAGCTCATGAGCATTGCACAGATGTGTGTGGATGCGGCAGCTTATCCGAAGATTTCCCGGGAACGTCCCGGAGTGGAAGAAATCAGAAGAAAAGCCTTTGACGCCATGCTGGATATTGATTTCAGGAAAATGAGTGAATCTTATCTGGGGCGGGTAAAGATGGCAATGATCCGTTCTTTTTTATATAAAGAAGAACAGTTTGAACAGCGTGTGGCAGATGTACTGTATAAAATTCTAAGCCTTGGAAACGCCGGAGATACCATGGACATTATTAAGGTGATAGATGAGATCTATAATACGGCGGTGGATCAGTCTTTTGAAAGAAAGCATGGGAATTTGGAGCAGGTTCTGGCGGTAGAACTGGAAGAACTGGCCAGTGCTTCCTGGCAGGATTTTCTGGATGAGGAAATGTATGAATCCGTACTGGAACAGTTCGTGGATGAAGTGAACAGAAAAGTGACCAGTCTGGAAGATATTCAGGAAAAAGAGGAAGAAAAGAGTAAAACGGGAACAAAAAAGAGCATTGTGGTCCTTGACCAGGCGGCGCTGGATAAAATGAACAGCTATATGCAATTGAATTTTGGCCGTTCCTATTTGTCAGAGACGGAGCAGAAAAGGATAAATTACCGTCTGTGTAAAGGTGCACATGCAGATTGCAGCCTGTATTATACGGATGGGATCCTGAACAATCCGGTCCTTGCAAATGCTCAGTATGTCAATGCAAAAAAACAGGCTGACAGAAACAGGCTGCTTCTCCATAATAACAAAAGCATGGTGAAACGTAATATAGAGATCCTGACAGCAAATCTTCAGAGGTCCCTGGTGCTGCGCACACAGCAGGATGAGATTCCTTCCGATTATGGAACAATTGTACCTTTTCGCTTATGGAAAATAGGAAGGGCAGATACGGACAGGATGTTTACCAGGATCGTGAGACAGAATCATTCTGATTTTGTAGTGGACATTTTAATGGATGCCAGTGGCTCCCAGAGAGATCGCCAGAGTCAGGTGGCACTTCAGGCATATATCATCAGTGAAGCCCTCAGTAACGTAAATATTCCCCATCGGGTGATGAGTTTTTGTACTTTTTGGGACTACACGGTGATGCAGCGTTTCCGGGAGTATGATGCTCCTAAAAGTGAAAACAGGAAAATACTGGAATACACCACCTCTTCTAATAACAGAGATGGACTGGCAATCAGGGCTGCGGCTGATGCATTGATTTGCCGGGAGGAGGAAAATAAAATACTGATCGTACTCAGTGACGGTCGCCCTAATGATGTGGTGGTAAACCGGCCAAACAGCAAAAATCCCAAACCCTATTGCGGGGAATATGCAGTGACGGATACAGCATTAGAAGTAAGAAAACTGAGAAATGAAGGAGTATTTGTCCTTGGGGTGTTTACCGGAAAGGAAAAAGACCTGGCGGCTGAGAAAAAAATATTTGGGAAAGATTTCGCATATATTAAAAATGTTAACAATTTTGCAACAGTTGTAGGGCTGTATCTGCAAAAACTCCTGGATTGGTAGGAAAAATATAACAAAAATGGCCTCAAAGCAGGTGGCTGAGAAAATTTTTTAAAAAACATTGACACATTCCGTAATATATGTTAATATTTGACCATATTGAATGTAACATTTTTGTAATAAAATTGTTTTGTGTGTATTTTGGAGGATTAGTCACTATGAATAGAGGAATGAAAAAACACGTAATGAAAGCGGCAGCCTGTTTTATGGTAGGCTCTCTGGCAGTTTCAGGAAGCAGCATGGCAGCTCTTGCAGCCGGAACTTCTCTGATTGGAATTGAGACAGTCCAGGAAGCAGAAGAAACAGCAAAAGAGACAGAATCTGTAGAAGAGACTGAAGCAGAAGATACATCAGATAATACAACAGAAGAAACTACAGAAGAAGCTGTGGAAGAAACAGCAGAGGAAGTTGCTCAGGAAGAGGTACAGCCTCAGGAGGATCTTACAGGAACAATCGTAATGGCAATGCTTGGGGATGACAGTTCTTATGTACATATCAGAGCAAATGCAGATCCAGAGTCAGATGTTGTTGGATACTTATATAATGGTTATGCAGCGACAGTCCTTGGACAGGAAGGAGAATGGCTTCTTGTTCAGTCTGGAAACTGTGTCGGATATGTTGCAAGATACCTGATGACCACAGGAGACGATGCTATGGAGGCGATTGAGAATGTAGGTACTTCCGTAGCGCAGGTAAATGCAGAAGCATTATATGTACGTGCTGATGCATCAGAAGATGCAGAGATTATTGATATGGTTACAGCAGACCAGATGGTTTATCTGGAAGAAGACCTTGGCGGATGGGCAAAGGTTTCCACAGAGAACGGAACAGGTTATGTATGTGCAGATTATGTAAGCTATGGAACTTACCTTCCGCAAGCGGAAACTGTGGAGGAATCAGAAGAACGTATTGCAGAAGAAGAAGCTGCATATGCGGCATGGTTAGAAGAACAGGAAAGATTATATCAGGAAGAACTTGCAAGGCAGCAGGCTGAATGGGAAGCACAGAATCAGGCATGGATCGAATATCTCCAGAGCCAGGGACAGTATGCGGAACAGGCAGAAGCAGCAGTAGATGAAGCATATGCAAACCAGCAGTATCTGGAGCAGGTAGCACAGGATGCGCAGAATGCGGTTTATGATGCATATAATACAGGTGATGCAGATGCCATTGCACAGGCGGAAGCTTATGCAGAACAGGCAGCAGCAGACGCAGAGGCAGCAGCACAGCAGACGGCAGATGCACAGGCTGAGTCCTATGCAGCAGATCAGGCAGTGATCGATGCAGCAGAGTCTGCCGGAATCGATACCAGCGCTATTGCAGATGATGGAACATCTTCTTTAAGACAGCAGATTGTAGATTATGCACTGCAGTTTGTTGGTAATCCATACGTATATGGAGGAACTTCTCTGACAAATGGTACAGACTGTTCTGGATTTACACAGTCCGTACTGGCAGATAATGGAATCAGTGTTGACCGTACTGCAGGACAGCAGGCTCAGGGTGGAACATCTGTAGATATCGGTGATGTCCAGCCGGGTGACCTTCTCTTCTATGCGGGAGATGGAGATTATGGTATTGGACATGTATCTATGTACATTGGAGATGGCAAGGTTGTACATGCAAGCAGTTCTTCAACAGGTATTATCGTATCTGATGTAAATTACAGAACACCAGTCTCTGCGAAAAGTTATATCAGCTAATTATTCCAAATATACACATATACGAAAAAAGGATGTGCCTTGCGCACATCCTTTTTTCATCGTTACGGGAATGCACGTGAACAGTAACAAATACTTGCAATTCTAAAGGAGATACGATATTATCGTAGTAGATTTGAGGTTACAGTTCATGTGCCACTGTTCCGCGAGGTGTTTTGCTTGGCAAAACCCGAGGTCTGCAATGAAA
>JBJEMC010000048.1:0-3274 GCA_051879475.1 Muricoprocola sp. | reverse complement strand
AATCCAATATTCGTTCCGTTTTGACCAAGAGGCTGCACATCTACCATCTGGATCATAACTGTCCATAATACAAAAATTGCAATGAATATTCCTCCAAATAGTAAATTCTTAATTCCTTTCTTTTTCATCATTCTACGTCCTTTCGTTTTGATTTTGTCCTTCCGACACTTTCACCTTATCAAAAAACGTAAAATGATGACAGAATCGCTCTTTCACATATGTGATACGATTCGTATCATTCCCGAAAATGTTTGTTTTTCAATATATCTTCTGATTACCTATCCATGCAAATTTATAGTTACACATTTCCTAAAACAGAAATGTATCTACTAAAAACCCGCAAGATATTTTTCTAATGCATTTACAAACTCCCCGACATGAATTCCATCTACAAATGAGTGATGAGCTTGCACGGAAACCGGCATCATCAATCTGCCATCTTTCTCATAATATTTACCCCAGTCAAACAGAGGAGTAGCATTATCTTTCTTTCCGGAATTCGTATGAGAAATATGTGTATAGGTTACCCATGGCATAGGCGAACATTGAAAGACATCATTTCCCAGTGGACCGGTAAAATAGTCTTCCTGTTCGTCTGCAATCTTCTTTGCAGCGATACAATATTCTTTCAGATCGTCCATCATAGGTACATTCACAACTTTAAATAAATTTGTTTTTTTATTCAGATAAGTAAATGCGGTATCAATATTATCAAATAAAACAATCTTTCCATCTACAAATCTGTATCGAAATGCCTCTATTTGATTTGCACATTTACAAACTGCATATACCATAGCCAATGTAAATGAAAGGCCATTTTCCTTCACGTATTTCTTTAAACCGGTAACAACCGCTTCAAAAGTAACGCAGAAAGCTGGTTCTACACTATTTCTAAAAACAGCGCAATGCATTGCTCTGTCCCATTTACTTTCATCTATTTCAATATAACTATTTCCCATTGTCAACACTCCCTTTGATAAGATAGACGTTCTGTATCATAAATCTCTTGCCATACAAAGTGATTCTTTCATATTTTCATAGGGTCCATAATTGGGAATAATCTCAAATCCCAGTTTTTTATACAATGCACAAGACTCTTTCAGCCGCTCGCCGGTTTCAAGAATCATCCTCTGGTATCCCAGTTCTTTTGCCCATTCCATCAACTGGGAAACCAACTCTGTTCCAATTCCTTTGCCTCTATATGAGGGAGAAATATAAATCCTTTTTAATTCCACATCCTGCGCATTGTACTTTCTGAGCGAACCTGCTCCGACCAGCGTCTTCTCATCATAGACAACGATTGCTTCTTTAATTTTGTCAAGCTGATTGTACTTCTGATATTTTTCTCTCTGGATTACCTTTCCTACCCGTTCATCCAGATCTTCATCAAGCCTTCTGCAGTTTTCAATAAAATCTTTGTCGGTACCATCTGTTCTTTTATATTCCATTGTTTATAACCCTTCTTCACACTTTTATAAGTCAAGCTTCATATAGATAGAAGTGTCCATCGGACTGTTATTGTAACTTTCAATACGATAAAATCCTAATCTCTCATATAATTTGATCGCACTCTGTAAGAAAGGAAGCGTGTCCAGTAACATATAAGAATAGCCGATTTCTCTTGCGATTTTAATAATTTCTTCTGCCAGATATTCGCCAATCTTTTTTCCGCGAAACTCTTCTCTTACATATAATCTTTTCATCTCACAATTTTCATCATCAATCTTACGAAGCCCAATGCAGCCTGCAAGTTGTTTATCATAGTATGCAAGCAACAATCTTCCGTCCGGCATACCATACTTATCTTCCAGATGTTCCAGTTCTGCATCATAATTTTGTATCGACAGATACTCCTTAAAACCAGAATCCCCCGCCACTAACATATCTGTATATTCTGTAAACAGTTCTTTGACTTCTTCCTTATGATCATATGCTGTCACTAATTCAAGCATTGTGATTCTCCTTCGCCAATTTTCAATTATTCTAATATTTCCGGGGCACTGATATCTTTTCCTACCAGATCAATTATTTTTTTGAATCCGTCCCTTTGCTTCATTGTACTTCCCAAAGAAGTAATAACAGCAGTTATATTTTCTTTACCCACTGCCTCTACAAATGTCTTTACCCCGGGCGGCATCGTTCCGGCCCATAATGGAAACACTACTACAATTTTGTCATCAGGATCAGGTTCCATATAGTCTACGGGGATTGTTTTTCCACTGAGAGCCATTGCACCAGCTTTCATATAATTCACTTTTCCATCCCATTTTTTATGATCTTCAATCTTCCTTGCAACGGTCTGATAACGAAGTGCTATCTGATCGGCTATTTCTTTACTTCTTCCTGTTCTTGAAAAATAATATATCTGCATCGCAGTTCCTCCTAAGATTCCGCTTCCTCACTCAGTAGGATGTAAATCATATTTACTCATAAAGTGAAATTTTAAATTCATATTTCTCTGTTTTTCTTTCATTTTCTTATAGCTGTAATTCATCCACAAATTTTACTGCAGCTTCCAAATCCTTTTCATCTGGATGACCTTTCGCAATACCGCCCACCAACTTAAAAGGTCCGAAGGTGTCATATCCCTTGCATCCAAATTTTCCAATTACTTTGGCATGCTTTTCCTTCAAAATATTTTCAATTGACTTATAATTGGCACTTCCACCATAGGTACAGATCAAAAATACCTCTTTCTCTTCCGGAAGATTTTCAGCAGCAAATTTCAAAATCGTCTGATGAAATTTTGAAAGATATATGCCGGACGCAAAACCGATCCTGTCATATTCCGAAAGGTCCACCTCTGGCTGCTTCATGGCATCGATCAGATCAACACCACATTTCTCTGCAATTCTCTCCACCAGCTTCTTTGTATTTCCATGATGCACCGATGCATAAATAATTACCGTCTTCATTTTTACCTCCCACTTAACGATGCCATTCCATCGTATATTCTTCTTCCGATGTATCCTCATCTATTTCCTGATTCACAATGATAAATCCACACCGCTGATAAAACTCCACTGCTCCCGTATTTTTCCTATACACATTCAGATACAAATAATCTTTTAATGTCATGGCAGTATAGATCAGTTCACTTCCGATTCCTTTTGATTGTTCCTCTGCCTTTACAAAAATCCCTGCAATATAATCATCTGTCAGACCAATAAAGCCCTGTATCTTCTGATTTTCCTCTGCAACAAAAACTTCCGCCTCCGGAATCAGTTCTCTGACCATTTCATAATTCTTTTTCCAGTAATCCTCTTCAATAAAA
>JBJEMC010000047.1:0-3288 GCA_051879475.1 Muricoprocola sp. | reverse complement strand
AGAATCGTACATGCATAAAAGGCGGTTTCTGTCGTAGCTATTACAGCGTATGCGTTTTTCGCCTTTGTGTAAAATTCACTTCGTGAAATCATTGCGCAGGCATCGGCACCTCTCGTGTCATGCTTTGCAACGATGGCTTTGAATTCATCCCATACCGGACATTCCAAATCTGCATGTCGTGGCTCTTTGTCCATGATCAGAACCGGATCATCTACAAAGTCATCCAGAGGCATAAGACTGAGAATGGCATCCATAAGGTCGGTTGCCTTTACACCGTCACAACGGATCAGAATACTGTCTTTTGCCATGGAAGCAGCAGCAAAATTGGCATCTCCGATGACAATTGTGTCGCCGTGACCCATTTCGGCAAGGACTTTCAGAAGCTCTGGAGAAATAATTGGATTAATACCTTTTAACATTTGAATCACACACCTTTCTATCATTTGATAACGAATAAAAACAGAATGAAACATGTTATCTGCTATATGAGTTATCTTACTATGTATAGGAGAAAAAATCAAGAATAGGGGAAGCAATTTATGCAAGAAACGAAATATACCATAGAGGATGCAAAAGCAATTGCCAATCAGATCAGGAAACAGATTCTTGGGATTGCATTGAAAAATGGGGGTTGTTATCTCGCACAGGCTTGTTCTTCAGCGGAAATTATATCAGGATTATATACAAGAGTATTGAATCTGGGACCATCTAAGGGATTATGGGATGCGATTCCATTCCCGGGAGTACCGGGACCTGACAACATGGATTATCCCAAAGGCAGTGCGTATCATGGCTTGCCTGCTCCGGATAAAGACCGTTTATTTGTTTCCTGTTGTCACTATGCATCTGTGATTTATTGTGCTCTTGCGGCGACAGGAAGATTGAATCCGGAGGCTCTTGAGAAATTCAATGTAGATGGCTGGAATATGGAAATGATCGGAGCAGAGCATTCTCCTGGATTTGAAAATACAGCAGGTTCTTTAGGGCAGACGGTATCCATTGCAGCAGGAACAGCTCATGCAAGAAAAATGAAGGGAGATACCGGAAGAGTATTCTGTCTTATGGGAGATGGAGAATTGCAGGAAGGACAGACATGGGAATGTGTTCAGGCTGCAGGGTTTTATAAATTAGATAATTTATGCCTGGTAATAGACATGAATGGTCAGCAGGTAGAAGGGGCAATTGAAGATCAGATGACAGAGGAGCCGATGGCAGCAAGATTTGAATCTTTTGGTGCTGTCTGCGTAGAATGTGACGGTCATGATATCGAGGCATTCGAAAAAGCTTGTCAGACGGAACATAAGGATCGTCCACTGGTTGTCCTTTGCAGAACAAAAGGATATACAGGAATTCCACTTTTGAAAAAGAAATGGCCAAATCTTCATTTCGTAAGAATTTCAGAAGAGGAAAAAGAAGAATACCAGAAATTTTATGAGGAAATGTAGAAAGGAGAGACTGCAATGAAGATGGAGATAAATACACATGAAAAAAATATGCTTCGCTTTGCAGCAGAACATCCGGAAGTTCTGGTCCTTTCTGCGGATTTGGGTTCTTCCTGTGAGGTAAAAAAATTCAGAGCAACCTATCCGGACAGATATCTTACCATGGGAATTGCTGAGCAGAATATGTGTTCCTGGGCAGCAGGACTTGCAAGAGAAGGATATCGTCCATTTTTGCATACTTTTTCCGTATTTTTATACAGAAGAATTCTCGATCAGTTGGAAATGAGTGTGGCATATCCAAATCTTCCGGTGGTATTTGTAGGATTCGTACCAGGTATTACCACTCCCGGAGGAGTGTCTCACCAGTCTATCAATGATGTAGGCGTGCTCAGGACAGTACCAAATCTTGCTATATTTGATGTTGGAGATGCAACAGAGATTGAAGGGGTTCTGGATCTTGCTTATGAATATAACGGACCGGTATTTATCAGAATGCTCAGGAAAGAAGTGCCGCGTCTGTTTCCGGCTAATGAGCCAATGCAGTTTAACAGAGCAAGAGTGATCAGTGAGGGCGAGGATGTCCTGATTTTGTCTTCCAGTATTTGTACGGAAGAAGCACTTCGTGCAACAGCAGTTTTAAAAGAAAAAGGAATTTCTGTTCAACATATGCATGTTTCCACTTTAAAACCATTTACAGATCCACAGATCGTAGAGGCGTTAAAGAAGTGTAAATATGGTGTCGTTACCATGGAAAATCATTATGAGATTGGCGGTCTTGGAAGTGCCGTGGCAGAAGTAATGGCAGAAAATGCCATAGGAAAGAAACTGATCAGGATCGGAGTTCCGGGATATACCCACGGAGCATCTAAGATGTATCTAATGAAAAAATATGGAATCGATGCAATGCATATGGTTCAGGCAGTTGAAAAACTGTTGGAAAGACCATTAAATATTACAGAAGAAGATCTGGAAACCGCACGTTTCGTAGATTTCCTGGAAGTATAGTGATTGGAGGATAATCCATTGGCAGCAAAAAAGAAAAAAGATGTATTTCATACTCCGCAAACAAAGGGAGAGAGAATAAAGATACCATATACGCTTCAAATGAAAGTAATATCGGTGATTTCGCTCCTTTTACAGATTGCTTTGACTGTTTTTTCTGTCTACGCAATGAGGGTACAGAAAGGTCGGGCTGTTCAGCTGGGAGAAGAATATGCGTTGCAGGGAAATTATATATATCTGGTTTTACCTATAGCGGGTTGGATCTTGACAATAGGATTTCGTTTGGCATGTTATTTTCTTCCCATTGACATGTGGAGACTTCCTATAAGGGTAAAGGCAGGAATCCAGAAGACGCAGGGGAAGATTTTGAAACTTGCAACACTGCTTCTGGAACTGGAAATGACCGTCTGTTTTTTCTATATAGAAATATCCGTTTTTCTGGGATATGCGCCAAGGGATGAGATTATGATTCTCTGGTTATTAGCGATTTGTGTGACAATTTACCTCTTACAAAAGAGTGCAATTGAAAAATCTAAATGATAAATTAGGGGGATATCAAAATGAAAAAAATTATTAACGCACCGGAAAATTACGTTGATGACATGCTAAAAGGAATTTATGCAGCACATGGGGATCAAGTTAAATATGTAAATGATGACCTGCGCTGTTACTGTATTGCAAACAAAAAACCTGGTAAAGTTGCAATTATCACAGGTGGCGGTACAGGACATCTTCCATTATTCCTGGGTTATGTTGGTGATGGATTAATTGATGGCTGTGGCGTTGGCGGAGTGTTCCAGTCTCCATCTCCAGAGCAGATTTATAATATTTCCAAAGAAGTAGA
>JBJEMC010000046.1:0-3323 GCA_051879475.1 Muricoprocola sp. | reverse complement strand
GGTACTTTTACCAACACAGAACGTCGTGTACAGCGTGTGCGTAAAGCAGTAACCATTCCAGGAAATGCAAGACTGGATACGGATATTATCATTGACCTGATGAACCGTATGGGATATCCACAGCCACATCTGACAGCCGCTCAGATCATGGATGAGGTTGCATCCGTGACACCATCCTATGGCGGTATCAGCCATGCTCGTCTTGACAGCGAAGAAGTAGGCGGAAGAGGTTTGCAGTGGCCATGTCCGAGCAAGGATCATCCTGGAACCCCAATCATGCATGTAGGCAAGTTCACCAGAGGCCTTGGCTGGTTCTATCCCGCAGAATATATTCCATCTGCAGAACTTCCGGATGAAGAATATCCGATCCTTCTCATGACAGGACGTATCTTGTATCACTACACCACAAGAGCAATGACAGGAAAGACTCCTGAGCTGATGGAAATGGAAGGAAAATCCTTTATTGAAATGAATGAGCAGGATGCATCAGAACTGGGTATTCAGGATGGAGACAGAGTGCGTCTGACTTCCAGACGTGGACAGATCGAATCAACTGCCCGCGTAGGAACAAAGGTATCAAAGGGAGAATCCTGGATGCCGTTCCATTTCCCGGATGGAAACGCAAACTGGCTGACCAACGCAGCTCTGGATAAATATGCGAGAATCCCGGAATATAAAGTATGCGCAATTCGTATTGAAAAAGCTTAAAATTGTTTTTATTGAGATAATTCTGACAATATGTTACAATCAATCTGTTATGTTAGTGTACATGGAATAATATTTTCATCGTTACTGGAACGTATGTGAATAGTAACGATAAGGAAGAAGGAGCAGATTATGAAATGTATTAAAACAACAGATGCAGTGGGACATGTACTTTGCCACGATATCACAAGAATTGTAAAAGACGTAGTAAAAGATACGGCATTTCGCAAAGGCCATATCGTAGAAGAAAAAGATATTCCTGTGCTTTTATCTCTGGGAAAAGACCATCTGTATGTATGGGAAAAGGATGAAAATACCCTTCATGAAAATGAAGCAGCACAGATTTTGTGTGATGTATGTATCAATGAGCATATGCATCCTACAGAAGTAAAAGAAGGAAAGATTGAGCTGATTGCGGACTGCGACGGAGTATTTCAGGTAGATGTGAACAGACTGAATGCCATCAATGAGATCGATGAGATCATGATCGCGACCAGACATACAAACTTCCCAGTGAAAAAGGGAGACCGTCTTCTTGGAACCCGTGTGATTCCTCTGGTTATTGCAAAAGAAAAGATGGATAAGGTCAGAGAGACGGCAGGTAACATACCTCTGGTTTCTCTGACCCCGTATCAAAAAAGAAAAGTCGGTATTGTCACAACCGGAAATGAAGTGTTTTACGGAAGAATCAAAGATACCTTTACACCGGTGGTAATTGAAAAAATGGAAGCCTACGGTGCAGAGATCCAGGGACACATTCTCTGTGATGACAATATGGAAAAAATCACAAATGCCATTCTGAAACTGAAGGAAGAAGGGGCAGACATGATCGTCTGTACCGGAGGAATGAGTGTGGATCCGGATGATAAGACACCGGGAGCAATCAAAAATACAGGAGCCAGAATCGTATCCTATGGCGCACCGGTGCTTCCGGGAGCAATGTTTTTGTTAGCTTACATGGAAGATGGCACACCTGTCATGGGACTTCCGGGATGTGTCATGTATGCAAAAGCAACGGTATTTGACCTTGTGCTTCCACGAATTATAGCAGGTATCGAAGTAACGAAAAAAGATCTGGCACATATGGGAAATGGCGGATTTTGTCTGGGCTGTAAGGAATGTCATTATCCGAACTGCAGCTTTGGAAAAGGCGTATGAGAAACAAGGAGGAACTTGTCATGGAAAATCTTACGGTAGAGCAGGCACTTGAGCAGCTGCTTCATTACACCAGGAAGATAGAAGAAACGGAAAAGGTATCCTTGCTCTGCGCAAGAGGGAGAATTCTGGCAGAAGATATGGCAGCTGAGCTGGATAATCCTCCCTTTGACCGTTCTCCGATAGATGGATATGCCTGCAAAGCGGAAGACATTGTAGCTGCATCAAAGGAAAGTCCGGCAAAGTTAAAAGTGACAGAAGAAATTGATGCAGGACAGTACTCTGAAAAAACGGTGGAAAAAGGGCAGGCTGTCCGCATCATGACGGGAGCAGCCATTCCGAAAGGATGTGACTGCTGTGTGCGTCAGGAAGATACAGATTACGGGGAAGACACGGTAAAGATCTATGCACCTGCAAAGCCCTGGCAGAATTACTGTTTTCAGGGAGAAGACTTTAAGAAAGGCACTGTGTTACTGAAAAAGGGTACCAAGATTGGGTTTGTGGAAGTGGGGATTCTGGCCAGTATGGGAAAAACCGAAGTGCCGGTATTGCGTCGGGCAAAAGCTGCTGTCCTGACTACGGGGGATGAAGTAAGTGCTCCCGGAACCCCATTGCTTCCAGGAAAAATCTATGACTGCAACCAGAGCCTTCTGGCAGCGAGAATGCTGGATTTTGGAGTGGAACTGGTAAAGGTGGCATCCATTGGAGATACCCCGCAGAAAATGACGGAGGCCATAAAAGAGACAGCACCCTTTGTAGATCTCATCGTTACAACCGGAGCAGTATCCGTTGGGAAAAAAGATATTATGCATGAGGCATTGAGACTGGCCGGAGCCCAGAGGATTTTCTGGCATGTTAAGATGAAACCGGGAATGCCAACTCTGTTTTCCGTATATCAGGATGTTCCTATTCTCAGCCTGTCTGGAAATCCCTTTGGCGTGGCTGTGACAGTGGATATACTGCTTCGTCCCATGCTGGAGAAAATGATGCAGGATGAAAGCCTGAAGACAGTGCGTAAAAAATGCGTGCTGAACAATGAATTTAGAAAAAAAATCCGGGGCCGCAGATATATTCGTGCCATCACAGATGGAGAAAGTGTGACGATCCCCTCAGGACTTCATTCTAATGGTGTTCTGGCCACTATGGCAGGCTGTAATTGCCTGATCGAGGTGGAAGAAGGAAAGTCCGGGACAAAAGCCGGAGAATTGACAGAGGTGATCTTACTTTGATGGTTTTGGCAATCAGCGGAGTAAAAAATTCCGGAAAGACGACTTTGATTACCAGAATACTGCCCGAACTGAAAAAACGTGGTCTGCAGGTGGCGGTAATCAAACATGACGGCCATGATTTCGAGGCAGACGTCCCGGGGACAGATACCTGGAAGATAGCCCAGGCAGGTGCCTGTGGCACGTTGGTGTTCTCAGATCATAAATACATGCTGGTAAAATATATGCCGGTTCTCT
>JBJEMC010000045.1:0-17645 GCA_051879475.1 Muricoprocola sp. | reverse complement strand
TCAGCAGATCGCCAACTACTGCAAGACTGCCGCTATCTGTATCAAACCCTTTGGAGATCAGTATCCTTACGAGAAAGGGGATATATTCACTGCTGACGAAACATACATAAAGATCCGTGGTATCAAGACCTATATCTGGTTCATCATGAATGCCGCTACCCGATCCATTATCGGTTATCAGGTATCCGATAACCGTGGCGTCGGCCCTTGTATCCTCGCCATGCGCATGGCCTTTCAGGGACTTACAAAGCTTCCTGAAAACTTTAAATTTATCGCCGATGGTTACAGTGCTTATCCACTTGCCGCAATGGAATTCGTAAAAAAATTCGGTAAAGACTTTACTTTCAAGATCACTCAGGTCATTGGACTTACCAACGACGATGCTGTCTCAACGGAATACCGTCCATTTAAGCAGATGATCGAACGGCTGAACCGCACCTATAAGGCTTCTTACCGCCACACAAACGGCTTCGATAACATCGACGGTGCCAACTATGACCTTGCTCTCTGGGTTGCTTATTATAACTTTCTCAGACCACATAAACATAATAAATACAAAGTCCTTAATGAAGTAGAAATGCTGCAGGGTGCCGACAATATGCCCAACAAATGGCAGCTCCTTATCTTCCTTGGTCAACAGACCATCTTAAATATGCAAAAAAACGGTACCGGACAGACGGAGCGGAGCTGTTGTCAATAGAACCGTGGAATACCGGAACAGACGGTGTCGCCGGCTGTGAGGATATGCCGCGAAAGTCTATTAACATAAGGCTCTCGGATTATCCTGTCCAGCAGAAAAGGGGCAACTGCGCCCTTTTCCTGCCTTCCGGCGAGGATGGGCTCGTGCAACGCCCGATTATGGGTCAAGGGACAAGTCCCTTGTGGGTTCTTAGGGCAACGCCCTAAGCCCTCGGAGAGCTTAGTGGAATAAATATCTGCAATTTTCAAGGTTCATTTGAGCCAATTTTTTTGACTCAGTTTTTTCATAGGTTACTTGACACTACCTCTTAGATAATATTTTTTACTTCTGCCATTTCCAACATCATTGTTACTTAACAACTTTTCCTGTAGGTGTTACCCCAATCCGAAGAACATGTGAATACAATTTTCCGCCCTTTTTCTCTACAGCTTTGCAATTTCCCACTGCATACATTCCGGATGGATAGTGTGATTTTGAAGTAACCGTAAAAGTATTAGATGCATTATTGTAGCAATTCATAGATGTCTGTTTACACTGGCTGGTCTTTCCATTATATAAGAACAGTCCCCTTAAAACCCACTGCACCATCGTTGCATTGTCACTTTTTCTGTATATTCTCCACTGCTGTCCATACTCTACCCTGCTCACTGTCGAAGCAGCCCTTGTCAAAATTGGCTTTGATTCATACTCATTAACTTCAGCGGCATATTCTGCGTCTATATCGTAGTCGTCAGTGGAAATCAAATTCATGGATTCAATCCCTGCTTCTGATAATTTTATGCTGTCATCCTGCATAGCAGCTTCAAAATCTTCCGCTAATGCTTCGGCCTCACTGTCTGACTGCGTTGAGCCAGTGATGTTTCCAGAATATGATACTTCTGAAAAATCATCCATTCCCAGGCCAATTCCATCTTTCATAGCTGTTTCAAAATCCTGCTGCAGTTTTTCATCGCTCACCTCTGCCCGGTACTCTTTTGTAAGATCATCATCGCACATTGCCCCCTCATCAAACGAGTACAAATCCGTTGCTTCATCCACATACATATCTGCTGCATGTACAGGCGTTCCTACTGCCCCCATAAGGGAAATTGTTAATAAAGATAGCATAATTTTTTTCATGATTTTTCCATTCCTTTCGTTTACATATCTTTAGATTGATCATGTTTCGTTATATCTTTAACGCAAATAACACTCCCACTTACCATTAGTATAATAAAAAACATTAACGGAATACCTGTGTCATTTGCAACAAAATTTATTAACCATCCTTCATGTCCATTTAATGTACTTTGGTGTAAAAGAGTATATACATACGTTATAAGAGTTCCAAGCGCGCCATACCAAAATATGCTTATTCCCAATATAAATTTTTTCATTTTAGTCTCTTACCTCAGTACTTATAGTCTTTGCTATAACTTGCATATTTTACAGCTTCCTGATAGGTTCCTCCATGTGATCGTATACCATACAAATATCCATCTGGTTTATAGCAATAATCTTTTTGCACATACTTCCCATCCTCTCTGAAATATTTAACACGATATTCCCTCGAATTCGCATTAGCCGCTGTTGGTCCAGTGAATTTATGAGTAACTGAATATTTACATGTAACACTTAATTTTATACCTAATTTGGCTTTGTTAAAGTATTGCCCACTTATACTTCCGGTTAATGTACCACTATATTCTTTCTTTAATGTTGTAGTTTGGCCTTTCGCTACAGAAATCACAAAGTCATCTCTAACTGCACGTGAAGGTACTGTAACGGTTTTCGTTGTTTCGTACTTATGTGTACTGCCAATTGGCGGACTCCATGATCTGGTATTTGGATCTTTTTCTTCCGGATATGGATCTTCGCCATTTTCAATTTTTCCAACTTCATAGATAGTAAATGACAACGCATTGGGATCATCATCAATGATGCTTTGTACATCACTATAAGTAGCACCAGTATCTGTATTAGCAAAAAGCACTTCCACCTCTCTTCCCCACTTATTTTTCATCGTTACCTTTTTTTGATGGATCTCTTCATTTGGATTTGGTTCCTGTGTAAATGCTGTTACACAAATTGATGTACAAAATAATACTCCAATAATAACCGACAAAAATACAAATCTGCTTTTTTTCATGAATTCACCCGTCCTTTCTCATACATTTAAAATGCTATTCTTTGCTTTTTACTTTATATGATTATTCTTGAATCTTCTATTTTTCACCCCATTTCTTAGTTTAATTTGTCCTCTATATAATTCATCGTATTTTTCATTCTTTGGTTACGCAATTTTTTGCTTTTTTTTAATCTTTAGGTAAATTTGCTTTTAAGGCCACAAAAGGGACATGGATGCTTTGCATCTGCTGTCCCTTTTGTACTCCTGCCCCGTTATAAGCCAATAAGTCTAATCTATTCTTTTAAGATTATTCTGAACGCTCGCCCAACAGGCTGCATTTTTGTGGAATCCACTCTGAAATTTTCACTTACCTCGCCTTCCATTGTCCCGAAATCCACCGTATCCCTATTTTCCACATCATACGGCAAAGCATAAATTTGCCCATCCAGCCATTCACTGTCAGAAGAAAATGTGTCTCCATCATTTTGAAAAGTAAACAGATCTCCTTCCTTCTTTACCAGGGAATAGAGGGATTTATTCCCCTGCATATCTGTAATTTCAATACAGTACTGCTCTTTTTCGGGATAAAGTTTATCACACTCCAGTTTCAGGCTGCTCGTGACACTGTTAATAGAAAACTCTCTGATTACAGCCTCGCCTTCACCTAAACTTATCTTCTGATCCAGCTTTAAATGTACTGTATTTTTCTGCAGTTCTTCTTTTGAAGCGGAAAAAGCAAATGTAAATGCCTCCCCTTCTATATCGTCGATCTGTTTATGGACTACAATTCCAATTTCAATATCCGCTTTCTCTGGCAATGGCACACCGTCATCATAAATCCATTCCACAACATACTGATTCTCATTTTCTTCCAGGTTTTGTTTCAGATAAACACTTGAGGAATCACACATATATTCACTTCCATTTATTTTAATGTTCTCCCCTGCACTTATCCCAACGCCATCATACTCGTCCCCAGCATCCAGATTTACAGATACAAGCAAGCTGTTATCCGTCAAAATGGCCTCATTCAATGTAATTGATATTCCATTTTTCTCCTGCGTGGTATTGATAACATCTGTATAAGGCGCCAGGTCATTTGATATCTGCAGGATTTCAGCAATCATCGTGGTAAACCTGCTAATGGCAGCATAAACCTGGTCATGAAATGCCAGGCAAAATCCCAGCATCACAATAATTGCCAGGCAGGCGACTTTTCTCCCGATATGGTATACCATGTATCTTCTCGTCTGCCCTTTCCACGGCTGCAATGCCTGGGCAATGTATTCATCATCTATGTTTCCGAATAATTCCAGGAAGCTATATTCATCTTTTTTCATAACCGCCCCTCCTTTTCCAATATCTTTTTCAGTTTCCTTTTATTCCGTAGCAAATTCTGCTTAATTGCCCCTTCTGACATCCTATGCCTGGCGGCAATATTTTTAATGGATTCCATTACCCAATATCTCTGAACAAAAATATCTCTGTCCCTGTCAGATAAACCGCCCAGGAACCGATTGATAATTACTATCAGCTCCTCAGCTTCCATATGTTCATCTAAATTATGCGTTATGGCGGTATTTAAACTTTTTACCTCTTCCGTTATGTCTGCAATATGCATATCCATCCGTTTTGCCGCATGCTTTTTTCTTAACATATCAATTGCGAATCCCCTTGTAATTTTCCCTAAGAAAGCTACCAGTTTTGGCGGCCTTTGGGGTGGAATGTATCTCCATGCCGCAAACCATGTATCATTTACACACTCTTCAGAATCTTCCCTGTTCGTAAGAATTTTCCATGCAATAGAGTAGCAAACAGAATGATATTTCTTATCAACCAGCTCTATTCCCTTTTCATCCCTTACCCAAAACAAATCTATAATATCAACATCTTTCATATAAGTTTCCTCTATTTCGTATTTTACAAATTGCAATACAGCTATCATAACAAAAAAGGTCTATACAATAAATATCGTATTTTTTTCGCTTAGGTTACACTTTCCAAATTATTATTACAGAAAAAAATACTTTTTAAAACCATATCCCACTATTACCACTCAACATCTATTTACTTTTTCTCAATTCAAACTCAATTTCTACTCAATGCCTTCCCTTTCTGATTTTTGTATGCTTATCCCACAGCAAGCCAGTACCACACAGGTACGAACTGCTGAGGAAATCAATACAAACAGGAGGGATTTTTTATGAGAGAAATCAGAAACACAAAAATCATTGCCGTGGATCATGGCTACGGCAATATTAGCTCCAGAACATCCACTGGATGTTCCTACGCACGCTTGGCGAAAACTGCCAACACAGTCACACCTACCGGAATCACCGCTTACGAAACAGAGCCGATCTTTACCGGAAACATTCTTGAATACAACGGAACCTATTACCGGATCGGCGAAGGGCACAAAGAATTTATCCCGGATAAGGCTATGGATGAAGATTATTATCTCCTGACACTGATGGCAGTGGCACGGGAACTGAATGTCTTTTCCATCCATGAAGCAGATGTCCATCTGGCTGCCGGACTTCCCCTGACATGGATCCGGAACCAGAGAGAGGCATTCCGCTCCTACCTGCTCCAAAACCCGGAAGTCCGCTTCTCATTTAACAGCAAAGACTATCACATCCGCTTTGTGGGATGCAGTCTTTACCCACAGGGATATCCGGCTGTTGTGAACCATCTGGGAGATTTTAAGGGAACCAATCTCCTTGCAGATATCGGAAACGGGACCATGAATATCCTGTATATCAACAACAAAAAAGCACAGGAGAGCCGCTGCTGGACAGAAAAATTCGGGGTAAACCAGTGCATGATTGCCGCAAAGAATGCCATTCTGGACAAGTTTGGAGTAAAAATCGAGGAATCGACTGTGGAGCAGATTCTTCGGTTCGGAACAGCTGATATTGCCACTCCGTATCTGGACTGCATAACAGCAGTTGCCAGACAGTATGTAGCTGATATTTTCGCCACACTCCGCAAATACGAATACAACCCTGACCTGATGCGGCTGTATGTGGTTGGCGGTGGCGGATGCCTGATCCGCAATTTCGGAACGTATGACAAAGCCCGTGTCACAATCCTTGATGATATCTGTGCCACAGCGAAAGGCTACGAATATCTGGCGCAGATGAGCCTGAAAAGGAGGGAATAGCCGATGCGAAACAACATCCGAAGCACAAACCTCCGCTTCAATCTGGAGAAAGACCTGCAAAGAAAAGCATGGGAATATCTGCAGACCATGGACAAGCAGGAATTCAAATCCTACAGCCATGTAATTGCCCTCGCCCTGGTCGATTATTTTGACCGTTATTACCGCACACAGGAAGACCCTTATCTGGAAACAAGGGAACGGGAAGAACTTTTTGTAAACCAGATCGTGGAGGCAGTGGAAAGGAGCCTGAAACAGGCGCTTCCCCTCTTCCTCTCCGGGCTGACAGCAGGACTGACACAAAGGGAGCCCCAAAACAGGGCATCCTTTCCTGCACCGGAAGAATCTGAACCGGAATCAGATGTAGACTGGGATTTTCTCGGAGAATAACGGGAGGTAAGGAGGTGAACACATGACCAAATTTTTGACAACAGACACCAGCCTGCCGCCTTATATGGTATTTCCCCGGTTCCTTCTGGATATGGAGCTGAATGAAACAACGAAACTGCTCTATATGGTTCTGCTTGACCGTGCAAGACTTTCCCTGAAAAACGAAGGCTGGACGGATGAATCCGGTCATGTGTTCCTTTACTTTACCATCGAATCCATGGCAGAAATCCTCCACAAAAGCCAGATGACCATTAAAACATCCCTGGCCGCACTGGAAAAACAGGATCTGATCCTCCGAAAACGCCAGGGTGCCGGACATCCGAACCGGATCTATGTGAAATTCCCGGAAAAAGCATTCTGCCAGACAGACAACATTCTTTCCGTAAGACAGACAGAAAACTGTCCGGCTGACAGACAGGATTCTTTCTCTGAGACAGACAGAAAACTGTCCGGTAATAAGAAAGAGAGAAATAAAAACGATTTATCAAAAAGAGAGAGTCAGGAAAAACGCTCTCCCTATGGAAATTTTCAAAATGTCTTCCTGTCAGAAAAGGAACTGGAAGAACTCAAACAGGCAGTCCCTGACTGGCAGGATTACATTGAACGTTTATCCGGCTACATGGCTTCCACCGGAAAACAATACCAGAACCATGCAGCCACCATCATCAGCTGGGCAAGGCAAGACCGTCCTCCTGCCCGGCAGAGAAATTACGAAAGCGAGGAATATGAAACACTATGAAAAAATTTACAGACGAATTTACAAATCAGTTTGAAAACAGGGAATTACAGCCGGATGAATATTTGAATGAATTCGACCACTTGATCTACTGCACAAAATGCCATACTCCAAGGCAGGGCAGATACACGCTGCAGGGCAGGGTATTCATGCCTCCCATCCGTTGTAAATGTCAGCAGGAAATCTATGACCAGGAAGAAGCCAAACGGAAACTATCAGAAAAACAGGCAGAGATCGAGCGGATGAAAGCCAGCGGGTTACAGGATAAGTCTCTTTATGATTATACCTTTGAAAAAGATACCGGCATCAATCCGGAAATGCATCTTGCCCACAAATATGTAGAAAATTGGGACGATATGAAAGCCCGCTCCTCCGGTCTTCTCCTCTGGGGAGATGTAGGTACCGGCAAATCCTTCTTTGCAGGGTGTATTGCCAATGCCCTTCTGGAAAAGGGTGTCCCGGTGCTGATGACAAATTTTTCCCGGATTCTGAATACCCTGAGCGGAATGCATTTTGAATACAGGAACCAGTTTATCGACAGCCTGAACCGATACAGCCTGCTGATCATTGATGACCTTGGGATTGAACGGAACTCTGAATTTGCCCTTGAACAGGTATTCAATGTGATCGACAGCCGTTATCGCAGCAAAAAGCCACTGATCGTAACGACCAATCTCACCTTGGAAGAATTGAACAATCCAACTGACAGGGCGCACAGCCGAATCTATGACAGGATCTTGGAACGCTGTGTTCCCATCCGGATCAACAACCGTAATATCCGGAAAGACAATACCTCTGCAAATCTACAGGAAGCAAAAAAAATATTGTTGCAATGACATTCTGTATCAAAAATAACAGAAATTGGTATCACATGATACCCATAATCCCTTAGCGGCGATACTACTCTCTCCATTGATGCACATTGATTGAATGTATCGCTGCTACTTCCAGAAAAATCAGTACCAGTTATGAAAAATTAAAACCACAAAAGCCCAGAAACGGGCATAAAAAAAGGAGGTGCCAGACATGGCAAATAAAAAAGCTATGATACCAGAAGAAAAAGCACTTTTGCAGGCAAAGCACCGACAGGAGGAAGCCGAAGCAAGAAACCGGAAAAAAGAACGGAATGCCAGAACACACAGGTTGATCCAGGAAGGGGCTATTCTTGAAAGCGTTGCTCCGCATGTCCGGGAGATGGATTTAGATTTCCTGAAACGGGAACTTCTGATCCGGCTACGAGGGCTGTAGATACCAGAATTCTACTCCCGAAGGGCGCACTTACTCACCACCTCGTCGTCGCAAAGTCCGCTTACCTTCGTTTCCGCCTGTGGCGAAAACTACGGACACTTCCTTGCTCCTCCTCTCCCCACAAAGCAGGCTTTGCGGGGGCCCCTTGGGCGGTGGTATCCTTCCCGTTGGTCAGGCTCGTGCGCTCTGCCGAGGGCTATCCGCTGTTGCAGGCAACACCGGCTATGCAGCCATTACAATCTGCTGCTATCCGATTGTCAGTATTTCGTATTTTTCCGAAACACTCCGAAAAAAACACTTACCGGATATGGCTGCCTGATAAAACCTGCCACCGGCAACTTTTATTCAGTTTTGAATAAAACCAAAGTCCCCTAAAAGACGAATTCAAATCATACACCATCACAGAAAGGAGGTTCATGCCTATGGCAATTTACCATATGGAAGCCAAGGTTGTCGGCCGGGGCTCCGGGCGGTCTGCCGTTGCCGCTTCCGCCTATATGAGCTGCAGCCGGATGTATAATGATTATGATGGCATCCAGCATGACTATACACGAAAACATGGGCTGGTATATCAGGAAGTAATGCTTCCACCAATGGCTCCACCTGAATGGAAAAACCGGGAACAGCTCTGGAATGCTGTGGAAGCTGCTGAAAAAACAAAAGACAGCCGACTGGCGAGAGAATTTGTTGTGGCTCTTCCCATAGAACTGGATACCGACAGCAACATCTCTCTCCTTCGGGATTTTATTCAAAAGAACTTTCTAGATCTGGGAATGTGTGCCGACTTTGCCATCCACGATACCGACGGTCACAATCCTCACGCACACATTCTTCTTACTGTCCGTCCCTTGAACGAAAACGGGACATGGCAGTATAAAACAGAAAAAGAATATCTTTGTATAAAAGATGGTAAAGAAAAAGGATTTACTGCCGCAGAATTTAAAGAAGCGCAAATGGAAGGATGGGAAAAGCAATACCGCTATCAGGCAGGCAAGAAGAAAATATATCTGACTCCATCTGCAGCACTGGAAAAAGGATATGAACGTGTGGACAAGCATCCGAAAAGCACCCGATACGGCAGACAAAATCCCATTTCCGAGAGGTGGAACAGCGAAGAGCAAATCTGTCTCTGGAGAGAAAATTGGGCAGAGGCTGTAAATAAAATGCTTGCCCAAAATCAGATACAAACATCCATCGATCACCGCAGCTTCGCAGATCAGGGAATCACCGAACAGCCTACCATTCATGAGGGTTATATTGCTCAGAATATGGAAAAGAAAGGTGTGATATCCGACCGCTGTGAGATCAACCGCCAGATTCGTGCCGATAATAAAATGCTCCGGGAATTAAAAGCACAGGTTGCTAAGCTGGCGCAGGCCGTGGAAAGATCTATTCCTGTCATTGCAGAAACGATGGAATCTATCCGAAATCATATGATTTTTACTCAATATCATTTGCTTCACAATGAAATGCAAAAAGAAGTGATCCATGACTGGATACAGCACTTTCATCCCATCCTGAATAAATACAATACCGTTAAGAAAAAGCTCAAAGCCAAAATCGCTGAAAAGAAAGAACTGAATTTACAGAAGGATAAAACCAGTATTCTGAATCCTATCCAGCATATAAAATTGAATCAACAGCTAACCACAGTAACGGAAGAAATAGAAGAACTGAAATCCCGGAAAGAACAACTGATATTTCAGGCAGAATGTTCCACAGATAAAGACATGACCAATCTTTCCAAGAAATATGACCAGATGAACAAGAATCTGGAAATACTGGATTCTCAGGATACCACCCTCAAAGCAAAGCTCAAAAAAGATGCAGCGGCTTTCCGTGAAGAATCATTTCTTCCGGAACCAGAGCAATATACAGAATTACTGGACACCCGAATCCAGATCCGTCCAGATTTTCAGAATAAGCTTATCGACCAACTCAAAACAACTTTTGGTAAATATTATGACTATCACCGCCTTGACATTGCAGCTGAAGAGATAGACTATCTTAATGTGGAAGATCCTGATGTTTTCTCTCATCGGGCATGGGAACTTGAATATCAGCGAAAACAGGAAATGCGAAGAAATCAGCCTGTTCGATCTAAGAAAAAATCACATGATATGGAATTATAGTTCTCATAAAAAGGACTATAACTTAAAGGACGGTTGCTCCATAGATGATACATTTTCTATCAAACAACAGTCCTGTTAAAATTTAATACATATCTGATTTTGTATATTTCTTGATTCTCCCAATCCGTTCCCATTTCTCTGGGAATCCCATTTTCTCAAGTATTTCTTTATGAATCGGATACTTTTTGAAGCATACTTTTAAATCATGAAAGAAAACACGGAAATCTTCATCTGATAATAATAATTTTAAAATAATAACCTGTGCATAGAGATCATTCTTACCATATTTGTAACGACCTTTTTCTTTAGGAATCAATAAGCGTTCATAAATATTTCTATCCAGCAATGCATCTTTTGTACGAAAATCAAACAGACGATCATTATGAGCACAAACATTTCTGAACTTTGTCATAACCGCCAGCATTTTACCCATCTCATTTACTTTCAGAGGACCAAAGTCCTGGCAGACTTTAATCTGTATACGACCTTTCTGACTGGCATATATTTTTGATAACTGTCCAATCGTAAGAACGTTCATTAACACCCACAATGGAACATATTGGTATGTAGTCATATAATGCCGAATATAAACATAATCGCTGTCATATCGTAACTGCCCAGACATAATCTTTACCATTTTATTTATGACATTTTTCTTCTTGCCTGTATAATCATAATTGTTCACGTTCAGATAGTCTGACTGCAAATCTCCATATTCTTTGCAAAAATGATATGATAACGATGATTTTATATTTCGTTCTGCCATTAATATGTATTTGAGAAAAATATTTCGTAAATCATTATCAAAGCTATACAACTCATAGATATCTTCAAACGTTGTTCCCTTCTGGAACTGATCATTGATCGACTGCTTAAAGACTTCTTTATAACCGTTAATCAGTGGAAAATACCCGATTTTAAGCAATATCTTTTTAGCATATTCTTTGTCAGAAATCATCAGACCTTTCTTTTCTTCCAGAAAAGTAATCTGTTCATCATATGTTAGAAATTGCTTTTTCTCCAAGTCTTCCACCACCTTTCATTAGTTCTGCAAATTTATTTCCATAAATAACGAAAGGCTCCCGCAGGAGCCTTCCGGACTATGGGCTTCTCAAGTTTCCATAGTGCGATCACTGAGTATATCATAGCCTTTCCAAACAAGTTTGTCAAGGTGAATATACCCTTTTTAGTTTATGTGAATCTATATCAAATAATGCATCTGTTTTCAGTTAAGATTGCTCCTCTCAAAGAAGTATGGTAGAATAAGGCTATTATATTAAACTGGAGGTACCACATGGCTATCAGTTCCAACAATGTCCAGGTCTACACTACCCTGTCCAAAGAACTGGTCGCTGAGATTGATAAAGATGCAAAAGATAACTTCCGCACACGTTCCCAGCAGATCAACATGATTTTGACAGAGTATTATAAGACCAAAACTACATCTAAAGATGAAAAAAAGTAAAACACTGAATGTCCGCAAACGCAGGAAACATCAGTGTTTTCTTTATTCTTCCCCTAATTATAAGGCTCATGCGGACCATATACATTTCCAAAACTTAAGTTAATGGCAACCGGCAGGCCCAGTTCTCTTGCTTTCTGATACACATATTCTATTGCCATCATCAATTCTGTTGTTCTGGGAAAGCCTTCCGGTTCTGGTGTTCCAAGTTTTACCACCAGAATCTCGGCATCAGGTGCCACACCAAAATTTCCTGCTGCAATTCCCAGAACCTGTGTTCCATGTCCACTTAAATCTATCGTCGGCAGTCTTTGCCCGGATAAAAGTGCCTGATTGATCTCTTCCTGTAAAAATTCCTTTCCAAGAGGAACGCTTCCTTCCATTTGTTTCTCGGAATCCGATGCCTCTTGCGAAAGCGTCTGATCCCAGATTGCCCGAATTCTTGTTGTACCATCTGCGTTTCGAAATTCCGGATGTGTATAATCCACTCCAGAATCTATTACCGCAACCAGGATTCCTTTTCCTGTAAGGAAAAGCCCCTGACCGCCGGGTAATTCTAACTGCACCTGGTCAATACAAGAGGCTCTTTTCCCCTGCGCAACAGAGAAAAACAGCCTCTTTGGTTTTTCAATATATTCAATTTCAGGATAATCTGATAAAATGTCAATCAGATCTTGTCTTACTGTGATAATGGCAAAGCCTCCGCTTAATTCCACTGCACGTATATCGGGAATCTCTTCCCGGATTTGCTTTAAATTCCCATTATATTTTACGATCAGATCCCAGGTTCGCGACTGTCTGCTAAATCCCACCTCCAAACTGTCTGATTTATCCCGTTCTGCGGGCGTTGCTGCAAGAGAAAGATTTAACAGGTTTTCCAGTTTTTGATCCATAGAATTCTCCAGAAATGGATTTATTTATATATATTCGTGCCACGGGGACGTGTTTCCTGGCTTATTTGTGCCACTTTCTCCGCCCCACTGGTTCTAGATCATTTCATTCAGATAATCACCAACTGGAGAAGAATTATACTGTTTCTTAATCTCAATGATAATAGAGCCATCCTCGTTCGTTTTTTCTGATAAGATTCTGTACTTCGTACCACTCTTTTCCAACTGAGCTTTGTATTTCTCACATTCCTGTACAATTGCGTTTTTTGCATACTCTGTCATTTCTCCGTCGTGGTTGGAAAAACACAATGTCTGAGTGATACAAGCTGCTTTAATTCTTTTCATGATAGCTACCTCTCTTTCATTTTACAGATACATCACATAAACAAAAAAAGGATCTTTCACTCAGTAAATTTGAATGAAATGATCCCTGATTTTCATGTAAATTGTACTTGGTTTTGTATGATTTATTATACTTTGTTTCTTTCAAAAATGTAAGCAATTTTTTCTTTCCAAACAAAATTTTCCTTGCATTTTCTCTTCTTTTTCGTTTATAATGTGCACGAAAAAAATAATAAATAAAACAAAAGCCGGCTTGTAAAAGCGTGAAATCATGAGGATCTGCTTGTCCTCCCAGATTTCACGCTTATTTTTTTACAATGCCATAAGGAGGTCTTATGAATACCAGAAACAAACTGGCAGAACTGCCAATCCGTCCTTTACTGTACACAATGGCAGTTCCTCTGATGCTGTCCTTACTTGTACAGTCACTCTATAATATTGTTGACAGTATCTTTGTAGCCAGACTATCTGAAACTGCCCTGACCGCTGCGTCCCTGGTCTATTCGGTTCAGTTCTTAATGATTGCCGTAGGTGTCGGTACCGCTGTAGGACTAAATGCCCTGCTTTCCAGAAAGATTGGAGAACACAAACCAGAAGAAGCATGTCAGGCCGCCACAACCGGACTTTTTTTAATGCTCCTTACATCCCTTTTCTTTTCAATGGTCGGCATTTTTCTCTCCGATACCATTGCCTCTAAAATGACATCCGATCCGGAGCTTCAAGCCCTTTGCAGACAATATCTTTCCATCAATCTTGTTTATTGCTGGGGAATCTTTCTGCAAACTTATGGGCAACGACTGTTACAGGCTGTTGGCGACACCGTCTTATCTATGATTTCTCTGATCATAGGTGCTGTTTTGAATATTATCCTTGATCCTATCATGATATTCGGTCTGTTTGGCTGCCCTGCAATGGGAATCCGCGGTGCGGCAATCGCAACTGTTATCGGACAAATGGTCGGTGCCATTGCAGCATTGCTGTTCAATCGTTTCCGAAATCCAGTCATCCATGTGAATTTAAGAAACTATCATTTCAGATGGCAGGATGTAACTGATATTTATCGTGTAGGACTTCCGACGATCATTATGCAGGCAATCGGAAGTATTATGACTTTTGCAGTAAACAGTATCCTTCTTCACATTTCTGCAACAGCAGTTGCTTTTTTCGGTATCTACTATAAACTGCAAAATTTCCTGATGATGCCGATCAATGGTCTGGGACAGGCAGCAATTCCTATTGTTGGATATAATTATGGCGAAAAAAATTTCCAGCGAGTGCAACAGACATGGAATATTTTACTTCCTACCGGAGCAGTAATTGCCTTATGTGGAACCATCATCTTCTGGTGCTTCCCCGGAAAATTACTGCAGCTGTTTTCCGCAAGCCAGGAAATGCTGGCTCTTGGAATTCCGGCACTGAAGATCATCTCGGTTTCCTTTGTTCTGGCTGCAATCACGATCCTGTGCGGATATTTTGTTTCCGGACTTGGCAATGGTATGATCAATATGGTCAGTGCTGCTATACGCCAGCTCATTTTACTGGTTCCCTGTCTCTGGATTTTTATAAAAATTCTTGGCATTTCACATGGATGGTATGCGTTCTGGATTGCAGAGAGCATTGCCTGCATTTATAGTTACTGCACATCGCATAAATTACTGAAAAGTATTTCAACATACAAACCAGAGGGAAAAAATAAATGAGATATTGCAAAAGGGTGTGAATCTTTCTTTGGATTCACACCCTTTCAATCGTGCCACGGGGACACATTTCCAGTCCACACCGTTTTACAATTCTTCCACCTTACATGCATGTTATTTTGTCTCTTTATCATAGCCGATTCCCGCCGCCAGAATACTTCCCATAATCTCTTTGTTTGGAATAAATACCATTCCATTATCATATGTCAGAAGTCCATATACGACCATCGCTGAATATATTTCTTCTTTTGTCTTCAATTCCTGCGCAGTGGCCGCATATTCCTGAATACCTGACGGTATTTTTTCTCCGGCAAACAGCAAAGTCAGATCATTCTGAATCTCATCTATATTGTTTCTGATATATGTGAAAATAGAATCATATTTGCCGGAGCTCACCCAATAATTCGATATCTGGTTATCTGTTAATGCACACACCACAGAACGCGGATTATACAGCCTTTCCCCGGCAGCTGTATGATATCCGTCATACCACTCCCGCAGACTTTCACGGGTAATCTGCGGCTTTTTTGTTTTCTTTAAATACCGCTGGTAAAGCATATCTACTTCCTCATCAGAAAAGCCAAAATATTCACTAAATCTGACTCTGGTTGCCATATTATATTCCAGAAACATATTCAGCTCAGAGCCATCTGAATACTTAGCAATTGGAAGAACTCCTGTCATGTATGCAAGTTCTACGTAACTCTGCCCTTTCAGCAAAAGTTTCAGAAAAAGCAGATAGTTTTCTCTGTCTTTTTCTGTAACAAAATCCATATGAAAAACCGCATCCCACTCATCCATTACAAAAATAAATTTATGTCCAGTCCTGTTAAACACCAGAGACAGAATATCCCAGACTGCCATATCCATTTCTATGTTTATTTCAGGATATGCCTCTCTGATATCTCTGAACAGCCCATCCTGGATCCGTGTTATATACTCCCGATAACTGCTGCATTCTCTGGGCATTTCACTGAAATCAATATAAATAACATCATGTTGTCCCACCTGATTTTTATACTGATCATATTTTGATATATGAAGGTTGTTAAACAGAGAGTTCTCATCCGATTTTTCAAAAAAGGCAGCTATCATGTTCGCCATAACAGTTTTTCCAAAACGTCTCGGACGGGTAATACAGAAAAATCTCTGTTCCTGCTGCAGTGCCGGAATCAGTTCTTCCAGTATTTCAGATTTATCAACAAAATACGTACCATTCATAACTGTTCTGAATTTGTCGTATGGTTCCTTGCTGTTTAAAAACTGTCCCACTTGCGCATCCTCCTTCATATTGATAATATGAGTATATCCTTTTTTTCACCACGACGCAACAGATATCATACGCAACAGCAGTCTGCTCATTAATATGCCAAATACATACTACTTAGCGCTGCTCCTGTAGCAGCTTCTTCCTCACATTCTGCCAAAGTAAGTTCAGCCTTAAACATATCTTCTATAATTTCACAGAGGACCGGATTCTTTCTCAGGCCATTTCCTGAACCGATCATGTGCCTGATTTTGATATTCGTTCCCTTCTGAATCGTCTCATACATTCCGTGCAATTCTGCGCTCATGCCTTCCAGAACTCCATAAATAAGAGCTTCCGGTGTAAAATTGTCGGAAAATAAATGCGTAATACTGCCGCTGCTGTCCGGATTTAACCTTGTACCATCGAAGGTTGTTTCTACTTTAAGTTTCCTGTTTGCAGCCCTCTTAGCATTTAACTCTTTTCCTGTTCTTGCCATCTGCTCCATAACTTCGTATAATGGCCGATCCATCCCGGTTGCTTCTTTTACAAATCTGCGGAAAAACTGTTCCAGAAGTGCATAAGCTTTTCCTCCGCACAAGGATGCTCCGGCAAGTAAATATTTGCCATTCAGGAAAGGTCTTGCTTCAATCCCATCTTCTGAAAAATACTGACTGGAAAGAACAGAAATCTGACCGCCAGTACCCATATTCACCAGTAAGGTATTATCCTCATCACCGGCTGCCCCCAGAAAACTTGCCTGATTATCACCGATTGACGTTGTAACCACGCAATCTCTGTATGTACCCAGTTTTTCTATCTTTGTACAAATCTCCGGCAGGCAGTTTTCTTCCACTCCCATTTCAATCAGTTTTTCTTTTTCAAAACACATCCTCCTGCCATCAAAAAAGCCAAAACTTGCAGCATTGCTCGCATGTACCAATGGCTTTTTCCGTCCGGTCAAATGCATTCCAAAATAATCCATGATCGTACAGAAACTGACAGCAGATTTCGGAATCAGGTTGTGTCTGACATTATAAATATGTGTAACCAGTCCATATCCTGATGCAGCTTTGATCTTACATGTTTTCTGGATTTCTTCTGTTAAAGGGATTTGCTTCTCATCACAAATACTTCCTCTGGCATCCTGCCATGTATATAGCGGTCCGACACATTTTCCTTCATTATCCACATAAACGATTCCGTGCATCTGTCCTGTAAGCCCGATTCGCTCAACATCCGGATACCTGTCCAGGAAATCATCCAGGAGATTTACTGCTTTTTTTACAATTGTATTTGCATCCTGTATCCTTTCCCATTCCATTTCTGTCGCGATAAAGCAACCGTTTTCTATTGTTTTTGCTTCCAGAATCTTTGCCGATTCTTTCTCTGTACTGTCCAGGACGACACCACTTATCGTTGTTGTTCCAATATCAATACCTACTGTTTTCATATCCTAATCCTCATTTATTATCTTCCTATAAATAACGAAAGGCTCCCGCAGGAGCCTTCCGGACTATGGGCTTCTCAAGTTT
>JBJEMC010000044.1:0-3362 GCA_051879475.1 Muricoprocola sp. | reverse complement strand
ACAGCTTTTTATCTTTTTTCTCCATTTAAAATTTTTCTTACTTCCAGATAGGATTTCTTCCACCTGGCGAACCATTGGCCGCTGATCTGTCTGTCATACAACATCAAGGCAACGCGGGTACGGAATCTTTTTCTTCGCATAATCAGCTCCATATTCAGGATTAATTTAGTTTATGCGTGATATGATTTCCTTGCTACCTAGTCCATCTGCACCATTTTTCCGGTAAAAATCCACTGGTCATGTTCTGTATCATAGATTCCAAAGGCAAATGGACGATCCAGAATCACTTCTTTTATTTCTTTATCCGGCATGAATGCCATCTTGCTGACCATGATCACAGTGGCTGCCGCAGCCTCTGTTCCGTTTTCATCGACTTCCATGCAAGTATTATGGATCACTTCTGACACCTGCAGTTCTGTTTCAGAAATGCCGTCTAACTCTGCTGCATCTGTAAACACTGCTTCCAGACCCATTTTTTTCAGTGCATCATTTAAGGATGCGCCGCATTCTATCTTAAACTTTGGAAGGCTGATATCTACATCATAATCTTGTGTCTTGGACTGAACCAGGCCGTCCAGATCCAGTTCTTCCAGCGTAAACTCTCCTTCTTCTTTTGGAAGGATTCCTACAAATACCATACCCTCACTGTATGGTTTCATAAATCCGGTTGCGGCTTCATTTTCCAGATACGTTTCTTCTGTGCTGCTCATCATTTCCACAGAAGTTACTGTTCCATCCTGATTATGAAAATCCTGCTCTTCCAGAGAGTCAAATGGATCTGCCCACCCTGCTTTGAAATACAGTGCATTCGCCAGCACTGCCTGCATATCTTTTAACATGTCTGCATCGATCACATTCTCTATCAGACCATGGGTTTTCTCTGAAATCCACTGATTAATTTCATCCGCAGAGCCGCTTTCTGTAAAATCCATTTCCCTGGCATCTGCCTCAAAATATTCTTCCAGAAGCTTCACATACTCTTCTTTTACAACCAGATCCTGATTCGTCCAGAGACCATCTGCCATGGAAAGGGTCACTTCCTCCAGGGCATTGTATTGCCACAGCAGCTCCTGTGCTTCTGTTCTTAATGATTCCTGATCCATTCCCAGAAGTTCTTCCAGTTCTTTTAAGGTCTCTCCTGTCGCTCCCTGAGCAAGCATGGCAAGAGCCGTTCTCACAGATAAACCGGATACCAGAACATTACCATCGCTCTGCTCTGCCAGCAGATCTGTCAGCTGTGCAGAAAATTCTGCAGATTCTTTCTGTGTTTCCACGGTCTCTGTTTCCGCTTCTGCCATTACAGATACTATGCTTCCTGTGCAAACCATCATTGCTGCCATCATCATTGCAAATGCTTTCTTATACATCCCCTTCATATATCATATCCCCCCTTATAGGAAAAAACTATTTCAATACCATATACTGCACATAATCCTGTATCATAGCATAGGTTCCTCCGTCATAATGGACTCCATCTGTTGCCGCAAACCCATTTACCTGCATATAATAATAGATGTCCAGATACTGATCCGGAAATGCCGCTTCAAGCGCATCATTAAATGCGGCAATCTCATCATTTTCCACCAGATATCCCTTCTGCTGCGCCTGCTCATCATCCACAGGCATTACTGAGAGAAAATAGATACTTCTGTCTGGGTAACGGCCAATAAAATCCTGATAACAACTGATATAATTGTCGATATTTCCAAGGTCATTGACCCCCAGACAAAATACCACTGCCGCTTCAGGATACTCTGCCATGGCGCTTTCTGTCTGTGCCAGTGCCGTATTTACCAGCCAGTCATAGCCCTGCGCTGTCTGGGCAATATAGTAATAACCCCCTACATTATTTGCCATCCCTACAATCCTGGAATCTCCTACAAAGATGATATCGGACACTTCTGCTTCTTCTGTCTCTTCCTGCGTTTCCTCTTCTGTTTCATATTCCAGGCCATTGATCCTTGCATACTCCGCATCAGAATAAGGCCGAAAAGGTATCATGCTGTTAGTCTTTTCCTCTGCACATGCATTTCCAGAAACTGATACTGCTCCGATTGCTGCCATCGCCGCAATTTTGCTTATCCACTTTTTCTTCACTGAATATCCCTTCTTTTCCAATATAACATCTTTTGTACTTTAAATGCGCCCTGGCTTATTTATCTGGAGATAATATATTTACAGATTGGATTTCCCATGGAGGAGAATTTCTCCTCGTATTCTGTCATCACATTATCTTTCATGAGTTCTTCCTCTGCGTGGAGATCAAAGGTGTACATATCCAGATGCCATCCTGCCGGTTCCACCTCTCCCAGTGCAAAATCAAACAAGCCTCTGTTATCTGTCTTAAACTCCACCGTTCCATCCGCCGTCAGAATCTGATTGTATCTTTCCAGAAATTCTCTGGATGGAAGTCGTCTTCTGGCATGGCGTTCCTTCGGCCATGGATCTGAAAAATTCAGATAGATTCTGTTTACTTCATCTTTGGCAAAGACTTCCGGAAGTTCTGCTGCATCCATGCAGATAAAAAGCAGATTCTCAGGCAAAGCTTCTCTTCGTTCCTCATCCAGAGGTTCCTTCCCCTGAATCTTTTCCACTGCTCTTAAAAGCACGCTGGTGTATCTTTCAATCCCTATATAATTATTCTCCGGATGTCTTTTGGCCATCTCCGTAATAAAACGGCCTTTTCCCATTCCTACTTCAATGTAGATCGGATGGTCATTTCCAAATACTTCTCTCCACTTTCCTTTCTGTTCCTTCGGTTCCTGAATCACCATGGGACTGGCAGCGATCACGCTGTTCGCTCTTGGAATATTTCTTAATCTCACTTTTCCTCCTTCGTCCACAATCATGACCATTTTCGCCATCCCGGGACCCTTATCTTTTTACTCTTTTGAATGTCCTTATCGTATCGAAGTATCTGTTAAAAGTCAATACCGTAACACTTTCTTAATAATTATGTCTATTTGTGAATTGTTACCAGAACATTCATTCTGTAAAAAACCTATGTAAACCAGTTATCCCATCCACATCCGTGTGGATAATGTGGATAATTGCGTGTATAACTCGATTTTATAAGCTTTTCCACGTGTTTTCATGTGGAAAACTATAAGTAGAAATGTTTACAAAAAAATATAATTTTTTTATTTTTATAAAAACTTTGTGAGTTTTGTCGAATTGTGTCATACGGTTCACTACCGCTTTTTCAACTTCCCTAAACACGCGAAATGACCCTGCTCTACCGAGCAGGGCCACCCCTGATTTAAGGATATATGAACATTGTGTTACAATGAAGTAACCGAAAACCTCGAGGTGTTTTGATGACGTACTCTCTCAAAACCCGAGTTTTGCTTGCGCCAACATGC
>JBJEMC010000043.1:0-3368 GCA_051879475.1 Muricoprocola sp. | reverse complement strand
CTGCATAGGCAAGAGCTTTCTTTGTACCAACCATAACCAGTATCTTCTTTGCTCTGGTAATTCCGGTATACACCAGATTTCTCTGCAGCATGACAAAATGATTCATTAGCACTGGCATAACCACTATAGGATATTCCGACCCCTGCGCCTTATGAATCGTTGTGGCATACGCGTGTACCAGCTCATCCAGTTCGGTAGCATCATACTCAATGCTGCGATTATCAAAGTTCACCAAAAGCGTCCGATCCTGCAGATTCACGGACTCAATAATGCCAATATCACCATTAAATACTTCCTTATCGTAATTGTCCGTCTTGAATCCGATGCCCCAGATATCATCCGCCAGACGAAATGGATTTTCCTTTACCTTCGGAATACTTTCATTTCCATATTGGCGATAAATCTTCGCCGCAAAAGCTGTGCTGACACCATGATCCTGCAAAAAAAGCATAACATTCTTGATTTCTTTTTGACGTTCCCAGCGCTCCGCCAGGAACTGTCTGCCATACTTCGCATCCACCTTCCAGTTGCCATCAATCAGAAGAACAGATCCAACAGCGGCATCCAAAAGATTACCAACAACAGTCATCAGTTCATTATAGTTTTTTACGGCGCACTTTAAGACAGAATAGCCATTTTCAGGATTCTGATAGGTAATACGTTCTACAACACATCGGATTTTTACCATTCTGTCTCACCTCGCTTATAAAATATGTCTCAACCCTCAGTACCTTCAAAGTCTGAAATACTTCCTCGTCAAAGGTATAGCATGAAATCACTCTATAATTTGAATTTCTGATTGGTTCCTCTCGGCATTCCCCCATCTCTCATCGTCTGATAGCTGTAGTATATCACAGATCTCTCGTTATGGGGAATTCTATTGGACACCATATCATATTCCACATCAACACAACGAATACTTTTTCAACTCCTTATCCTCCTTACTTCTCAGAACAGAAATGTGCAGCAGATGTAAAAATCTATCCTGCCAGCAATCAGACAAAAAATTAAGCCCGATCGATATATTTCTTCTCGATCGGGCTTTTAGTGAAATTCCAGCAATTTCATTGTCTACACCTTCAACTTTCTTAGATTGCGGGGTGATTCGTTACGTTTTCTTTGGACCGTACCTCCTGTTTAGATTTTGGTTTTTATCCTTTATGGACCTCTGCCTTTCATATAAAACATCCCCTTATGAACAGCTATATAAATTTCTTTCTAAAGTTTCCATCTATATAAACTCTTAAAGAGATTTTTTAATATCAAGACTTCTCATGCCATTGGACTCTACCTCTTTTCTTTGATTTTAAATTTCTTTTGTTAGTTTTCTTTTCTTTTGATGGTTTGATTGTACATCTAAAATTATATTTTGTCAATACTATTTCTGCGAATAAATTAATTATTTTTTTAATATCAGATAATTCAATTATAATCATCAGATTTATTGTTACAAAAAACAGGTTTAAAAAAAGAGGCAGAAACTCTGGCAGTTTCCACCTCGAAAAAAGTCTGTTGTTTTACGCTCTTGAAGAAATAAATACTACAATCCCAATCACCAGCAATATGGGAACGGCCAGATAGATCAATCCGCCAATCACCATTCCAATCAGAATCACCGGCAGCAATACCACGGTCAGCAAAAACTTTGATATCCCCCAGGCTGCCTTTATCCCTATGAGGAGTAATTTTCCAAACACCCATAACATACCTATCGTAAATAGAAATCCCAACATTCTTAATTCTCCTTTTTCATGTACCGGATAAATCTTTCTTTTCATCCGTTTTCTTCATCTTCGATTTATTTTTTATGCCCAGCTTCTCTGCATAGATCCTGTTTTCATCAATCTTTTCAGCTATACGGCTTAAATATATTCTTCTCGATGCTTCCATGGGCAATCCCTCACTTTGTAATACGTTCAGCCTTGGCTGCAGCTCCATCCGTCCAATGGATTTTACTGATTCTGAAGCTGTCTCAGGATTCCTTCTACCCTGCGAATTGCTTCTGCTACCTGCCGGGAAGCCTGATTGATCCGATCCTGCACCATCCAGTCTACCACAAATCCATCAAAAAACCAGTCTGCAAAAGATAGAAAATCCCCTGTCTCAATATCCAGATGACACGCTATATTGACATCATTCAGCTCTCTGCTGAAATTTTTCAGATCGTATTTTGCCTGTTCCATATTTTGTCTGGCTTTTTCCATCTTGGAGCGTTTCGCCATAGTAGAAAAAAATCCTCCGCCCATCATATCCCAAAGGCCCCAGTTCTTTGCGCTGCTTAAATTATCCTGAGCATCCCTGAGACTTACCAGTGCCCGATTTCCGGCCTCTATCGCTTCTCTTTTTTCTTTTTCCAGATCATACATCATAACCGTTTCCTCCCTCATTGACCATCTGTATGCCCGCTGTATGAAAAGATTATATCTGCTTTACAGAACAAAATAAACCATGTTTCTATGGAAATAGTACGTCTTATTTCTCTATATCAGAGAAACAGCTACAACATTCTCTTTAACGATTCCATTACACTGAGGATTTAATATTACCTCTTTACTTCGCAGAGAAAAAATGCGTAACAGATGTAAAAATCCATTACGCATAAATCCAGTTTTTATTCCAGAACTTTTTCAATATAATCAAACATATGGCTCACATTTTTTTCAGAGAATAGTACTGCATCTGCATGTTCGCATTCTGGAAGCAATTCAAAGCAACATTTTTTCTCCGCCCCCATTTCTCTGATTTTTTCGAAATATCCAAGACTCTGAGTATACGGCACAATCGAATCTTGCAATCCATGTTGAATCATAGTTGGACATATATTTTCTGTAATATGGGCAAGAGGACTCGACATTTCAAGTTGTCCCTTAACAGACTCCAGATCTTCTGTACCAAAGAAATTCTGATAAATCCAATCCTCCAGATAACGACCATTTCTGTAATAGTCGAAGCAACCATACCATAAAATCAGCACTTCAGGTTTTGCAGAAATACCTTCCAGATGATTAATATCCTCCTCCAGATATCCTGTATCACAGCTCGTTGCTGCCAATCCAGCCAGATGTGCACCTGCAGAACCGCCCCATACAACAACTTTATTGGGATCCAGATTATACTGTTCTGCATTCTTTTTCAAAAAACGAATTGCTGATTTTATCTCTATAATCGGTAATGGATAATGTCCTTCTGGACTCATAGTATATTCAAGTGAAATACAGGCAAAACCACGCTCACGTCCAAGTAAAAAAGGTTCAAACTCAACGGAACGTTTCTGACCAAAATACCATGCCCCACCATGAATCTCAATAAACATTGGGTAGGGCCCCTCCCCTACCTCCGGATAATAGATATCCAGTTTTTCTTTTCTT
>JBJEMC010000042.1:0-17788 GCA_051879475.1 Muricoprocola sp. | reverse complement strand
GAGTATCGCACATTTATATCAGGCAATCTTAAACGGAGAAGAACATGTAAAGGATATCGCTTATGTAACGACTCTGGCAGGTTATATTCACTGGCAGATGACAGGACAGAAGGTTCTGGGTGTAGGCGATGCTTCCGGTATGTTCCCAATCGATCCTAAGACAAAAGACTACGATCAGGCAATGGTAGACAAATTTGATGCATTGATTGCTGATAAGAATTTCTCCTGGAAATTAAGAGACATCTTCCCGAAGGTCCTGGTTGCAGGTGAAAACGCAGGCTTCCTTACAGAAGAAGGAGCAAAGAAGCTGGATGTTTCCGGAAAACTCAAAGCCGGTATTCCTCTGGCACCGGCAGAAGGTGATGCAGGTACAGGCATGGCTGCCACCAATTCGGTAAAACAGCGTACAGGTAATGTATCTGCCGGAACCTCTGTATTTACTATGGCAGTTCTGGAAAAAGAACTTTCCAAACCGCATGAAGAACTTGACCTTGTTACGACTCCGGATGGAAGTCTGGTAGCTATGGTACACTGCAACAACTGCACTTCTGACCTGAATGCCTGGGTAGGACTCTTTAAGCAGTTCATGGAAGCTATGGGTATGGAAGTGGATATGAATCAGCTTTATGGAACGCTGTATAACAAAGCCATGGAAGCAGACAAGGACTGTGGCGGTTTACTGGCATACAACTATTTCTCAGGAGAAGGTGTTACTGCATTTGATGAAGGACGTCCAATGTTTGCGCGTACTCCAAATGCGAAGTTTACACTGGCAAACTTTATGAGAAGCCACCTGTATTCTGCTCTTGCAACCTTAAAGATAGGTATGGATATCCTCTTTAAAGAAGAAAAGGTAGAACTGGATGAACTGATGGGACATGGTGGATTCTTTAAGACAAAAGGCGTTGGACAGAGCATCATGGCAGCAGCAGCAAATGTTCCTGTAACCTGTATGGAAACAGCAGGAGAAGGCGGTCCATGGGGAATGGCACTTTTAGCTTCTTATATGCTCAACAAAGAAGAGGGAGAAACTCTGGATGTATATCTGGCAGATAAGGTATTTGCAGGACAGAAGGGTGAAACTATTGCTCCGGATCCGGCAGATGTAGCAGGATTTGATGCATTTATCGAAGTTTATAAAGCTGGTCTTACAGCAGAAAAAGCTGTGATTGAAGCTATGCCTCTGGCATAATCCGAACATCTTTTGAAAACAAAACAGGAGGAACAGACATGTTAGAAGAACTGAAAAAAAGAGTATATGAAGCAAATATGCTTCTTCCCAAATATGGACTGGTTACATTTACCTGGGGCAATGTAAGTGAAATCGACAGAGAAAGCGGCCTTTTTGCTATCAAACCAAGTGGAGTAGATTATGACAAACTGACTCCGGATGATATGGTAATCATGGACTTAAATGGAAATAAGGTAGAAGGAAGATATAATCCATCTTCTGATACAGCAACACATATTGAATTATACAAAGCTTTTCCAAAGATTGGAGGAGTCGTACATACTCATTCCAGCTGGGCAACAAGCTGGGCGCAGGCTGGAAGATCTATTCCATGTTATGGAACCACTCATGCGGATTACATTTACGGGGAAGTTCCATGTGTTCGTACACTGGAAGGAAAAGAATTTGATGAATATGAGAAGAATACAGGCTGCATCATCGTAGAAGCGTTCAAAGACCGTGATTATGAAGCAGTTCCTGCAGTACTTTGCAAAAACCATGGACCATTTACCTGGGGCAAGGACGGACATGACGCAGTCCATAATGCGGTAGTTCTGGAAGAATGTGCAAAGATGGCTGCACGCTGTGAGATCCTGAACCCGGATGTTAAGCCTGCTCCGCAGGAGCTTCAGGACAAACATTATTTCAGAAAACATGGAGCAAACGCATATTACGGACAGAAATAAAACTATGATAAAAGTATTTTTAGTAGAAGACGAAGTAGTTATACGTAACGGAATAAAAAATAATATTCCCTGGGAACAGGAGGGATTTCAATTTGTAGGAGAGGCCAGCGATGGAGAGCTGGCCTATCCGCTTATTAAGAAGGAAAAGCCGGATATTCTGATTACAGATATCCGGATGCCCTTTATGGATGGGCTGGAATTGAGCAGGCTGGTGAAAAAAGAACTGCCTCAGATAAAAATAATTATTTTAAGTGGATACAATGAATTTGATTATGCGAAAGAAGCTATTAACATTGGAGTGACAGAGTATTTGTTAAAACCTATCAGTTCCGGAAAGCTTTTGGAGGCGGTAAAAAAAGTAGCCCAGCTGGTGGAACAGGAGCAGGAACAGGAAAAGCTTCGGGAACGATATCAAAAAGAAATGGAAGAAGATATTCTGATGGAGAAGCATAAGCTCTGGAATGTACTTGCTTATAATAAGATATCCACGGCAAATCTTCTGGAACAGGGGCAGAAACTGGGAATGGATTTTACAGCATCTGCCTATATTGTTTTTCTCTTTAAAGTGATGCAGGATGAAGATTCTATGGCTTATGCTCCCGGTGTTTTAGAGGTTTCAGACAAAGTTTCCAGTCTGGCACATGGATGGGAGATGGCTCTGGATTTTGACAGAAGTCCGGAAGGCTGGGCGTTTCTGGTAAAAGGGCAGTCTGATGAGGATGTAAAAGCTGTTCTGGAAACGTGCAGGAAGCAGCTATGTGAATTATTGGAAGCGTATCCCAATGTCAGATACTATGGGGGAATTGGCAGCGTTGTGCACAGGATAGGAGATATCAGAAAATCCTATCAGGAAGCTTCCAAGGCATTTGCGGGACGTTTCTTTACATCAGAAAGTAAACTGATCGAATACAAAGATTTGATAGAATCTCATTCTCTGAAAGAAGATAAGATTGATATCAGCCAGATGCATTCTAAGAAATCGGAACGGGAACTGGTAGAGAAGTTTTTGAAAAGCGGTGCACAGGAAGAAGTGGAAAGTTTCCTTGAAAAATATTTTGAGAATATCGGGGAACAGAATCTTCAGTCATTGTTATTCAGACAGTATACGATCATGGATCTGTTTTTTACTGTGACTGATTTCCTGAAAAGCATGGATATGGATCTGGAAGCACTTCCCGAAAAGTGCAGAGATATCAATGAGATGATTGCAGCTGCGTCTGCCAGGGAGGCAGATCTGGGGACTATTTCTAAGCTGATGCAGGATTTGTTTTCCTCTGCTATGGAATTAAGGGATGGACATGCAAAGAAAAAGTACAGTGTGCTGATTGAAGAGGCAAAAACTTTTATTCAGAACAATTATCCAAGAGAAGATATGTCCTTGAATACAGTGGCAGCGCAGGTAAATATCAGTCCCAGTTATTTCAGCACGATTTTCAGTGGAGAGACCGGTCAGACCTTTGTAGAATACCTTACTTCTGTCCGTCTTGAAAAGGCTAAGGAATTACTGATGTGTTCTTCCCTGCGAACAGCAGAAGTCGGATATGAAGTCGGATACCGGGATTCCCATTATTTTAGTTATATCTTTAAAAAAGTGGTAGGATGCAGCCCGAAGGAATATAAAAACCGTGGGAAAGAACAGGGATAAAAAATGAATGGGAAAAAAATCTCATTAAATTTACGGCTGAACTGGCTGTTGGTGGTATGTTTTGTTCCTCTGACGGTTATGATGATCTACCTGCTGTTTACGATGAATCTGTTTTCGCAGCGGTATGATCATGTAGTCCGGAATATTACAAAAGCAAATGAATATAATATCAGTTTCCGTGAGGAACTGGATTACAGTATGTATATTATTGTGGTCAATTCCGAAAGGGCAGAGGAATTGCTTTCCTCAGATCCTCATGAGAGAATTGATTCGGCCAGAAAAGATTTTCAGGAATTATATGACAGTGCTCAGTATGCCACAGAAAAAAATGAATTGAAACGAATCCTGAGTACCCTGGGAACGTTGGAAGATCATGTGTCGGAGATAGAGCAGGATGCTCAGATTGTAGGAATGTATGACCGTAATCTGGAACGACTGGATATGGATATCAGGATTCTGACAGAACTGATACAGGAGCAGATTCAGAATTACATTTATTATGAGACTACTAATCTGGAAAATATGCGTCAGGAGATTCGGGAAGAGGTAATTAATGCCATTACCGTCAGCCTGATTGTCATGGGGACACTTTTGATCATAGCTGTGTTGATCAGCCGAAGGATTGTAACCAGAGTGGCCGGCGGTATCAGCCAGCTTCTGAAAGTAACCAGAAAGGCAGGTCAGGGAGATTTTTCCGCCAGGGCACAGCTGGAGGATAATGACGAAGAGATTCAGGAACTGGGTTCTGGCTTTAACCAGATGATGGAACAGATTGGAAAACTTGTTGGCGATATCAAGGTAGAGCAGATGAACCTTCGTATGACGGAACAGAAACTTTTGCAGGCACAGATCAATCCACATTTTCTGTACAATACCCTGGATGCAATTATCTGGCTGGCAGAAGATGGCCAGACAGAGCAGGTGGTAGCGATGGTAACGGCTTTGTCGGATTTTTTCCGTACTACATTAAGCAAAGGAAGAGATTATATCAGCGTACAGGAAGAAGAATCTCACATACACAGCTATCTGCAGATCCAGCAGTTTCGTTACCAGGATATTCTGGAATATGAAATTGATATTCCGGAAGAAATGTATCAGTATCAGATCCTGAAACTTACTTTACAGCCTCTGGTGGAGAATGCTTTATATCATGGCATCAAAAATAAGAGAGGAAAAGGTTATATTTCTGTAAAAGGAAGGCAGGAAAAGGATAAACTGATATTCACGGTATCGGATAATGGCATCGGAATGGATCAGGAGCGCTTAAAAGAGGTGCGCAGAACCATCAACCAGGATGTGCGGGATACGCAGGAGCCCGCAGGATTTGGCCTGTATAATGTAGCACAGCGTATTCGCCTGAATTATGGCGTGAATTACGATTTATGGATTAACAGTACTTACGGAGAAGGAACAGAAGCAATTGTTACAATACCTGTACAGAAAATCTCAAAAATATAGTGCATATTAACAGAAAAGAAAAATAAAAATCGAACTTTTTTTCAAAAAAATATTAATTTCAGGTGGAAGGCAAAAAAAAATGTACCGATTCCAAAGAAATATCGGTTTCATTTTTTGGAAAAAAGGGTTATGATTCTGCCATAGCCAAGAAGGCTGAGAACGTAAAATTTATTAACAGGAGGAATTAAAAATGAAAAAAGTATTAGCTACAGTTGCATGTGGAACTATGGTAGCAGCTATGGCAGTTAGCGCATCTGCAGAAGGCGACCTGATCAGCATCGGTTATGCTCAGGTTGGACATGAATCAGACTGGCGTACAGCTAACACACAGAACTATCAGGATGTTTTCTCAGAGGAAAACGGATATGCATTGGAACTGGTTGACTGTGATAACGACAACGCAGCTCAGATCGAAGCAGTTCGTAACTTCATCAATGAAGAGCTGGATTACATCGTAATCGCTCCAATCCAGTCTGCTGGATGGGATACAGTACTTCAGGAAGCACAGGACGCTGGTATTCCGGTAATCATCGCTGACCGTGAAATCGAAGCTGATGCTTCTCTGTATGATGCATGGGTAGGAACAAACACAACAAATGAAGGTATCACAGCTGGTAACTGGTTAGCAGAATACCTTGATGGCGCTGATGCAAACATTCTTGTAATCGAAGGTTCTGTTGGAGCATCTGCTGCACTGGGACGTTCCGCAGGTTTCAATCAGGTAGCTGAAGAGCATGACAACTGGAACATCATTGATTCCCAGTCTGGTGATTTTACACAGGCTGGTGGCCAGGAAGTTATGGAATCCTTTATCAAATCTTATGAAGGTCAGTTCAACGTAGTAGTTTGCCACAACGATAATGAAGCATACGGCGCAATGGATGCTATGGATGCAGCTGGTATCACATATGGTGTAGACGGTGATGTTATCCTTATCTCCTTCGATGCTGTACATGACGGACTTCAGTATACACTGGACGGCAAGATCACATGTGACGTAGAATGTAACCCAATCCAGGCTGAAACAGTTGCAGGCGTTATTGCAAAGATGGAAGCTGGCGAAGAATATGATGAAGTTACTCTGGTAGAAGACTCTGCATTCTGTGCACCGGGTATCGAAAGCGAATATGCTATCACAATGACAGATGAAATCCTTGCAGGTCGTAAATATTAATTAAATCAGTACATTTGAATACGGGATAGTTTCAAATGATCAGAGAGGAGGAAATCCCGTGGGATTTCCTCCTTTTCCTGTATGGAAGCCTCGTTCCTATACAGGAAAAAGACAATAATATCCGAAAGGGGGAACAGTCTTGGAAGCGGAAGTGATTTTGAAAATGCAGGGAATCTGTATGGAATTTCCGGGTGTAAAAGCACTGGATCATGCAGGACTGACTTTAAAAAGAGGAGAGATCCGCGCACTTATGGGCGAAAACGGTGCGGGAAAATCTACGATTATCAAATGTCTGACAGGCGTTAATAAGTTTCAGGCTGGAGAAATCTATCTGGAAGGAAAAAAGATCGTAAATAAAGATACCATGGATGCTCAGAACAAAGGCATTTCCACAGTGTATCAGGAAGTAAACCTGTGTCCAAACCTTTCTGTAGCAGAAAATCTTTACATTGGACGAGAACCTGTTACAAGGATTGGAACCGTGAACCGAAAGGAAATGAACAGAAAAGCAGCAGCTCTGATGAAAGAACTGGAGCTGGATGTGGATGTAACAAGGAATCTGGAGGATTATTCTCTGGCATTGCAGCAGATGATCGCCATTGCCCGTGCGGTGGATATGGACAGTAAAGTGCTGATTCTGGATGAGCCGACTTCTTCTCTGGATGACCGTGAAGTTGAGAAACTCTTTGTGATGATGCGCAGATTGAAAGAAAAGGGCGTAGGTATCATCTTTGTAACACATTTCCTGGAGCAGGTATATGCAGTCTGTGATGGAATTACCGTACTTCGAAACGGACAGCTGGTGGGAGAATATGATATTGAAGAATTGCCTCGTGTGAAACTGGTTGCTGCCATGATGGGTAAGGACTTTGATGACCTGGCATCTATTAAGAAAGAAGGAAGCCAGGACAAACAGTTTGATGAGGTGCTGATTGATGCGAAGGGACTCAGTCATGCAGGAACTATCAAGCCGTTTGATCTGGAAATACATAAAGGGGAAGTTGTCGGTCTTACCGGTCTTCTGGGATCCGGACGAAGTGAACTGGCAAGAGCAATCTATGGAGCTGACAGGGCACAGACCGGAACGTTGAAAGTAAAAGGACAGGAAGTGAAGATCAAGAATCCGATTGATGCCATGAAACTCGGTATGGGACTTCTTCCTGATGACCGTAAGGCAGAAGGTATTATTGGAGATTTATCCGTACGGGAAAATATCATTCTTGCCATGCAGGCAAAGGATGGAATCCTTAAAAAGATTCCATACGCAAAACAATGCGAGATCGCGGATAAATTTATTGAATTATTGCAGATCAAGACGGCAAGCCGTGAGACCCTGATCAAGCAGCTTTCCGGTGGAAATCAGCAGAAGGTAATCCTGGCAAGATGGCTTGCGACAGATCCGGACTTTTTGATCCTGGATGAACCTACCCGTGGTATTGATATCGGCACGAAAACTGAGATTCAGAAACTGGTTATCCAGCTTGCAGAAGAAGGAAAGAGCCTGATCTTTATCTCTTCTGAAATTGAAGAAATGCTTCGTACCTGTAACCGTATGGCGGTTCTTCGTGATGGCGCCAAGGTTGGTGAAATTGAAGAAAAGGATATGAATCAGATGAACGTTATGAAGGCAATTGCGGGAGGTGACCGAGATGAGTAATTTGAAAAAAATTACGAAGATGCGTTTGTTTCTTCCGGTTTTCAGTATGATTCTGGTCATGCTGATCAATGTAATTTATGATATTTCCTGTGGAAATATGCCATTATCATTCTTTATGATCACAATTAAGAATGGGGTATTATATGGACGATTGATCGATATACTGAACCGAGGCAGTGAAATTGCCATTCTGGCAATTGGTATGACACTGGTTGTATCTTCCTCAGCAGGAACCGATATTTCTGTTGGTTCTGTCATGAGCCTGTATGCCGGTGTATGTTGTATGGTACTTGCTGGATATGGTCAAGTAAATGTATCCACTTATGCACATCCACTTCTTGTGGGTATTGGGGCTGGTCTTATTGTTACCTGCCTCTGTGGTTTGTTCAATGGTTTCCTGGTAGCCTATCTGAATATTCAGCCTATGGTTGCTACATTGATTTTATGGTCGGCGGGCCGTGCCATCGGACTTTTGCTTTGCAATAGCCAGATCGTATACGTACGTGTTCCGTCTTTCCAGGTACTTGGTTCTTACGTTGGAATTATTCCGACTCCGATTATCGTTGCGGCCGTCTGTGTGGCAATTGCTGCCATTGTACTGAAGAAAACGGCTCTGGGAATGTATATACAAAGTGTTGGTATTAACAAAAAAGCATCCCGTATAGCAGGATTTAATTCTGCTAAGATTATCCTTCTCTGCTACGTGATCAGTGGATTATGTGCAGGTCTTGCAGGTATGGTGGCAACATCCAGAATTTATTCAGCAGATACCAATAATATCGGTCTGAATATGGAAATGGATGCGATTCTTGCGGTAGCCCTGGGAGGAAATTCTCTGGGTGGCGGTAAATTTAATCTTGCCGGTTCTATCATTGGTGCCTATACAATTCAGGCAATCACAACTACACTGTATGCATTGGGAGTTTCTTCTGCCCAGGCACCTGTATTTAAAGCAATCGTGGTAATCCTGATCGTAGTCATTCAGGCAGAACCTGTAAAAGATTACATGAAGAAACGCTCCGCACAGAAAGCAGTAAAGGGGGTAGCATAATATGGGAAAGAAAAAAATCAGCAGTAATAATATTTTGTTGATCATCACAATTATCCTCTTTTTCGTAATGTATCTTGCAGGCTGTGGAATATATGCTTCCAAAGGATTTGCCCGCGTACAGAACTTTATGAATATTCTGATCAATAATGCTGGTCTGATCTGCGTTACCTGCGGTATGACCTGTGTTATGCTGACAGGAGGTATCGATATTTCTGTTGGTTCTTTAGTGGCTATGGACTGTATGATCATGGCAGTTGGTATTGAACGGTGGCATTGGAAGAGTCAGGTTCTGATGCTCTTGATTCTTGTGATCGGTCTCGTGTTTGGCCTTGTGCAGGGATTCCTGATTGCCTATGTGGAAATTCAGCCGTTTATCATCACCATGGCAGGATTGTTCTTTGCAAGAGGTATGACAGCAGTGATCTGTAAAGAACAGGTCAGTATTGTATCTGATAAATTCTTTACCTGGTTATCCAACTTTAAGATTGAACTGCCGTTTGGCGGATATGTAAATAAAAAGGGCATTCTGCAGCTTCCGTATATCAGGGTCACAGTAGTGATTGCTCTGTTGATTGTACTTTTAATTTACCTGATGCTGAAATATACAAAGTTTGGAAGAAGCCTTTATGCAATCGGCGGAAACCAGCAGTCAGCGACACTGATGGGTCTGGATGTAAAGAAAACAAAACTGAAAGCGTATGTACTTTCCAGTTTCCTCTGTTCTATTGGTGGAATCTGCTATTGCTTAAATACCATGGCAGGAACCACAACCCAGGCAACAGGTCTGGAAATGGATGCGATTTCCTCTGCGGTAATCGGTGGTACGCTGCTTACCGGTGGTGTAGGAAATGTCATTGGTTCTCTGTTTGGAGTCCTGATCAATGGTACCATTTCCTCTCTGGTAAAGACCAATGGAAAGCTGATCAGTTCCTGGTCTAACATTGTAACAGCAATACTTCTTTGCTTCTTTATTCTGCTTCAGAGTATTTTTGCAAAGCTCAAAGAACGTAATAAATAGGATTGTGTCTTGACGCAGGGATGGTACTTAAGGTATCATCCCTGTAGTGCATTAGGAGGAAAAAGTTTGGAAGTGAACTTCCAAATCTACCATTATTGACGCAGCAAGTGCGTCATGAAAGGGGAAAATATGAAGAGAAAGAAACCTTTCATTGTGGTTTTTGCCGGACTGTTTGCTTTACTGTCCATAGAGCCTGCAGGGGCGCAGCAGCTGACAGAACAGATTGATGATGCTGCAATTGTTGTGGGATTTTCCCAGATCGGATCAGAATCTGACTGGAGAATTGCCAACACACAATCTGTGAAAGATACGCTTTCCGGGGATGGATTTTATCTGCTCTTTGAGGATGCCCAGCAAAAACAGGAAAAACAGGTAAAGGCAATTCGGAACTTTATTTTGCAGGACGTGGACTACATTGTCTTGAATCCTATTGTAGAAACCGGATGGGATCTTGTTTTGCAGGAAGCAAAGGAAGCGCGTATCCCTGTTATTGTGGTGGACCGTCAGGTAAAAGTGGAGGATGAAGATCTGTATACCTGCTGGATTGGTTCTGATTTTGAGAAAGAAGGAAGCAGTGCAGGAGAATGGCTTGCTTCTTATCTGGAAGAAGCAGGAAGAGATCAGGAAAAAATCAATATTGTGATCCTGGAGGGAACAACAGGTTCTTCAGCCCAGCTTGGAAGGACAAAGGGATTTGAAAGCGTTCAGTCAGAGCACGGCAACTGGAATGTTCTGGATAAACAGGATGGGGATTTTACCCAGGCAAAGGGAAAGGAAGTTATGAAAGAGATGCTCAGCCGGTATGAGGATATTGACGTGCTGGTCAGCGAGAATGATAACATGACCTTTGGCGCAATCGAAGCAATCGAAGAATCCGGCAGAACCTGCGGGCCAAAAGGAGATATGATCGTGATTTCCTTTGATGCGGTGAAAGCCGCTTTTGATGCCATGATAGAGGGAAATATCAATGCTGACTTTGAATGTAATCCCATAAATGGCCCCAGAATCAAGGAAGTGATCCAAAAGCTGGAAAATGGGGAAGAAGTGGAGAAAATACAGTATCTGGAGGAAACATATTTTGATCCTTCCATGGATCTGGAAAAAATAAGAGAAGGAAGAACTTACTAATTCGTTACTGTTCACGTGCGTTCCAGTAACGATGAAAAAGCCATGCAAAATCACCTTCGGTGATGGCTTTTTCATTGCAGACCTCGGGTTTTGCCAAGCAAAACATCTCGCGGAACAGTGGCACTTGAACTATAACACTAATTCAAAAAATAAATCGTACAGAACAATTTTATCAAGTTGACCTTGCATGTATGAAATGTTAAACTATCTGAGAACATTGGTTGTAACTGTTTTTTAAGGAGATTTAAGGATATGAATAAAGTAAGAATTGCAATAGCAGGATATGGAAATATTGGCCGAGGTGTAGAAGCTGCCATTAAGCAGAATCCGGATTGTGAACTTGTGGGAGTATTCACAAGAAGAGATCCGGCCAGTGTAAAGATTATGACAGAAGGGGTAACAGTTTACCCTGTAAGTGAGATTGCAGATCACAAAGATGAAATTGATGTTTGCATTATAGCCGGAGGAAGTGCAACAGACCTTCCAAAGCAGACTCCGGAACTTGTAAAATTATTTAATGTCGTAGACAGTTTCGATACCCACGCCAGAATACCGGAACATTTTGCCAACGTAGATGCGGCAGCAAAAGAGGCAGGGCATGTAGGAATTATCTCAGTAGGCTGGGATCCGGGTATGTTCTCCCTGAACCGTCTCTATGGCAATGTGATCCTTCCGGAAGGAAAAGACTACACATTCTGGGGAAGAGGTGTCAGCCAGGGACATTCTGATGCAATCCGAAGAGTAGAAGGTGTTCTGGATGCAAGACAGTATACTGTACCTGTGGAAGCTGCTGTAGAAGCAGTAAGAAATGGAGAAAATCCTGATCTTACCACAAGAGAAAAACATACAAGAGAATGTTATGTAGTGGCAGAAGAAGGCGCAGACCTGAAAAGGATTGAAGAGGAAATTGTAAATATGCCAAATTATTTTGCAGACTACGATACAACCGTACACTTCATTTCTCAGGAAGAGCTGGATGCAAATCATAAAGGAATTCCTCATGGCGGCTTTGTCATTCGCAGCGGCGTGACAGGCGATGGAACAAACAAACATATTATTGAATACAGACTGAAACTGGATTCTAACCCGGAATTTACTTCCTGTGTACTGGTAGCATATGCAAGAGCAGCAAAGCGTCTGGCAGAGGAAGGCGTGACAGGATGTAAGACAGTATTTGATATCGCTCCGGCATATCTCTCAGCAATGAGCGGAGAAGAGATCAGGGCTCATTTACTGTAAAATTTAATCCCAAATTAGAAAAATCAATATAGTCATAGAATTATGAAGCAAAAAAGTCTGTCGTAAACACGTCGACTATTTTTGCTTCATAATTTTTGGTGTATAGAATATTTTTATAACATTTTTAAAAAATATGTTGACAAATAAAAAATAATGATGTATATTATAGAAGTCGGTTGGGAAAGACTGACGACTGTGGGATCTTAGCTCAGCTGGGAGAGCATCTGCCTTACAAGCAGAGGGTCACAGGTTCGAGCCCTGTAGGTCCCACTTCCTTTGTAAAAGCGAATGCGATAGAAAGGATTTTTACAAATCAATCAAATATGGCGGAATAGCTCAGTTGGCTAGAGCACACGGTTCATACCCGTGGTGTCGAGAGTTCAAATCTCCCTTCCGCTACTAGGTGAAGCGGGAAATCTTCTGATTTCCCGCTTTTTCATGACATGGGAAATCAGAAGATTTTCCATGTCATGAAAAAGCGAAGATGCGCACTCACGCGATGGGAATTATGTTGCTGAAGCAACCGCGCTCGGCGCTCAAAGTCCGCTTGCGGACTTTGTTTCATAACAGAAATTATATGCATGGGGGTAGAAAGTATGAGAGTTGGAATGGGATATGATGTCCACCGTCTGACAGAAGGAAGAAAACTGATTCTTGGAGGAGTGGAGATTCCTTATGAAAAAGGCCTTTTGGGACATTCTGATGCAGACGTTTTAGTACATGCAATCATGGATGCACTGTTGGGTGCAGCAGCCCTTGGGGATATCGGCAAACATTTTCCGGATACAGATCCTGCATATAAAGGGATTTCCAGTATCAAACTGTTAGAGCACGTAGGTGCTCTTCTGGAACAGAATCATTATGTGATAGAAAATATTGATGCAACGGTGATTGCCCAGAGACCGAAACTGCTCACCTATATGCCGGAGATGGTGAAGAATGTGGCAGCGGCACTGGGAATTGAACCTGGACAGGTAAATATTAAGGCAACTACAGAAGAAGGCCTTGGATTTACCGGCAGCGGAGAAGGAATTTCTGCTCAGGCAATCTGCCTTCTGATGCCACTGAAAGAAATCGGCAGTTTTGGATATGGTATGGAAGGTGCCTGCGGCGGCTGCAGCGGGTGTCCGAAACAAGGATAAATGCTTTGTGTAATTGATAGAGACAGGATGGAGGCAGAGGTATGGATGTTTTAAGTCAGGTAAGAGAAGTAAAACTGGCTTCCCCAAAGCTTGCCGGAAGTGACAGTGCACTTCGTAATCAGGCACTGCAGGCAGTAGTGGAAGCCTTGTTAGAGAAAAAAGAAGAGATATTTGCAGAAAACAGAGCTGATATGGAACAGGCAAAAAAAGACGGTGTGTCTGAGCCTGTGATCAAAAGATTGAAATTTGATGAAGGAAAAATGAAAGATGTTACAGCTGGAATCAGGGATCTGATACAGATGCCGGACCCGTTGTTCCGTACAGAACTGGCAAGAGAACTGGATGAAGGCCTGCGTCTTTACAGAGAAACCTGCCCGATTGGAGTTATTGGTGTCATCTTTGAAGCAAGACCGGATGCTCTGGTGCAGATTTCTGCCCTTTGTATCAAGAGCGGAAACTGTGTAATCTTAAAAGGCGGAAGTGAAGCTTTAAGGAGTAACAGGATTTTATTTCAGACGATTTATGATGCAGTGAGAAAAGCCGGGCTTCCGGAAAACTGTATGATGCTTCTGGAAGCAAGATCTGAGATATCAGAGCTTTTGAATTGCCATGAATCCGTTGACCTTCTGATTCCGAGAGGATCCAATGCTTTTGTGCAGTATATCATGAACAATACCAAGATTCCTGTTATGGGACACGCAGATGGAATCTGCCATATTTATGTAGACAAGGATGCAGATGTGGCTAAGGCAGTTCCTGTTATTTTAGATGCCAAGACACAGTATGTATCTGCCTGTAATACAGTGGAAACTCTGCTGGTGCATAAAGAGATCGCGCCGCAGCTCATGGCAGTTCTCGCCCCTGCGCTGAAGGAAAAAAATGTGGAACTTCGTGGGACGAAGAAGATACAGGAATATGCAGACTGCGTTCCTGCAACGGAAGAAGATGACTGCAAGGAATATCTGGATTACATTATTTCCGCAAAGACAGTGGAGAATGTCCAGGAGGCAGTAGACCATATTAATAAGTATGGTTCTCATCACACAGACTGTATCCTGACAGAAAACGCAGAGACTGCAGAATATTTTATGAGAATGGTGGATTCTGCAGGGGTTTACCAGAACTGTTCCACCCGTTTCGCAGACGGATACCGTTATGGATTCGGTGCGGAAGTGGGAATCAGTACAGGCAAGCTTCATGCGAGAGGACCTGTGGGGCTGGAAGGACTGGTGAGCTACAAATATAAATTATTTGGTGATGGACATATCGTAGGAGATTATGCACAAGGCAGAAAAAGTTTTCACTTTAAAGACCTGTAAATGATTTTAATAGAGAAAATAATTTAAATCTGGAGGAAGATTATGAAAATATATAATACCCTGACAAAGAAAAAAGAAGAATTTGTTCCCCTTGAGCCTGGAAAAGTCAGCATGTATGTATGCGGACCTACTGTATATAACTTGATCCATATCGGAAATGCCCGTCCTATGATCGTTTTTGATACAGTCAGAAGATATATGGAACATAAAGGATATGAAGTGAATTATGTTTCCAACTTTACCGATGTAGACGATAAGATCATCAAAAAAGCCATGGAAGAAGGCGTATCTGCTGAGGAAATTTCCCAGCGCTATATTGAGGAATGCAAGAAAGATATGGCAGCATTGAATGTAAAACCGGCTACCACACATCCTCTGGCAACCCAGGAAATTGATGGCATGATCAGCATGATTTCTGACCTGATTGAAAAAGGACATGCATATCCTGCGGCAGATGGTACTGTATATTTCCGTACCCGTTCTTTCAAAGAATATGGAAAGCTTTCCCATAAGAACCTGGATGACCTTCAGGGCGGAAACCGTTCCCTGCTCGTTTCCGGAGAAGACCAGAAGGAAGATCCTCTGGATTTCGTTCTGTGGAAACCGAAAAAAGAGGGAGAACCATCCTGGCCTTCTCCATGGTGTGATGGACGTCCTGGCTGGCATATCGAATGTTCTGTCATGTCCAAAAAATATCTGGGAGAATCCATTGATATCCATGCCGGCGGAGAAGACCTGATATTCCCGCATCATGAAAATGAGATAGCTCAGAGCGAATGCTGCAATGGAAAAGTATTTGCAAGATACTGGATGCATAATGCATTCTTAAATATTGACAACCGTAAGATGTCCAAGTCTCTTGGTAATTTCTTTACTGTAAGAGAAATTCTTGAAAAATATGATCCTCAGGTTCTGAGATTCTTTATGCTTAGTGCTCATTACAGAAGTCCGCTGAATTTCAGCGCAGAACTTATGGAAGCATCTAAGAATGCTCTGGATCGTATCGTAAATGCAGTAGAGAACCTGAAATTCTTAGAAGGAACTGCTTCTGGTGAGATGACAGATGCGGAAAAAGAAGAAACGGCAAAGCTTGCTGGATTTGAAGCCAAATTTGATGAAGCAATGGATGATGACTTTAATACAGCAGATGCCATAGCAGCGATTTTTGAATTGGTAAAATACGCCAATACAAATGTGACAGGAGAAAGCAGCAAGGCATTTATCACAGCTGTAAAAAATAAGATTCTGGAACTGAGTGATGTCCTGGGTCTGATCGTAGAAAAAGAAGAAGAGATTCTGGACAGCGAAATTGAACAACTGATTGAAGAACGTCAGGCTGCAAGAAAAGCAAAGAATTTTGCCAGAGCAGATGAAATCAGAAACCTGCTTCTGGATAAGGGAATCGTCCTGAAGGATACCAGAGAGGGTGTAAAATGGGAGAGAGCATAACAGAGTTTACTTCTTATCTGGATGAACAGATGGGACTTCCCGAGATTGATTTAAGAGACTATTCACCTCTGGCTCTGGCGTATATAGGAGATGGGGTCTTTGAACTGGTCATCCGTACCATTGTAGTGAAAAAAGCAAATGGCCCGGTACAGAAAATGCATAAGAGAGCCAGCACACTGGTAAAGGCGGCTGCTCAGGCCGAGATGTCTGACCGCCTTATGCCGGAGCTTACCGAGGAAGAAATCGCTGTATTTAAGAGAGGAAGGAATGCCAAGTCCTATACGAAAGCGAAAAATGCTACCGTATCAGAATACAGAAAGGCAACGGGACTGGAAGCACTCTTTGGTTATCTGTATTTGAAAAAGGATATGCAGCGAATAGCAGACCTGATCAAAAAAGGCCTGGAAGGTCAGGATCTGAATGTGATTGATACTCATAACCGAAAATAGGAGTTATATTATGAGATACGAAGAATTAACCATAGAAGGAAGAAATGCCGTCATTGAGGCTTTTCGTTCCGGTAAGACAATAGATAAGCTGTTTGTGCAGGAAGGAAGCCAGGATGGACCAATCCACACGATATTAAGAGAAGCAAAAAAACATGATACCATCGTGAATTTTGTGAAAAAAGAAAGACTGGATCAGATCAGTGAGACCGGAAAGCATCAGGGGGTCATTGCCTTTGCAGCTGCATATGATTATGCAGAGGTTGAAGAGATGTTAAAGGCTGCAGAAGAAAAGGGGGAAGCTCCCTTTCTGTTCCTCCTGGATAACATCGAAGATCCTCATAACCTTGGTGCTATCATCCGTACAGCCAACCTGGCAGGCGCCCATGGCGTGATCATTCCCAAAAGAAGAGCAGTGGGCCTTACCGCTACTGTAGCCAGAACCTCCGCAGGAGCTCTGAATTATACTCCGGTGGCAAAAGTAACCAACTTAGGCAAGACAATTGATGAACTTAAAGAGAGAGGAATGTGGTTTGTCTGCGCGGACATGGGAGGACAGACTATGTATGATCTGGATCTGAAAGGACCTATGGGACTGGTCATTGGAAATGAAGGCGAAGGCGTAAGCCGCCTTGTAAAAGAAAAATGTGATTTTATTGCATCCATTCCCATGAAGGGAAATATCGATTCCCTCAATGCCTCTGTGGCAGCAGGAGTGCTGGCTTATGAAGTGGTACGTCAGAGGTTACTGTCCTGAGCCACTGTCCCGCGAGGTGTTTTGCATGGCAAAACCCGAGGTCTGCAATGAAAAAGCCATCACTGAAGGTGATTTTGCATGGCTTTTTCATCGTTACTGGAACGAAGTGAACAGTAACCGTCAGAGAATGAGAAAAAATTAAAATCCATGCTTGACAAAAACAGTACAATTCTATATAATATATAGCTGTAGCGAGGAATCGCTCAGGCTGACATGGCACAGGTGGTAGCGCACCTCATTGGTAGTGAGGAGGTCACGAGTTCAACTCTCGTTGTCAGCTTAGGGAAATTGTCTGAACATGATATGGTTACAGTTTAGGTGCCATTGTTCCGTGAGGTGTTTTGCATGGCAAAACCCGAGGTCTGCAATGAAAAAGCCATCACCGAAG
>JBJEMC010000041.1:0-17831 GCA_051879475.1 Muricoprocola sp. | reverse complement strand
TATCTTCTCTCTGTTATATCTGTATTTTACCAAATACCTAAGAAAATGCAAGGTACAAACAACATGGGGATGTGAATATTCCGCATCATATTGGTACCAGTTACAGTGTACTCACCAGTCTTATCAGTATCTGTTACCTTCAGTAATGCGATAACCTTTTGCAGCCACATTGCCAAATCCTACATAAAGCCAAGCTCCAGAGAACTATCCTATGAATGAAACGTATTCTCTCACACCTTATAGGCATAACATAAAAATCTGCCACAAAACATTTACAGTTTACGACAGAATTTTTCACTGTGATAATTCTTTCTATATTTAAGCCAGGGGGTCATTCAAAATACCGGGGAACTCCGTCCCCGTAGTTTTCATAAAACAGGTAATGGTTCTCTGCTGCTCTCTGCATCTCCAAAGAAAAATAAAAAATCCTGTATCTCCGTATCCATCATCCGCCCTTCTTTCAACTGTTTCATGGCTTCTTCATATAATGGATATCTATCATATGCTACAGATTTTATTGAAACAATGCCGTCTTCAATAACCATATATTGAGCCTGTTTATCCGGATCATCCGGTCTTCGGTAAGAAATGCTTCCAGGATTAATCCATTCCATATCATCTCCTAAAATATGAATACATTGTCTGTGACTATGACCGAAAATCATCCGTTTTTTCGGTGCGTGCCAGTATTCTTCTGGTGTATGGCATTTCCAGAATTCAAGAAACTGATATCTGTTTTCGATGGTTTCATATGTCCCATCAATATATTGATGCTGTACTAGATAAGCCCAGCCATCAATGCTAAAACATAAATTCTTTGGCAGTGTATTTAAATAATCAATATGTACATTGTTCATTCGTTCTAAATTATAATGTATCCATTTATATTGTTTATTTGGAATCTGTTTCATTTTTACTGTGTGTGCTGTACGAACAGCATGCAGGTCATGATTGCCCTGTACAATAAATGCATTCGGTGCATTTTGAAGAAATTCAATAACTTGCACTGGCTCTGTACCATAATCAACCATGTCTCCCGCAAATACCAAATAATCATAATCCTTTTCTGTTTCGATTACAGTTTTCAATGCCCATATATTCGCATGAGCATCTGACATTACTAAAATTTTCACTTTCGCCTCACTACCAGATATCTCTAAATATAGTTTTATAACTCTTCTAAATACTTAATACCGTTCATTTCTCTCAAAATCTCAAGAAATTCTTCTCTCTCTCTTATTTTGGAAATTTCACAAGTTACAATTGCCATAGGACCATCATCTTTTAAAGATCCCTTCACAAAATTCATATTAGATATTTTTACTTTCCGTTCCCTCATTTTACTAATAAAAATCTTAATACTTTTATTGCTTTCAAATTCAATATACATATCAAATCTTTTTTTATATTTATGCATCACTCTCTCTAAAAAACTCAAACCCTTCAATGTAAATATAATCAATAAAACGGTTAAGATGGCTCCCTGAACAAATCCAATCCCAACAGCAAGCCCCGTACATGCACATACCCATAACCCTGCTGCAGTTGTTAAGCCTTTTACCTGGTTTTTCCCTGTAACAATTATAGTGCCTACTCCCAGGAAGCCAACTCCGCTTACTACCTGCGCCCCTATTCTGGTTATATCTACTTTTGAATCAGGAAACTGAAATGCAATATATTCTCCTACCATCATTACTAAAGTTGAACCCAAACATACCAAAACATGAGTTTTTATTCCTGCCCCTCTGTTTTTGTACTCTCGATCAATTCCAATGATTACACCTATAAACATAGAACATATTAATCGCATTCCAATAGACACCGTATTCCATTCGGATATTATTCTGTTAAATTCATACCATAATGTCATGTTTACCCAATTTCCTTACTTTTATCCTTTAATTCCACTTGATGTTAATGATTCAACAAATTCTTTTTGGAAGAAAATAAAAATAAGCAATATCGGAATAGTTGCCAATACACCAAAAGCAAACACCTGTCCCCACAACGTCTGCTCATTTATAAATAATGAGCGAAGTGCCAGTGGAAGCGTTCTTAAAGAAGTGTCTCTCGTAACCATTGATGGCCAAAGCAAATCTCCCCAAGTATATATAAAAGTCATAATCGCAACCGTGGCGCAAATCGGCTTAGACAGCGGCAGCATAATTTTCCAAAAAATACCTATATAGGATTCACCGTCAACAATTGCTGCATCCACTAACTCATACGGCATTCCTCGAAAATGATTATAAAACATATAGATGTACATTGGAGAGACCAGATATGGCAATGCCAATCCAGCCCACGTATTCACAAGTCCCAACTGATTAATAACCATAAAGCGATTGATGATAATTGCTTCATTCGGAACTATCATAAAAGCCAGAACTAATGAGAACATTAATTTTTTTCCACGAAATTTCATCATACCCAAAGTATATCCCACCATACCATTAATCAATGTTCCAAGAATGACTGCAGAAACAGAGACTACCGTGGAATTACAGAAATATTTCAAAAAATCTAATTTCAAAAGGACATCTTTGTAATTTTGCAGTGACAACTCTCCACAGGGAAGAAATGCGTACAGACTGGACATATCCTTTACTATCTGATTATCATTTTTAAAGGAAGAAACAATCATATAAACCAGAGGAAACACAAAAATCAATGCCAGTATTATATATAAAGCATATAAAAGAATGTTCTTTACCCTTTGTTTCTTTTTCTTACTATTTCCAATCATCTTAGTCCTCTCCTCCAAGATATTTATTCTGTAAAACTGAAATGATCAGAACAGCTCCACAAAATACCACTGCCATGGCAGATGAATAACCAACCTGATTATTGTTAAAGCCTGTTTTGTACATCTGGAAAACTATGGATTCTGTAGAATTCATTGGTCCTCCATTTGTAAGAACATATACCTGATTAAACAGTCTAAGCGAACTAATCGTATTGGTAACTATAACATATGTAAGCGTATTCTTTAAAAGTGGCAATGTAACATACAGAAATTCCTGAAAGGAATTACATCCATCTACTTTAGCTGCCTCATATATCTCTGCAGGAATATATTGTAACCCACCTAACACAATAATTGCCTGCATACCTAATGCCTGCCAAACTGACATAATAACGATTGACGGCATCGCCATATCAGGACTCTTTAACCACAATTGAGCTTTTATTCCAAATAATCCCAGAAAGGAATTCAGAAGTCCGTTTTCTCCTGGTGAATAGATAAGCGCCCATACTACCGCAACAACCGTCATTGTAACTACCTGCGGACTAAAATAAATTGTTCGAAAGAACGTAATCCCTTTAACTTTTCTATTTATGAGCACAGCCAGCAAAACTGCTAAGATCAGTATAGCAGGTACAATCATTACAGTATAAAAAATTGTGTTAAAGCACGCATTTCTAAAAGCTTCTGACGTAAAAAGCTTAAAATAATTCTTCAAGCCAACAAAGTTTAATCCATTCTTTGCATTTGAAACCAACATTTTATCCGTCAGTGAATATCCTACAGACATTATCAAAGGCAAAAACATCATCAGAAACATTAATAATATTGCAGGTGCGTTTAAAACCAGAGCCGCAAAACTCTGGTTGCTGTTAAGCTTGCGGCTCTTTCTGTTAAATAATTTCATTACTTATCCCATCCATTTTCAACAATAGTCATGTCAACTGATTTTGCAGCATTGTCAAGTTCAGATTGGGGATCTGCTCCCAAAAGAATATTTGTTGCAGCAACTTCTACAGCATCATAAACTGTCTGATGAGCTGGTGTCAGAGGTCTTAAATAACTGATTCCAGCTTCAAGCTGCTCACGGTATAAATAGAGCTGACCACCTTCTGCAAACCTTTCATCATTTTCAAGAACACTCATTCTTGCAGGAATACCACCATTTACAGTCGTCACTTCTGCAATATTTTCCGTAGACACTACTGATTTCATAATCTCCCATGCACAATCTGCATTGCCATTTTCTTCTGCAGCAGTCGTCATTGTCCATACAGTGGAACCAGAACCGGTATAAACACCTTCTCCGAAATCTGGAATAGGAATCAGTATTGCGTCTTCACCCAAAGCATCGGTAATTGCCGTTGTTGCCCAATGCCCAACCAGCGAAAGAGCATTTTCTTTTTTATTGTAAAATCCATCATCATAATCACACAAAGGATCCACATATCCGTTATCAACAAGCCATGAAATATAGGAAAATGCCTCCACTGTTTCCGCACTGTTAAGAGTTCCATCTGTTAATAATGTTTCACGGTCCATAAAATCACCGCCGAAGCTTCTTACTACTGGAAGATAGGTGAAGTACCATGTTCTCGGAGAGTTCTGACGGAGATACAGAGGATATTCCAGTCCGTTCTCTTTCAGTTTAGATAATGCATCTTCAAATTCTTCTTTTGTCCAGGCATCCGTATAACTTGTAGGGATTCTTACGCCTGCTGCTTCCAGCATAGATTTATTTCCCCACAATGACAATCCGGACTCAAACTGAGCTACCCCATATAATTTATCATCATAAGTGCATTCACCTATAACTGACGGGAGCAAATCATTTCTTAACTCATCATCAACATAATCATCAATACAAGCAATCATGTCCTGTGTCATGAATAACGGTACCCGAAGGCTGTCAATAACTACCAGATCCGGTGTGTCTCCTACTGAAGGGGCCAGTTGAAGTTTGCTTACAAGTTCATCATTAGGAAAAATTTCATACTCAATTGTAAACGCATCATTTTCCTCATCAATTGCAGAAAGCATTGTTTTGTAAAACTCTGCTTCTGATCCATCTGCTAACCAGATACGAATATTTTTTACTTCTTCTGCTGCACAGGTCATACCAGTAATAGTTGTCATCCCAATCATTGTAGCCATTGTAATACCTACAATCTGTTTCATTTTATTTTTCATTGTGTTCCTCCTTATCTTTCAATTATCATTCCATCGTATGCGATGTAAATCGGAAAATTAAATTCCTTCCACTGAGATACATAGTTTTGTAAATCATCATGCAGCATTGTGTGATGATGACTAAAATGGGTAAAATATACCCTGCTTGAATTTCCAATAATTTCCTGTTCCAGCAGCTTCTTTAACAACAGCCTTACGGATGTTAAAGATAAATGCTTATCATTGATATTAAATTCACTATTAACCCCACTTGTACATTCTGTAATAAGAATGTCAAGCTGATAATTTTTAAGAAATTCTATGGTTTCAGGATAATAATAACCTGTATCGGTGCTGTAATAAATCACCTTTCCGTCCATTCCTTCTATAAGATAATTCGCAGATCTGGTTTCAATAGTTCCCGGATGTCTTCCCGGAAGAGGAATTATTTTATATTCCCCTATTTTCCGTTCCTCAAAAAAATTTAGTTTTTCAAATTTTATACGATTACTTTTCAGAAGTTCTCTGTATCCGTTTTTCAAAAGCAGACGATCATTAGATAATTCTGCTGCCATCTCATATGCATCACCTGTCAGATAGAATTTAACCGGAGACTTTGGTGGTACAATACTCCCAATAAACTGACACAAGGCAAAAGCAGAAAAATGATCATAGTGCGTATGAGTAATTAATACATGCTCCAAATCTGTTAAGTCTTCGTTGTTTTTATGCGCCTGGGCTACAAAATCAGGTCCAAAATCAATCAATATATCCGACGATAATCGAAACACACTTCTTTCACGGATATTTTTCCCTTTAATTTTCCTGGCCATTTCACAGGTTGGACATCCACAGACAGGATTAGGGATTCCCTCTGCTGCTGCTGTACCCAAAAAAACACTTTTATTTATTTCTTTCACTCCCTTCCATATCTCTGTCATAAAAGTATCACTGCGCGCTTAGATTACTTGTTCAACAGTTGTTAATAAGAATTATAATATATTGAATTCTATATTCTTTGATTTCTTTGCATTTTTCATTAGACAAATTAGCAATTACCTACTTTTCGTCAATTGACACAAATTTTGGTATCATCTTTTATACACTATTATCAATCCCATATCGCCAAAGGCTATAAATCATACTAAAACATCTTTTTTAATCCAGATTTTTTCGAAGTTTTTCTATCATCTCCACACTCTTATCCGGTGTGTAAAAACGTTCAACAGAATATAAACTACGGTATGGTCTGTTTCCTTCCTGCGTATTGCTGAGTGTATCCTGTTCGTCCTCCATATGCTGCCGATACATTTCCGGTGTCATTCCAGTACGTTTTATGAATGTATTAGAGAAATATTTATAATCAGAAAAACCGCATGCCATACTGATATCTATCATTTTCATTTGCTCTGTGGCAATCATTTTGCATGCTTCATTAAAACGAACAGTATTTACATATTGCTGAAAACTTTGATGCGTCATTTCTTTCATAAAATGAGAAATACAACTCATAGATTTTCCTTCACTCTCCGCAAAATCGCTCAAACGGATTTTATGCATATAATTAGCCTCAACAAATTGTATCAACCTCTGCAGTCTTGCACTCTGATATCGTTGTTTGGCAATTTCATCTGTTGTCAGTATCTTATGGGACATATTATTCAACAAAATATGTAAAAAAACCTTTATTTGTCCCACACAAAATAGTTTATAATAAGATGGTTTTCTCATATAATACAAGGCAATTTCCAAGAGCATTTCCGCAGACTGTCTGTATATTTCCATAGGCAATTCATTTTTTAAATTAAAACCTTCGAAACGTATCTAGTCAAATTCAGGAAATTCATTATCAACAAGTGCCGGCGCTATATGATATCCTATTAATGTACAACTTTTTGTTACCTTTTTCAATTCATGCGCTTCTCTGGAATTACATAAAATAATATCACCTTTTTTTGCAACACAATGATATGTCTCACTTTGTATATCTAAATCACCATCCAAAATTAACATAATTTCTATTTCTTTATGAAAATGCGGTGTTCTATAATCCAAAGTATTTAAATATATTCTCATTCCATTAATCTGCTTATGCTGTAATACATCAAATTTGCTGTCTTCCAGTGTTCCCATATCTCTGCTCCTCCGTATTATATACCGCTATCTTACCATATTGTCTAATTTTTGTGCATACAATGTGTCAGGTACAAATGAATATTTGTGAACAATTTACTACTGCTCTTATGTAAGATTCTTCCCCGGCTTTTACCTCTACAATTGTAAAGGTACTAATTCCAGTGTACTCACCAGTCCAGATTTCACGCTTATTTTTTACAGAAATTTCCGGTTTCCTAGGCTTAAAGTTGATTAGATTGGGATTTCTTATTGCTACGGTCATTTCACAACACTGACTTCATTGATTGAATTTAGATTTCTTGCCGTTACGGTCATTATTCAACGCTGACTTCGTTGATTGAATTTAGATTTCTTGTCATTACAGTCATTCCACAATGCTGACTTCGTTGACTGGTTTAGATTTTCTCTCAATTGCGGTCATCTCATGCCCCTTAACTTGTTGACCTGAATATAGTATAACTTGATTTCCAGTCAATTTTTTGACTAAATATGAAGAATATATGAAAAACTCCCGAGAACCGTAAGGTCCTCGGGAAAAATTTTATGAAATCGTTCCACAAACGATTGTTCAATTATACAATTTTATTTTTGTGAGTAGTAAATCGGTGGCAAATGCATAAACTCACACATAAAAGCCTTGAAAAACCGCCTATTCCCGCACTAATTTACAAATTGCCTCCACGTGCACGCTCATAGGGAATTGGTCGACTGCTCTGCAGCGCTGCATTTTGTATCCATTTGCACAGAGTATCTTCAAATCTCTTGCCAGGGTTGCGCTGTCGCAGCTTACGTAGACGATTTTTTCTGGCTGCATCTGAATCATGGTATTTAGCAGGGTTTCGTCGCAGCCTTTTCTTGGTGGGTCTACTACGATGACGTCTGCGTATGCTGTTTCGCCGTTATGTTCTTTGCGGTAGTTTTCATAATATTCCGGGAGGATTTCTTCTGCTTTTCCTACAAAAAATTCTGCATTTTGTATACCATTGATTTTGGCATTGTTTCTTGCATCGTCGATTGCCTGGGGGATGATTTCCACACCGTAGACCTGTTTTGCTTTCTGTGCCAGGAACAGAGAAATCGTTCCGATTCCGCAGTAGAGATCCCAGACAGTCTCTTTGCCTGTCAGTTCTGCATATTCCAGGGCAAGGCCGTATAATTTTCTGGTCTGGACTGGATTTACCTGAAAGAAAGACAAGGGGGAGATCTGATATCTGACGTTGCCGATATAGTCTTCAATATAGTCCCGTCCCCAGATGGTTCTGACTTTTCTTCCCAGGATGACGTTTGTTTTTTCTTTATTTACATTTACAGAAATGCTGGTCATGCCAGGTATTTCTTTTAAGCTTTCTGCTAACAACTCTTCTTCTGGAATCTGTTCGCCGTTGATTACGATACAGACCATGATTTCCCTGGTGGTAAATCCATAGCGGATCAGAACATGGCGCACGAGTCCCCTGCCGGAAGTCTCGTCATAAGCTTTGATATGAAAACGCTGCATATGGTCGATCACGCGGTTCAGAATTTCTTCGTTTTCCTTTACTCCAAGGTAACACTTTCTGTTGCTGATGATGTTATGGGTTCGTCCCGCATAAAAACCTGCTATGATGTTTCCATTCTTATCTGTCCCAATGGGGAACTGTGCTTTATTGCGGTAATGCCATGGTTCCTCCATTCCCACAATAGGTTCCATGGGAAGCTCTTCTCTTGTAAAGCCGCCAATGCGGACCAGGTTATTGATTACTTTGTTTTCTTTAAATACCAGTTGCTGCTGATAATCCATTTCCTGAATCTGGCAGCCACCGCACTGCTTTGCCACAGGGCAGACTGCCTTTACGCGAAATGGAGAGGCTTCCAGAATCTCCATCAGGCGAGCATAACCGTAAGACTTTTTCATTTTCATGATCTTTGCCCTGACGGTATCTCCAATCACCGCATCTTTTACAAAAATGGCAAAGCCATCTGCTTTTCCGATACCGGCTCCGTCAGAGCCGATATCCTCTATTTTTAACTGTATGATATCATCTTTTTTCATTTAATCCCTCGACGCTCTTCTCACATTGCTCTCAAAAAACCTGTTATAACCCAGCCAATCTGTTTTCTCTCCTGAAGATTTTAATACTTCCCGGAAGGTTTCCAGTTTTGCATCTGCATTATCTGCCAGATTCAGGGCAACCGCTTCCATCAGTGCAGGCTTTTTCGGGGAACCGTATTCCAGTTCGCCATGATGTGCCAGAATGCAGTGACAAAGCTCGCTGGCAAGTTTTTTCGGAAATCCCGGAATACGTCGGATACTTGCCCGGATCAGTTCTGCCCCCATAAAAATATGCCCCAGAAGCTGCCCGTCATCTGTATAATCATTTTCCGGAAATCTGGAGATTTCTTTTAATTTTCCTACATCATGAAATGCAGCGGCCGTAAGGAGCAGATCCCGGTTCATCTCTGTGTATTTCTGGCAGAAATAATCACACATCTTCACTACGGACAGAGTATGCTCCAGAAGTCCTCCTACAAATCCATGATGAACTGCCTTTGCTGCGGAATGAAACTGAAATGCCTCTGCAAAAGAATCATTATGAAAAAAATACATCTCATTGAGCTGCTTTAAATATGGATCCTTAACGGTTCTTAATATATCCTGCAGTTCCCTGTACATTTCCTCTACATTTTCTTCTGTAACGGGGAGATAATCTGCCGGATCATACTCTTCTTCGCTGGCCTTCCGTACTCTCTTGATAGATACCTGCAGTGTTCCCTGAAAATTGCTGACATCCCCCACTACATCTATGTAGTCCAGAGCATCAAAGTCATTGATTCCGCTGGAATTGGGATCCCAGATCTTGGCATCGATGGTTCCTGTCTTGTCCTGCAAAATTACATTTTCATAAGCTTTTCCATTTTTGGTCACAGCTGCCTGTCTGTGTTTGCAGAGATAAATATCTCCGATTCTGTCGCCTTCCCGTAACTGCGCAATATATTTCATTCTATCCTCCTACATCATCTATAAATCAACATTCTTAAGATTATTATATTCATTCGTCAATCCTTAGTAGTATACCTCTTTCCAGTCATTTTGTCACCCTCATTCCCTTTTAAAAATAGTTGTTAAGAAAGCGGAAAAATGGTACACTAACGTTACTAGAGTCAAAAGGTCTAAGCCCACATGAGTTTACTCATAAGCGGGTGAAGGATCTTGAGACCCGCTCCGATATGAGCATAAAAGTGGGATTATGATCCCACGATATGCGAATAGCGGGGAAGATTGTGAGAGTGCAAGGCACGAAACAATCCCTAAGTAACGTAATCGTAAACACAACCACTCAGGAGTATCGAATGAATAACAAAGCTTTAAAAACTTTAGAATATTACAAGATCATCGAGCAGCTTACGGATTTTGCCGGCTCTCTTTTAGGAAAAGAACTGTGTAAAAATCTGCTGCCGTCTTCCGATATAGAAGAAATCCGTACCATGCAGGAAGAAACTTCTCTGGCGCTTGCCCGAATCTACCAGAAGGGCAGCCTTTCTTTTTCCGGAATCACAGATATCCGTGGTTCTCTGAAAAGGCTGGAGGTGGGAAGTATCCTCAGTCCTCAGGAACTGCTGCGCATCTGTAAGATGCTGGAGACTGCCAACCGGGTAAAAGCCTATTCCCGCAGGGAAAATGCAAATGAACAGCCGGATGCCCTGGATGCCCTGTTTGATGTCATCCAGCCTCTGACTCCTCTGGCAAATGAAATCCGCAGATGTATTCCATCTGAAGATGAAATCAGTGATGATGCCAGTCCTGCTTTAAAGAGTATCCGCCGCGCCATGGCACAGATGAATGATAAAATCCATGCGCAGCTGAACTCCATGGTAAACGGTTCTGCCCGTACTTACCTGCAGGATGCCGTTGTAACTATGCGAAACGGCCGTTACTGTCTTCCTGTCAAGTCAGAGCACCGCGGTCAGATTCCCGGTATGATCCATGACCAGTCTGCTACCGGTTCTACGATTTTTGTGGAGCCCATGGCAGTTATCAAACTGAACAATGAACTGCGGGAACTGGAAATAAAAGAAGAGAAAGAAATCGAGGTCATTCTGGCCACTCTCAGTGAAAAAACAGCTGCAGAGCGGGAATATCTGGCAGATAACCTCACTGTCCTTACCAAACTGGACTTTATCTTTGCCAGAGCCATGCTTTCCAAATCCTACAATGGAAGTGAACCTGTTTTTAATACCGAGGGAATCATCAACATCAAAAAAGGCCGCCATCCCCTTCTGGATAAGAAAAAGGCGGTTCCTATTGATATCCGTCTGGGAAAGGACTTTAATCTTCTGATCATCACCGGACCAAATACCGGCGGTAAGACGGTATCTTTGAAAACCGTTGGTCTGTTTACCCTGATGGGACAGGCCGGTCTTCATATTCCAGCCTTTGACCAGTCACAGCTGGCTGTTTTTGATGAGGTATTTGCTGATATCGGAGATGAACAGAGTATTGAGCAAAGCCTCAGTACCTTCTCCTCCCATATGACAAATATCGTTAAGATTCTGGACAAGGCAACAGACCGTTCTCTGGTTCTCTTTGATGAATTATGTGCCGGAACGGATCCTACCGAAGGTGCTGCCCTTGCCATTGCTATTTTGTCCAATCTTCACAGACAGAATATCCGCACTATGGCGACGACCCATTACAGTGAACTGAAGGTATTTGCCCTGTCTACTCCGGGCGTAGAAAACGGATGCTGTGAATTTAATGTCGAGACCTTAAGTCCTACTTACCATCTGCTGATCGGTATTCCGGGAAAGAGTAATGCCTTTGCCATTTCTTCCAAACTCGGTCTGGATGACTACATCATTGAAGAAGCCAAGGGACAGCTCAGTCAGCAGGACGAAGACTTTGAAACTCTGATCAGCGATCTGGAAACCAGCCGCCGCACCATTGAACGGGAGCAGGAAGAGATCGACAGATATAAAAAAGAAATCCAGCAGCTGAAATCCCGCCTGGAGCAGAAACAGGAATCCCTGGATGCCAGCCGGGAACGTATTCTCAGGGAGGCAAATGAACAGGCTCATGCCATCCTGCGGGAAGCAAAAGAATACGCAGATACCACGATTAAAAACTTTAATAAATTTGGAAAAACCGGTATTGATTCCAGAGCCATGGAACAGGAACGAAACCGTCTCCGGGAGAAAATGTCCGGCGTAGAAAAAAACCTGGTACTGAAAAATGATAAAAAGCCTTCTAAGGAACTGAAGGCAAAGGATCTTCATATTGGAGACAGTGTAAAGGTTCTCTCCATGAATCTGAAGGGAACTGTCAGCACGCTTCCAAATGCCAAGGGTGATCTCTTTGTCCAGATGGGTATTCTGCGCTCCCAGGTTAATATCAAAGACCTGGAACTGATTGCAGATACTGACACAGCCACTGTCTCCGCCAAACGTGGTTCTAACTCCAGTAAGATCCGGATGTCAAAATCCTCCAGTGTAAGCACAGAGCTCAATCTTCTGGGCAAAACAACAGATGAGGCCATTCATGAACTGGATAAATATCTGGACGATGCCTATCTTTCCCATATACCAAGTGTGCGTATCGTGCATGGCAAAGGAACAGGCGCACTTAGAAAAGCTGTTCATAACTACCTGCGCAAACAAAAACATGTAGATTCTTTCCGTCTTGGGGAATTTGGAGAAGGCGATGCGGGGGTAACCATCGTAACCTTTAAAAAATAAAGAGGTGTAAGCTTGACTCAGAAAATCATAATCATAGATGACAATATTACAATCTGCAAACAACTTGCCAGCCTGCTGAGAGAGGCCGGTTATGAGACCAAGGTATTTCTGGAGGGCGAATCTGCTCTCCGGGAATGGATTGGATGGAAGGCAGATCTGTTTTTACTGGATCTTCATCTTCCGGGAGTGGACGGTTTCTCCGTCTGCCACACGATCCGAGAGACTTCCAATGTACCGATTCTGGCCATGTCAGCCAATATAAACACGAAGGACAAGATACGCATCCTGGATCTTGGTGCTGATGTCTGTATCTCCAAACCTTTTGATGAGAAGGAACTGCTGGCTCAAATCCGTGCGCTTCTTCGGAGAAGCCAGAATACCTTTGACGTTTCAGCTTCTCCGGTTCTCTCTTCGGCTACCGCCCTGACAGGAGATTATGTATCCTATCCGGGACTTCTGGTAAACCAGACCAGTTATCTGGTCATTTATGATGGTCAGGAAATCTCTATGCCCCCAAAGGAGCTGGAACTTTTATACTGTCTGGCTTCCGCCCCCAACCGGGTTTTTACCAGGGAGCAGCTTCTGGATCTGGTGTGGGGATACGATTATCTGGGGGATGCAAGAACCGTAGATGTTCATATCAAACGAATCAGGGAAAAAATAAAAGACCATGAAACATGGTCTTTATCCACAGTCTGGGGAGTAGGTTACAAATTCTCTACTTCCACTCAAACCTAGTAAGTTTTCCCTCCATCTGCATCTGGTCAAAGGAATTCTGGCGCAATGCTTCGTATAGCACAATTGCCACAGAGTTCCCCAGATTCAGGGAACGGATATTCTCAAGCATAGGGATACGCACTGCCGTATCCTGATATTCTAGCAAAATCTCTTCCGGGATTCCCCCGCTTTCTTTTCCAAACATAATATAACAGTCCGGTTCATACTGCACCTGAGTATAACACTTTTGTGCCTTGGTAGATGCCATATAAATCTTCGCTCCCGGATTCTTTTCCAGGAAATCTTCAAAATTAATATATCTGGTTACATCCAGGTGATCCCAGTAATCCATTCCGGCGCGTTTTAAAGATTTCTCATCCAGGTGAAAGCCCAGTGGTTCTATAAGATGAAGCCTTGTTCCGGTTGCCACACAGGTTCTTCCGATGTTTCCCGTATTTGCCGGAATCTCCGGCTCAAATAAAACAATATTTAACTTTGCCATATTCTTCCTCACAATTTCTGAATCTCATCCTGTGCCGGTTTATCTAAAAACCTGCACTCTTCGCCATTATTTAAGATCTTATCTTTTTTATCCGTAGTGCGTCCGATGACTACTGCCGGTATCGCGGCCTTTTCCAGTTCTGATACCAGTGCCTGTCCATCCCTGGTGGCAATCAGCATACTTCCCCCTGATAAAAGACAATATGGATTCCATCCATAGATTTCACAGATTTCTATGGTTTCCTGGCGAATCGGTAGCTTGCGTAAATCGGCTTCCAGTCCTACTTGGGCTCCTTCACACATTTCCCATAAAGCGCCGAAGATTCCGCCCTGGGATACGTCATGCATGGCAGTAGCTCCATTTTTCCAGGCAATCTCACTTACGGTTTTCAGACTTAACTTCTCATCAAAGTTCTTTGCCTTATCTACCAGTTCCAGGGGGAATCTCTTTTCCAGCTCATCCGCTTTTTTTCTTGCCAGAAGAGCCGTTCCTTCCATAGCAGTCCAGCCTGTCATGACAAGATCCTGTCCCGGCAATAATTCTTTTAACCCGTGACCTTTCTCAGCAGAAGATCCCAGTGCCGTTACCGTCAGAACCGGCTGGGAAACTGCTGTGGAAACCTCCGTATGCCCGCCTGCCAGGGCAATCTCACATTCCCTGCAGGTCTGGTCTACCTGATCCATGATTTCTCTTAACAGGGCTTCCTCTGCCTCTTCCGGCAAAAGCAGTGCGATACTTACCGCAATGGCCTCCGCTCCTGAGCAATACAGATTATTCACCGCATGATGGATTCCATATCTGACTCTACAGACCTCATCTATCACTGCCACCTGTGTACTGATTTCCACAGATTGCATTCCTTCCACAGGGACAATGGCACAGTCCTGGCCAATTGCCGGTCCCTGTGCCATTTTTTCATTTTTTATCTTACAACGCTTAAAAACAGAGCGCTTTAAAATATTTTCTGATATTTTTCCCGTCCTCATCAGAATCACTCCCATGCAACCACGCCATCGGTAATTTCATACGACGGCTCTGTATAACTATAATCCGGTTCTGTCACGCCGGCATTTGCGTCTGTATTTGGTACCCATACTTCCCCATCAATGGTATCAATATAGGTTCCATCCTGAGAGCCCGTTGCTTCAGTCTGATTCTGCGTCTGATCCTGCGTCTGGGTGCTGTCTGTAGTCTGTTGCTCCGTCTCGGTTGTTGTGCCTGTTGTTCCAATAGATACCACGCCGGTTGCTGCCAGCTGTGCCGCTGCCAAATCGTTATTATAAATGGCATTGAGCAGAGCATCTGTTGCTCCAATAGTTCCAACTTCGTAGATAGCCGAAGCTGCTTCATATGTACTTGAATTCACCTGCTCCACAGTAGTTTCCCCATCATAGGTTACGTATTTATACAAAACTGCCGTACTTCCCGCCATGGCCGCCTGTACCTGGGAAAAATATCCAACATTTTGATCTTCTGCAGGATATAACTGAACAGTTGTAGGTGCCTCCAGAGTACTTGTGGTCTCACTGTAATACTCTACATAACGGTCTGCCGGTCTGGTTTCCTTACCCCATACCGTAAAGGTAAGTTCTCCTCCGTATGCGTATCCGGAAATAAAAATCGGTGTATCCTGATTATTGGTAAACACAAGATCCATACTTCCTTCTGCTATGGCTGCATCCATGGATGTCGGAACATAAGATACACTCATGGTATGGTTATGTCTTTCATTAATCTCTATTTCTGCCAGCAACAGAGCATTATAAAGAGTCGTTGATACCTGGCAGATTCCGCCGCCGTACTCCTGAACTACTCTTCCGTTTTCATAAGCACCGCCCAGTTCATATCCATTTTCCGCTGAAAAAGGAACCAGATGGTCACATACGGAAAAGCTTTCTCCCGGCATAAGCAAATGTCCATTGATCAGTTCTGCGCCTCGCTCAACATTCGTATTACGTCCATAGGTGGAACCATAATAGGTTGTATATGTGCCAAGGATGTCTGTAATCTGTTCCAGATCTTTTCCATCGGCTGCCGGCTCATCCAGTTCCACAGACAGCGCCACCGTTGCATTGTCTGTGCCATCCCACTCCTTGGAAATAAATTGGCGGATTGCCTTTACGGATTCCTCCACATCTATGTGCTGCCCGGTTACTCCAGGCTGTACATTTACTCCGCCCGCCCCATCAGATTCAATGGATGCCTGCTGCGCCTCTCTTTCAAACTGACTGCAGTCTTCTTCAATAAAATCTTTGATCACACTTTTATTTCCATAAAACTCCAGCTCTAATGAGACATCACCTTTTTCCAGATCCTTCTCTTCTTTATATCGTTTGATCACATTGCCAGAGTTACCTATACTGACAGCTTGATCTACAACTTCCCGGTTCTTCCACTGTAAACCAAGATCCACCATGGATGCCTCTACGGTGTCTTCGCCTACCTGAACTGTGACAGAAGAGTTCTGCATCTGTGAAACTTTCTTCTCTACGGCCTTCTTTGCCTCATCATATGTCATTCCAGACACATCCAGATCATCAATAAAGACTCCCTGGATAATGCGATCTTCGGCAGAGGCAGATATTCCTGCTGCCATTTCTCCCACACAGGCAACAGCTACCCCCAGAATCATCATTCCTTTTCTAAACACCATTATTAATTAACCTCCCAGGGTCCATTTTACATAAATGCACCGATAATCATTGTTACAACCATTGCAAGTACGATTAAAATTGCAATTACTGCTGCGATTGTTCTTTTTGTTTTTGTATTTCTCATATCTAACATTGTATTCACCTCATAGTATTTATTTCTGTTTAAAACAGTAATCTGTAATCTTCAGTGTAATCCATTTTCGCCCAAGTAGCAAGTTATTTTTGCGTTACTGTTCAGAGGATTGCGATGCTGATAGTCAAACAGGACTCTGCATGGTTTTTCTTCCCCATTTCCCAGTACATCATAGGAAAAATATTCCATATGGCACATGTGCATCATCTGCTTTGCGGTATACCCTTCATATCCCTTTAGAAAATGATGTGTTTCTTCCTCTTCTTTATAGAAATCCAGAATCTCTGATTTTTTCTCTGTCAGATCTGCAGCCCATTTTGGCCTGCTCTTACTGTTTTCTCTTAAGTACAGATCAAGAAGCAATAATTCTTCGTAAAAGGCCACGCTTCTTCCCTCTGCCAGTTTTCCCTTCTTCTCCCGGAGGGAATAGATAAACTCTCTTAAGATATCAAATCGCCCCATTCTGGAATAGTTCTTCCCACTTAGCTGATTTTCTTCATAATACTGTGCCATGGCCTCAAACATCGCAAAGGGATGAGGAAATTCTTTTTCCAGATGCCGCAAAGTATAAGAAAACTGCCCGCTGTTGTAATATACTTCTACCATCTCTTCCACCGCTTTTAACTGCAGAAGTTCTCCATAGCTGATCCATTTCGTTCCCAGTACTTCATATACCGGTTTACTGTGATATACGATTCCATAGCTGTCCGCGTTTTTATGCATCTTAGAGCCTTTCAAAACCTTCAGGAAGCCCAGCTGAAGCTGATCAGGATGCAGACCATATACATCATTAAAGGATTTCATAAAAGAAGCCATATCTTCTTCCGGTAATCCTGCTATAAGATCCAGATGCTGATGAATATTTTTTCCCTCTTGAATCCTTCTTACCACCTGGCTTAAATGCTCAAAGTCCATCACCCGGTCGATCTCATGAATCGTAGCTTCATTGGTGGACTGCACTCCGATCTCTAACTGCACCAGCCCCGGACGCATCTTGCCTAAAAGCTCCAGTTCCTCTTCATTTAACAGATCTGCGGCAATTTCAAAATGAAAGTTGGTAAT
>JBJEMC010000040.1:0-3389 GCA_051879475.1 Muricoprocola sp. | reverse complement strand
TTCCCTCTCCGGAGCCAGGATATGAAAGGGTCAAGGTTTTTCCAAAGTCTCATAAAATGTATAATAATTTGTTTCTACCTGCTCTCCCAGCTGTGCCACCAGCCTGTCATAATCTGTTTCTTTTACCCTGGAAAAGCCTGCATCAGGAAGAGCAAATAAAAAAGGTTTGACCACTCTGGCAAGTTCTTTCACTTTTTCTTCACAGACTTCTTTTGTAATATAGTTTTCATACAGATTGTCAACAGCCTCGGCCAGATCGCTTCTGCAGGTTTCATCTTTTAAAATCTTCTGATAAAATACAGAGGAAAGAAGTGGAAAGATTCCCCTGTTCCAATCGGGTATTTCTTCTGCTTTTACACTCTTTTCATATTCCTCCCGGAATGCATTGTCATTATCCCATGATATAAAATAAAACCTGTCTGTTCCCTGGGGCTGGTACAGATAAGAGTTTTCCGTCGCCGCATCTTTTTCCCCTGTTAACAGGTGAAATGCAAGGTAATGATATAAATTTGTTTCATCAAACCATTTGTCCACAATCTCTTTGGCCGAAACACTCTCATCAGTTATCTCTTCATAACCGCTCCAGTCAAAATCTTCCAGCTTATAAAAAGAACCGTCCTTTGAGAGATCCCTGTTCTTAAAATAGGTCTTGTCGATTCGCTCAATCATGGTATACAATCCATAATCAACAAATTTCGTATCTCGTGCTTCTGTTTTATCTTTTACATAAAGGTGAACAAAACGGGTACGGGTTGAAAACATCCCCGGGATTCCCTGCATCAGATCCGCACATAATTTTTCTGTAAAACGGAAAGGATCTGACAGGGATTTTGAAAACACCAGTTTTTTCATTCCATCTACCGAGCCTTTTCCCTTTTTGATCTCAATGCGATAGCTTTTCTGCGGTTTCGTTTCTGCATGATCTCCATGGAGACAAATGCTTGCATTGGCAGATAAGGTCTCATAACCAAACATTCCTTCACAGGGTCCGGATTCATCCCCAAACTGAAGAGCCGCTTCACATTTGAATTTTTCCGTTTCGCTTTCTTTCTCATCTGTCTGACTGTTATTTAATTCTGTCCATGTGTGATCTGTTCCATCTGCTTCATTCCCGTATCCTACAATCAAATATGCTGTTATCACGTTGCTGTCATCAAATTCTTCATACCAGGATGGCTTATCTGCAACGTATTCCAGATCAGCAGTTTCCTCTTTTTCATAAGACTCATCTGCATCTACCAGTGTCTGAATCTGTTGCGGCATCTTTATCCCGCAGCCGGTCATTGTCCAGGAACAGACCAGGGCACTAATCAACAACTTCTTCATTTGAAACTTTTCCCTTCTCATCGACTGCAAAATAATAGCATCCATAAATCTTCCCCTTTCCTTTACTGCTCTTATGATAATCAAAACAGTCTGTGGTATATCCGGATTCATTCGTTGCCGTGACCTTCAGATAATATTCTCCCGCTTCCAATCGCCCGATCTTTGCATAGGGGATATTCAAATCATGTCCCTCTGCTAAAATGTCCTGAAACTCACTGTCTGAAGATAACCAGTAATCATAAGTAATCGTCTCTCCGTCTATATCATAAGAGATGTCCCAGCTAAGTATCGTACCGTCTTTTTCCATAACAGGCTCCCCGACGTAGAACGGCCAGGGACGTTCCAGAGATAACAGATACTGCTCATAATACGTTTCTACCAGATCCGGAATCTGATGAATCAGTCTTTCATATGTATTCCTGTCTACAGGCATATATTCCTCATCCGGTGCGGAAAAAAGATAGGGTTCCATAACGGCTGCATAGGTGTCGACAAGATTGGATACGATTTCTTTTGTTATATAATGTTCTTTCAGATCCCGAATTGCATCATCTAAGGCAGCCCGATATGTTTCTTCCTTCAGCATGCGCCGAAAAAGGATCTGTCCCACATATAAGGTCATACCACTCTCCCAGGACATTCCTTCTATATATTCCTTTTGTTCATAATAATCCTCCAGGAAACAGGAATCCATATCCCAGCTGATGATATAAAATCGCTTGGAGTTCTGCGGATTATAGAAAAAAAGATTCCTGGCACCGGAATCATAATTTCCAATCAGAATCTGAAATCCCATCCAATATACAAGATTCTCCAGGTTGAAATGCTGCTCTATGATCTCTGTAATGGGAATCTGATAATTATTAACCTTTTTGATCACTTCCTGCAATAAAGCATGGTCATCATTTCCTTTGATCTCCAGGTATTCTTCAAATTCCTCCCGATCATAATCCTCTGCATCTGATGATTTCATTACCGCATCATACATTTCCCACTCAAAAAAATTAACTTTGTAAAATCCACCTTCTGCATCCAGTCCATGCCTTTTCAGATAGGTTTTATTTAGCTGCTCTACCATCACATAAATTCCATAGTCTTCTTCCACTTTGTTTCCGCCCGCTGTCATGTCTGTCACATAGAGATGGACAAACTGGGTCTTGGCACTCAGAAGCTGAGGAATGGATTTTAATAAGTCATATGCCAGTTTATTATTAAAACGATAAGGAATCATTTTATGCTTATTTAGTGCCAGTGTCCGCTGACCGCGAAAACTTCCTTTTCCCTCCTTAATCCTGATCTTATAGTTCTTCTGTGGACTTCGAGAAGATGTCTGCCCTCTTACCTGTACAGAAACATTGGGAACCATCTCCCCGTACCCAAAGCTTTCCTCCGTAATCCCATTTCCTTCATCAATGGTCAAGATTCCCTCCGTTTTATACCTTGGAATCCCCAGTTTCCCATAGTAATATGCAGAATAAGAATTGACCTCTGTCCAGGTATGATTACTGCTGTCCGCTTCATTTCCTGGCATTACCGTAAGATGCATGGTAATCACACTGGAAATATCATCTTCTTCATAAAGGCTGTCATTATCATGGATGTTTCCTTCCACTGTTTCTTCCTTCTCATACCCCGGAACTGCACTCTTTGCCTCTCCTTCCATGGGCATGAACATCGCCATTCCTATCACTCCCAGTAACAAAAAGAACAGTCCGGCCGCCTTCTTCTCCTGACGTTTTTCCAGGAACTCAGCAAACTTTACAAGAAGACTTCTTTTCGAAGATGGAATGATGTTTTGCCTCGACAGCAGATAGTAGGGAAGATGCTTTACATACCAGTTCAGGCGAAAGACACACCAGAATAAAAACAGGATCGTTCCCACAGAAAATCCTGCGCCAAAATACAGAGTAGAACCATAGAGATTCTGTAAAATGGTCAGTCCCGTACTTCCAACAGCAAAGAGCACAGTTCCCATGAGTGCGCCAAGGTAATCCTCAAAATAAAGTAAGATCAGCATCACCGCATTGGCAATGGCATATCCTGCGTATCCCACACACAGGATA
>JBJEMC010000039.1:0-3391 GCA_051879475.1 Muricoprocola sp. | reverse complement strand
AAGAAATTCTATGAAAGAAAAGCTGGAAAGCGAAAGACGAGGCAAAGACTGGTGGATCTGGCTGAAAAGGCAAAATGAAACGGCAAACAATTGATAGACACAAATGTTTGCCACTTTGCCAGTTCATCGTTTAAATACAGGAGGTTTAAGAATATGAAAGAAGTTCCTATCTGGGAAAAGACTAATCTCACATTGGAAGAAGCTGCTGCTTATTCCGGTATCGGTATCAATAAATTAAGGGAAATCACAAACAATGACAGATGCGACTTTGTGCTGTGGGTTGGGACAAAGCGACTGATTAAAAGAAGACAGCTGGATAAATTCACTGAACAGTGTTACTCACTTTAATCACCATTAACATGTGAAGATTCCCATAGAAAAGAGAGCCTTGATATGATAAAATAGGAATGCGGCGAAGTTGGTTCGTTCGTTGCATGTACGTCATATCAGGGCTCTTTTCATATCAGAAAGGAGATTTGAATATGTCTGAAAAAAGAAGAGATAACAAAGGACGTATTTTACGTACAGGAGAGAGCCAAAGAAAAAACGGAATGTATGAATTCCGTTACACAGATGCCAATAAAAAGCGTCGTTCCATTTATGACATGGATTTGATGAAGCTTCGTCAGAAAGAAGATGAAATCAAATTGCTGCATCACGAAGGGATTGACTATGCCGGAGGCGAGATCACGGTCATTCAGTTGCTGGAGCGTTATATCAGCCTGAAGCGTGGTGTCCGCTATAACACAACCACAGGCTACAAGTTTGTGATGAGTGTTGTGAAGAAAGAGTCTTTCGGTCAGAGAATTATTCGTGAAATTTGTATATAGTAAAATAAAAGTACCTCAAATCGGAAAGTAAAATTCCCAAAAATCGGATTGGGAATTTCCCAAAATAAAGCAGGACATATTGAACCACTTAACCAATACTATTATCCTTTGGTAGAGACCAATCTATTCAAAGGAGGAAAGGAAGATGCTCAAAATGTCCCAAATCAATCATATCAGAGATTTGAGTAAATGTGGATACAATGTTTCTGAAATTCATAGAAAAACAGGGGCTGACCACAAAACAATTGAAAAATATCTTGCAAAGGAGGACTTTTCAGAAGAGCCTCCTAAACGAAAAATGCGAAAATCCATCCTCGATCCGTACAAACCGCTCATTCATGAATGGATGGAAGAAGATAAAAATCATTGGAGCAAACAACATCATACCGCAAAACGTATCTATGACCGGCTTGTCGCAGGGGAGGGATATACCGGAAGCTATGACACGATCCGTAAATATGTTCATGGGATCCGGAAAGACAGACAGCAGAAAGCAACGCAGGAACTCGTATGGCTTCCAGGATTTGCAGAAGTCGATTTTGGGGAAGCAGATTTTTATGAGGAAAATATCTGCAGACGCAGAAAATATCTTGTCCTTTCATTTCCATACAGTAATGATGGATATGCACAGGTATTTGGTGGCGAGACTGCTGAATGTGTATGCCAGGGGCTGCAGGATATTTTCGAATACATAGGCGGTGTCCCGGAAGAACTGGTCTTTGACAATGCAACCGGTGTAGGCCGTAAGATCCATGATAAAGTCATGGAAACGGAATTATTTTCCCGGTTTCGTGCCCACTATGGTTTTCGGATTCGTTTTTGTAATCCAAAATCAGGATGGGAAAAAGGGAACGTGGAAAACAAAGTAGGTACGATACGGAGAAATATTTTTGTTCCGATCCCCCATTATCACGATATGATCAGCTATAATAAACAGCTTTTGGATGAACATTTGAAGAAAGCTGCTGAAATGCACTACAAAAAGGGAGAGGTCATTGAAGATCTGTTTGAAGAAGACAAACGCCATTTCTCTTCCCTGCCAGCAAAACGTTTCAACGTATGCAGATACGATGAATTTAAATGTGACGGATATGGGAAGATATGCATGGAAGGAAAGCATTTCTACTCTACAAGGCCGGAAAATCATGGTGAGAAAGTATGGGTGGGTATCCGAGCTCATTTCATCGAAATACTCAATCCAGATGGTACGATCCTTGTACGTCACAAGCGGGAATACGGTGACGCAAGGACAGATACCTCTGATTACAGCACAACGCTTGAAGTACTCTCCCGGAATTCCGGGGCATGGAGAAACAGTGGAGTCCGTGCAGATGCATCGGAGATACTGCGTGATTATCTGGATTCCTTACCAAAGCCGGAATTAAAGGCAGGATTGCGGCTGCTAAACGAAGTTGCCCATGAGTATGGATATGAAGCCTCTTTAAAAGCAATGGAAATGGCTGTAAAGAATGGAAACGTCAACAAAAGCGATGTTACTGTTCTTGCAGCCCGTATTACAGGATATGGAATTGAAACGCCTCCGGAAAATGGACCAAACCTGAGTATATATGATGAACTATTTATATATGGTCAAAATACGTTATCCAGGGAGGTGCATGCATCATGATCACAGCAAAACAACAGGCGGAAACAGACCAGGCAATCATGGAAGCCTGCAAAAAACTATTTTTTACTACAGCGATCCCTGAAATGTGTAAAACAGAGGGAACCCCCAAGCAGATAGAGTATCTTAAAGATGCTCTGCTGCGTGAACTGGCCAGGCGTGAGGAAAACAAAAAGGCAAGGCTTATCAAGCGTGCACACTTTCCTGTTTACAAAGCATTTGATGGGTATTCGTATAAACAGGTGCAGCTTCCACCAGCACTCACAAAAGAAGAACTGGAAAATGTCAGTTTTATAAATCAGAAGCAGAATCTTGTACTTTATGGACCTGTAGGAGTTGGAAAAACACATATGGCGATAGCTGCAGGCATCAAAGCCTGTATGTTGGGATATAAAACAAGATTTTATACGGTAACAGAGCTTGTACTAAAACTCGCAGAAGCACGGAAGAACGGTACGCTTGAGCGACTCCGTAACGATCTGAACAATCAGGATCTGCTTATCCTTGATGAATGGGGATACGTACCAGTAGACAGAGACGGATCGGAGTTGTTGTTTCAGGTGATTTCAGACAGTTATGAAAGTAAAAGCATGATCTTAACCACAAATCTGGAATTCTCTAAATGGGGAAGCATATTTACTGATGAACAGATGGCTGCAGCAATGATCGATCGTCTGGTACATCATGGACATTTGATCCTATTTTCAGGGAAAAGCTACAGAATGGAACACGCACTTATGCGACAGACTGCACCACAATCATATGAAAATGTTTCCTGCTGATATATGGGAATATCCTATTCCTAAGATTGGGAATTTTTCTTTCCGATTTTTGGGAAAAACACTTGACGAAATACATGGCAACCCAGAGTAGGTTTTGAATTTCACACCGGCATAGACCAGAACCACACCCCAGAAGTTTTCTTCTGTCGGATCAG
>JBJEMC010000038.1:0-3433 GCA_051879475.1 Muricoprocola sp. | reverse complement strand
ATTGACAGAAAAAAGAAAATATTGTGGATCGCACACCGACAGATGCTGTTGGATCAAGCGGCAGAATCCTTTCAGAAATTTGCATATACAGAAGTGATACCTCATATTTCTTCCTTCTGTTTCCGCATTGTTTCAGGTGCATCCAGTCATGACAGAACCAGTGATATCAGGAAGGAAGATAATTTATTAATTGTTAGTAAAGACAGTATTGGAAGAAATATAGACAGATTAGATCAATGGCTAAAAGGAGAAAAAGAACTTTATTTGATTGTGGATGAAGCGCACCATTCAACTGCTAAGACATATCGAAAAGTGATTGATTATGTAAAGAAAAAAGTTCCAAACGTAAAACTGATTGGTTTAACTGCAACACCTTTCCGTACGGCAGAAGCGGAACAGGGGCTTTTAGCTAAAATATATTCAGATGGAATCAAAAATGGACAGGTAGTTCATGGTGATATTGGAATTACATATCAGATTGGACTAAAAGAGTTGATTAACAGGCAGATTTTGGCAAAGCCTATTTTTGAAAGCTACTATACAGATGAAGCCTATGGTGATTCACTTGGGGTGGATGCCTGGGAAAGCATTCAACATCTGGATATTTTGCCAGATGAAGTTGCACAGCAAATGGCAGACAGTGCAGCTCGTAATAAGCTGATTGTAGAAACTTACAAAAATAACCAGAAGCAGTATGGGCAAACCATTTTATTTGCAGTCAACGTAGTGCATGCCATTCAGTTGACAGCACTGTTTAAAAAGGAAGGAATAAAGGCAGATTATATCGTATCTTCAATCAAAGATGCAGTCACTGGCGTAACGATAAGTCGGGAGGATAATGAAAGAAAGCTGGAAGAATATCGAGAAGGACATTTACAGGTTTTAATCAATGTGAATATCTTAACGGAAGGTGTGGATTTACCAAAAACGAAGACAGTATTTCTTGCAAGACCTACAGTTTCATCCATTCTGATGACTCAGATGGTTGGACGTGCTTTGCGAGGAACAGCAGCTGGCGGTACATCCAGTGCATATATTGTTTCATTTATTGATCATTGGAATGAGCATATTGCCTGGGTGAATCCGGAGACTCTGTTTGATGGAAATAACGAGTTTCAGGATAGTGATTATGAACGGGAAAAACATGATATCCGTTTGATTGCAATATCAAAAATTGAGGAGTTTGCTTCGATTTTGGATGATTCTGTTGATACATCATTTTTGGAAAAAGTTCCATTTGAACAGCGTATTCCGGTTGGAATGTATGCTTTCACTTATCTGGAAGAGAATGGAATGGATCATTCTTATCAGGTAATGGTATATAATAGCACAAAGATCCCTTATGAGAATCTGATGGATGCTCTTCCAACTCTGTTTAAGAGTTTTGGGGTTACCGAAGAATATTTATCGGATACACAACTTAATGAAATGGAAAGCCAGTGCAGAGATTCTTTCTTCTGTGGTGAAATGGTACCGCCATATGAGAAAAGAGATGTTCTTAATATTTTGAAATATTATGCCCAGTATGAATCAATTCCACAGTTTTATACTTTTGATGAAATTGATAGAAGCAAGTTAGATGTAGGAAGGATTGCACAGCATATCTGGGATGAAGATATGGGAGAACGAAAAAGAACAGAATATATTGATTCTCTTTGGGAGTCAGGGGATGATAATATGCTTCGTCTGTTCTTTGGCAGAAAATTGTATTTCCTGAATCAGATTAATATTGAGTTGATGAAGTTGTCACATCCTGATATATATGACGATGAAAACAACATTCAGTATGGAAGCAGGGCATTGGAAGATCTTCCATTACATGAGATTGGGAAAATAAATCCGTTATTAGAGCAGCAACTTAGAAATGATACGTTTAAAAAGGCAATGGACAAGGATGGAAATTACCATTGTGCAAAATGCGGAATTTCAGATAAATCAAGGATTTTCTTTCAGGTTGACCATATTATCCCTATGAATGCTGGCGGGAAAAGTACTTTGGATAATCTTCAAATCTTATGCCGTCAATGTAATGGGCAAAAAGGGGATAAGTCATGAGGGAGTTTCTTTATTCTGCATTGGATGTTGCAGCAATTATCAGCAGTATGGAACTTGGATGCAGAGATGAAAACGAGATGATTGATTCTATCTGGAATGGTGAAAAAGCATTCCTTGTTTCTGAATATAGAAATAATAAACGTAAATTCATTTTAGATGTTTATTACTGGTTGCAGTATTTTTACGAGAAGCCAATACTGGATCAGGAATTCCCTGCTGTATGGCAGGATATGATGACATCCGATAATACCATTGAGCCAGAACAGTATATGAGTGACTTTAGCAACTTAGATTTATTTTTTAAAAAAATTCGTATTCAGATTTTGTATGGTAAAGGAAACGACTATGTGAGAGTGAAACTTAGAACGCTGCTTAAACATTATGGTTATAAAAGAAGATCACAATTATTGATTCAACATATTAATCGTTGCCTGTATTTTTATCATCTTGAGATAACTGTGCGTGGCGGGATTCCTTGTTCAATAGAGGATGCTACATTAGATCAGATGTTAATATTTCATGTGATATAGATGTTCATTTTTCAGGAAATTATGCGTCTTCAAATAAAATTGAAAAGCTGAATTCAAAAACTGTGGAGGTAGGATATGTCGCCAGAAGAGAGAGAACGCTCGTATGAGCATTATAAACAATGGCAAATAAATAAAAACCGATATAAGCATGAATGTGTTGCTTATGTCCTCATAGTAGGTGTGGTTGCATTGTTTGTATTGAAATATTGGAAAGAGCTTTCTATTGGTTTTGTGGTAATCATTGCGGTCGGGTGTATTTATCTGTTAGCGATGTTAATCCGTAAATATATTAAGATACAACAGAAAGCTGCTGAGATGAAAAAGATTGCAGAAGAAGTTGGAGGTACAGATATAGTGATAGATCATGAAAAAGGAAAAGTCAGTTTTTCTGTACCAGCCGAAAATGCGGATGAAGTTATCAGCGATATTGAAAAAAATATGAGGAACTCAAAGTATAAACTCAAAGTATCACGAGTCCAAAATCCTGATAATAAAAGGAAAGATAAAAAAACAACGGATGTTGGCTATGTGAATAAGAATAGCCAAAGAAATAATGGAAAAACCGAACACAAAGGAACAGACAATAATCAATGGTTTTATAGTATGGAGTGTCTAAAATGCGGTCATAAGTACTTTGCGAACGGAAGTGATATAAAGATTAGAAAATGTCCAAATTGTCAAGGTGGTAAACCATAAGGGTGTTATCTATCATGATGATGGACAATATAGTAAAATTATATAATGTGTAAGCCAAAGGGCATCAACCGTAAAAAAGTTGGTGCCTTTTGTTTTACCCATTACTTTTACCCATTTTTGGGAAAAAGTCTGGACAGGAAGCCGGTGTGAGT
>JBJEMC010000037.1:0-3447 GCA_051879475.1 Muricoprocola sp. | reverse complement strand
TCGGGTTTTGCCAAGCAAAACACCTCGCGGAACAGTGGCACCTGAACTGTAACCAAATTTCCCGATAGTTCCAATCTTATTTGTCGCTATAATGACCGCGGCAAGCTACGATGAAGATACGACCATCTTCCATGTGATAAACAAGCCGGTTCTTTTCATCAATACGACGGCTAAATTCACCTTGTAAATCACCTTTTAAAGGCTCTGGATTACCAATGCCATCTGTGCATCCATTTCTTTCGATGTCTTTGATTAACTGGTTGATACGTTTTAATGTCTTTTTGTCTTGAAGCTGCCAGTAGAGATAATCATCCCAAGCCTCATCAGACCAGATTTTTTCACTCATCATCTACCTCAATCAGTTCGTGAACAGTACCTTTTCCAGCACGAAGTTCCCGAGCAGATTTTTTTACATGAGAAAGGTTAGGCTCCGAAAAGAAAGGATCAGGCACCTGTGCGATTTCAAAAGGAATACGGTTTTCACGGAGAACTGCTTTCACAAAGAGATTGATAGCAGTAGAGGTGTTGAGTCCGACATTAGAGCAAAAAGCATCAAAATCAGCTTTGTCTCTTGCATCGACTCTTGCTGTAAGTGTTGCTTGTGCCATAATATACATCTCCTTTCTGTGTTCTATCTGCTTATATTATATCTCTATTGTATTCGGATAGCAAGTAATTATAACACAATTAACAAAAATTTGGTAAATAGAAGGATTTATCCACGATCAATATAATTGCGTGATAATATCCACACATTTTTCTATTCCCAGTGCACCACTATCTAAGGAAATATGATAATTTGGCGCGTATCCCCATTTCATATCTGTATAAAAACGATGATAAGCAGCCCTTCGTTTATCTTTATCCTTAAGACGCTGCTCTGGAGCAATTTCACGTTCTCCATAGACATCAACCACTCGTTTTACACGAAAGTCCATATCCGCATGGATAAATACATTCAAGCAATCAGCTTTATTCCTTAAAATATAATCTGCGCATCTTCCAACGATCACACAGGAACTTTTTTCAGCAAGTTCCGTAATCACTCTATACTGTGCTTCCCACAGACGGTCTTCATTCGTAGGTCCATACGCCCGATTATTGAAAACATTTGCAAAGAGACCTCCGGAAACATCTTCCCCGACTTTCTTCACGTAGACTTCACTAAATCCACTTTCCTCGGCCATCTTCTGGATCAGCTCTGCATCATAACAGGGAATCCCCAGTTTTTCTGCTGCTTTCTTTCCTATGGTGCGTCCGCCACTTCCAAATTCACGACTGATCGTAATGATTCTGTTTTTCATAGTATTACCTCGCTTCCTCTTTTCGATTTAGTTCTTTATAAGTTCCAATAATTAAAAATACCGCAATAATAAAGGTAAGAAGGTCAGATACCGGCATGGAATACAGCACACCGTCTAAGCCCCAGAACAATGGAAGCAGTAATGCAAATCCCACACCAAATACCACTTCACGGATCAATGACAACATGGTAGAAGCAAATGCTTTTCCCATAGCCTGAAGGAAAATAAAGCAGGCCTTATTTACACAGGCAAAGACCATCAGGCACAGATAAGTCCGAAATGCTTTTATTGCAAATTCTGTATAATAAACGCTCTCGTTTGCTGCACCAAAAATACCGATGAGCTGCTTCGGGAAAAATTCTACCAGTATCAATGCAATCAGGCCAACCAGTGCTTCCGCAGTAAGCAGTTTTGTGAACAGTTCTTTTACACGCATTTTCTTTCCTGCTCCCATGTTAAATCCAACAATTGGGATACAGCCTGCTGCCATTCCAACTACAATTGAGATTACAATCTGGAAAAACTTCATGACGATTCCAACAACCGCCATAGGAATCTGTGCATACTGTTCCTGCCCGAATATCGGATCCAGGGCTCCGTATTTACGGATCATATTATTGATAGCTGCCATGGCAGCCACAAGGCTGATCTGAGACAGAAAACTGGTAATTCCAAGTACAAGTGTCTTTTTACAGATATTTCCTGCAAGGTGGTAATCCCCCTTCTCAGGTTTAATGATCTTCATATGCATCAGATACCAGACTGCCAGTACCGCTGTCACAACCTGACCAATCACCGTTGCAACTGCAGCTCCCATCATTCCCCATTTAAAGATGAAAATAAAAATAGGATCCAGGATAATATTCACAACGGCTCCTGCCAGTGTGGATACCATTGCAAATTTAGGATTTCCGTCTGCACGTATCACAGGATTCATTGCCTGACCAAACATATAAAACGGAATACCCAAAGAAATATAAAAGAAATATTCTTTGGAATGATGATAAGTCTCCGCATTTACCGTTCCTCCGAACATTGCAATGATTTGTTCAGAAAACAGCAGATAAATAGCAGTCAGAACGACACCACACAGAATCATCATAACTACAGAGTTTCCTACACTTTGCTTCGCAGTATGTGTCTCTTTTTTTCCAAGACTGATACTGACAAACGCACAGCATCCATCTCCGATCATAACTGCAATCGCAAGTGCTACTACCGTCAATGGAAAGACTACTGTATTGGCCGCATTGCCATAAGACCCCAGATAAGTGGCATTTGCAATAAAAATCTGGTCAACGATATTATAAAGTGCACCGACCAGCAAAGAAATGATACAGGGAACCGCATATTTTTTCATCAGCTTTCCTACACTTTCAGTTCCCAGGTTTACTTGTTTCATTTAACTCTTCCTCCATTTCTAAAAAAACATTTTTATAAAACGCAAAACGAGTGGCACATATACGCAACCGGTCTTACGCATATATGCCACTCGTCACTTTTCTATTTTAGCAAAATCAAATGTGAATTTCAAAGGGATTTTTTCACAAAAATACCCAACATAAAAAAGTAAATTATTTCTTATCAACATGTTCAATAATCAGCTGACAGATTTCCTGTTTTGGCTTTCCAAGAGCTGTTCCCAGTTCCATATACAACAGATTTTCTGCCATCTGAAAATATTTATCATCTGAGGAAGTGCTCTTTTTCCCCTGTGCAGATCTTGTTTTCTTCCGCTGATAAATCATTTTTATAACAGAAACCAAAGCCTCCGGGTCATTGGACTTTATGATTTCCTTATATTTCTGTTCCCTCATTTTTTCATTGTCAACCCAGACCGCCTGGATATCAGGAATCCGTTCAATTAAATTCCATGCCTCTTCTTCTGTCAGGCATAATCTCAGATTAGTTTCTGAAGTTGAAACTGGAACATATATTTTTTCCTGGCTGTGATCAATTGGTATCAACAAATAATACAATTTATTATTTTGTACTCCACTCATTTTCAGATACAGGATATCCTCTACCTTACATACTCCTGTAACTGGTTTACTGACAAAATCTCCAATTTCAAATTTCACAAAATTCTCTCCTAGTATAATAATGATGTAGTCAATAAGACTACTTGATTAACAAGGTTCTA
>JBJEMC010000036.1:0-3464 GCA_051879475.1 Muricoprocola sp. | reverse complement strand
AGATAATGCCTGTTTTCTGCAATTCTTTTAATTGTAGATGAACACCAATGAGTATCTGTTTCATCAAGACTATCCAAGAATAACTTCCCAGTTCTTGCATATAGTCTTGGAGGCGAAAGCAACATCTCATTAAATTCTTTTGAAATGCTAAGATATGACTGCCCCTCAGCTATTTTTTTAAATATTTTTACTGCATAAGGAGCTGTCAATGCATCAGGAACCGTAATTGGATTGCCATTTTTATCTTTTTCCCTTTTGTATCCATAAGGTGCATCTCCACCGCAGTATTCTCCGGATTCCATTCTGATTTTCATGGTACCGGAACTCTTTACTGATGCATCTTTCGCATACATATCATTGGCAAGATTGGAAATCATAATCCCCAACATCTGATTGTCACATTCAGGGCTGATACTGTCATAATTATCATTCACCGATATGAAACGAACCTGCATAAATGGAAATATTTTTTCCAGATAATTGGATACCTCCTCCAAATTTCGACCAAATCGTGATAGATCCTTGACTATGACCGTATTAATTTCTTTTGTTTTGATATCATTCAGCATCCTCACAAAATCATCTCTGTCAAATTTGGTCCCTGAAATACCATCGTCTTTATAAAACTTCACAACTTCAATATCCGGATGGGCTTCCGCATAGGAAAGAGCAATCAGTTTCTGTGTTTCCAGAGTTTCTCTTTTTTCACCATTGATATCTACAGAAATTCTGGTGTATATTCCTGCTTTCCAGATCTTCTGCGGTGATGACTGTAATAATGTTTCAGCCTGCTTCATCTGACGATTCTTTGTTCTTGCCATTATACAGCCACCTCCTGTCTTGTTTTGCCTATTTGTTCTGCCAACCTTGCCGCCGTCACCAACTCGTCTTGAAATCTGTAAACAATTTCAATTTTTTTATCTTCAAATACTTTGATTTTTTCTACATATTGAAGAAGCATGTCTCTGTCAAGTTCTCCCAGGCACGGTTTTTCAAGAAATGTACTTACCCATTCTTCACACATCAGTTTATTTTCCAAAAGATCTTCAATATACTCTTCCTGCTTCTCAATATTGGCTTCCAGATTTTTAATCTCAGCCTGATAACGTTCTCTAAGCAGTGTATAATCCTCTTTTGATATAATCCCAGATGCGAGATTGCCTGATAATGAATGCAACAGCTTATAATACTTATTGACCTTATTTCGTAATTCCAGTACCAGATCATCATGCTGTACCAACGTCTGTGTATCCAAGGAATTTTCCTTTAAATACTCCACTGCACTTCGTATGGCATCCGTCATTTCACAGTACATTTTCAGAGAGTCCATCACCAATTGAATTAAAACATCTTCCTTAATACTATGTCGTGAGCATTGATCCTTCTTTTTATTATAAGAAGCGCAAATATAAAAAACTGTTTTGGTTCCTTTATAGCTGTTAGTACGACGTATCAAGTTACTGCCGCAATCACCACAGGTCAGCAGCCCACCAAACATATATAATCTATCTTCACCGGGAGCAATCCTGGTATCTTTCGCAAGCAACATCTGAACTGTTTCAAATTCTTCCTTTGTGACAATTCCTTCATGATGATTCTCGAAAACTACCCATTCTTCCTGTGGCAATGCTCGCTGAACTTTCACCTTGTAATTTATTCTTTGAGATTTTCCTTGCTGAAGCACTCCATAATAGATGGGATTTTTCAATATACGAATAATCGCAACTGCTGACCATTTTGATGTCAGATGGGTCTGGAAGGATGACTTGAAGTTTACGCCTGTAGCTCTCTTGTAATCTGCCGGTGCCAAAACACCAAGTTCATTTAGTTTATCAGCAATCATCTGATTACTCATACCTTCCATTTTCCAGGTGAAAATATTTCTCACATGTTTTGCAGCCACCGGATCAATCTCTATCTGGCTTTTATCCTCAGCACACTTCTTATATCCATAAGACACATAGTTTCCGACATATTCTCCGATATTTCTCTTTGCACTCAGATGACTTCTCACTTTTTGAGAGTTTTGCCTGCAATACGTATCGTTTACGAACGATTTTACCGGCAACACAAGGTGCGTATCTGTAATATTGGCTGTCTCAGAATCATAATTGTCATTAATTGCTATAAAACGTACTCCCAACTGCGGAAATACTTTTTGTATATACCTGTCAACATCAATATGCTCTCTTCCAAATCGAGACAGGTCTTTTACTATGATACAGTTTATTTCCTTATTCTCGATTGCCTTTATCATTGCCTGGAAACCAGGTCGGTTAAAATCTGTACCTGAAAAACCATCGTCTTTGAAAGTCTCTACAATGGTAATGTCAGATGTTGTTTTCATATAATTGTCAATCAAAATCGACTGGTTGACAATGGATTCGCTTTCTGCTTTATCCCCATCTTCTATACTAAGACGAAGGTACTTGGCAGCTATCCAAACACTATTTTGCATAAAAAAACACTCCTATCTAAAGATTCTGCCAAAGCAGAACCCTTAAATAGAAGTGCCCTATTCAAATTTAGTCCTGCTCGCATTATAGCACACTTCGTCTTTTGTGTGAATATGAAATTTTACAGTTCCAAGAATTTCCTGAGATCATGCTAAACCAGCTTTTTTTGCTACAAGCTGTTTGGTGCAATCTATATAAGAAAGAGAAGAAGTTGCATTAAATACACTTTTTACAACATATCCCATATCTTCATATATATACGGATTATCTGATTCCTTAAGAAGCACATCCATTTTATTTTCTTTTTTTCTGTCCAACTCTGAAATCAGATCATTATAATTTGGTAACTTATCACGGTCAACTTCTTTAATGTTGACTGTTTTCAGTTCTTCCAGTCTCTGCACTTCCGTCATATATATCGCCTCCTTTTTCTATCGTTGCCATTATCTGAGAAAAATATTCATTCCCAGCTTTCTGCTATTCAGTCTTCAATATTCAACTGAATTTTTACTGCTTTTGTGATTCTTTTCATTGCTCTCTCACTCATATGACCACATTTCTGCACAATATTCTGAACCGCAATAGCAGATACCTGCTCGCCCAACACAAGAACAGGTCTTACCAAACCTGTCATTTCATGTCTGCTTACATACACATGGGTAGGTAAATACCGTTTTTTCTTAATCTTTGACGTAAGCGGAACAACTGTAATTACTGGACTGTATGTATTTGCTTTATCATTGCTGATCACAACCGCAGGTCGCCTTCCTTTTTGTAGTGATGTTCCAGGCACCTCAATCATATTGACCATGAGAATATCTCCTCTACATATCTCCATCATTTTTCCTCCCTGTTTTAAATATTTATGATTCATTGGCTCCACAGGAATACGGCAGAGACATTCCATTCAGAACGCTCTGCCGCATAACCTCTATAGCCAATTTTCGATTATTAAACAGTGCTCGCTCGATTCTATTTATCCTCGATACCCCGAATCGTTTATCCTGC
>JBJEMC010000035.1:7350-18313 GCA_051879475.1 Muricoprocola sp. | reverse complement strand
CCCTTCCTATACGCTGTATGAATCAGAGTGTTACTGTTTACGTGCGTTCCAGTAACGCTGAAAAAGCCATGCAGATTCCATCCTGCTTACATAATAATCTCTATGATTCCATCCAGGTCTGTCCGATAGATCTCACACTTCACCTCTTTTAGCCTGTCCAGTACTTCCTGATGGGGATGTCCGTATCGGTTTGTCTCTCCACAGGATATCACCGCTATCTGAGGATTTACCTGCTCCAAAAGTTCATATGATGTGCCATTTCTGGAACCATGATGCCCTACTTTTAATACCGTGCTCTCTTTTAAAATCTTTTCATCCAGCAATGCCTTTTCTCCACCTTCTTCCAGGTCTCCCGTCAGAAGTGCGGAAAACGCTCCCTTTTCGATTCTAAGAACCATGGAAGCTTCATTGGCATCCTGATATGTCACTCCTGAAATGGGACTTAGAACCTCAACCTCCAGATTTCCATCTGTAAAAGCATCTCCCTGCTGTACATATCTGACAGGAATCCCTGCATCTTCTGCCAGAGCAGAAATCTCTTCTGTATCAGAATTTGCCGGCAGCACCAGTTCCCGGATGGTAATCCCACCGCAGTTTTTTCCCGCAAGATTCCTCTCATAGGTACTTAATATTTCCATCAGTCCACTGATGTGATCCTGATCCGGATGGGAAATCAGCCAGGAATCCACCTCAGAAATTCCATAATACTTCAGGTATGGTTCCAAAGTATACGTTCCCAGACTTTTCTTACTGCTGCTTCCTCCATCTACCATGATGGCTGTATGATGGTCTGTACGGATACAGATGCCATCTCCCTGTCCCACATTCAGGACAGCCAGAACCCAGAGAGATTTCCAGCGTAGGAAAAACGTACTTATGTTTAGTATAATTCCAAATACCCACTTAGGCAAATCTATTTTTTCTGAATTTGATAAAAATACCATAAAAAGAAGCAGCACGTAATACAAAATGATCTTGACAGGAGAAGGTCTTCCCGTCACCAGAACTGCTCCGGGAAGTTTTCTTACCACAGAAGCGAGTAAAATCATACCCTTTAGCAAATAGTATGCCGGTGCAATAAAAAATTTTCCTAATCCTGTCTGAATCATTCCCCCACACAGGCCAAGAATCCCAAACCCTACAATGGCAGACATGGGCGGTATCACAAGAAGATTCAGCAAAATTCCGTAAACGGGAACCTGATAATAAAAATAAGCCGTAATTGGCAAGGTGCAGATCCAGATAGCCAGACTGTTGCCAAGCGCCGTATTTTTTAATAGTTTACTTTTCCACTGCTTTGCAAAAAGTGTTCCCATTACGGCAGCAAAGGACAAAATAAAACCACTTTCCCTGATTCTTCCCGGTTCCTGCAGCAGCATAAGAAACAAAGCAGCCACGGTAGAAGTAGCCAGATCATAAGTTCTTCCTGCAATCTGTGCTCCCAGGTAAATACAGAACATCAGGATGGCTCTTACCGCAGAATGGGGAAATCCTGTCAGGAATCCATATGCCCACAATATTCCCATAGAAACAATAGAGGCAGACATGAAAGAAATTCTTCTTTTTCTTAAAAAATGATATAAAGCCATCCCAATCATAGAAATATGAAGCCCAGAGATGGCAAGAATATGGATGATTCCATTTTCCTGAAAGGTACTTCGGATTTCCTGATCCAGATTTCCTCTGTCTCCTGTTAAAATTGCCTGCAGGATTCCCTCTTCTTTGACGGGCATGAGCTGCTCCAGTATCCTTTGTGCATACTGTCGTATCACATATGCTCCCTGATGTAAGAGTGAAATCTGCCCGTCATTTTCCAGCACCTCTGCATAATTTAGCATAAGCCAGATATCTTTTCCATGGTAATAGGAATATGCATCAAATTCTCCCGGATTAGATGGTTTCTGGGGATAACTGCACGTTCCGGAAACCAGAATCTGATTACCGATCTGCAATTCTGTAGGAATATCCAGACAGATAGAAACACCATGTTTTTGGAACATTGAAACCGACTCGGTTTCCTGATTTGGTTCAGACAAAATAGAAATATTATGAAGTGTCAGGTATTGCTTTTCCTTACGGAATTCTTGACTTACGATTCTTCCTTGAATCAAAATGGTTTCGCCTTTTTGAAAAGGCCGGGGAACCTCATCAGACTCCCCGGTTAATAACTCCAGTATGATAAACAAAAGGATCACAGGCAGACAGATCAAACATAACTGCCTTTTTTTCAACTTATCCCTCTTTTCTGATTTTTCATCCAGGATGTGTCATGAAAGAGCTTACAGCGTTGCCGTAACCTTATAATCCGACAGTCGGTTTTCCCAGCTCCAGATCCTTCATTTCACTCTCGGATGTATTACTTGAACTCTTTACTTCGATTAATTCACTGTTCCTGTGAAATGGTCCGGAGAGCTTTAATTCTCCTCCGAATACCACATCGGAACTTCCTTCAATCTGAAACTGTACTTTATCTACATTCAGGACATCACAAAGGCTGTTGACCACGGAATAAATGATAACTTCCGGCTCAATCCCCGTCTGTGGTGTATTTAAGAATGCTTCATTTAAGTTTATCGTACACGTCTTTTTCTCTACAGTAATATCCAGCACCCTTACATCATCTGTCAGGGCTGCCACCAGCTGTCCGTTCATAGGTCCTTTGATCAGCTGTTCCACCACCACCTTGCCCAGGGTGGTATTACTGGAATAATGGACATTTCTCATCTCTCTTACCATAGCAGTTCCCATAATATTAGGAAAATACAGGGAAAGAGAAGCATACTGGTAAGAGTTGATTCCCACCGGATTGTTAATAAACATTCCCCGGTTCATGGCGCCTATCGGTTCCCCTTCTGCATCTGTCAGTACCTTATCCCCGATATGGAATACCACTGTCTTCACATCTGCAAACTGTGTAAAGGCATCCACCAGTGCTGCCCGAAGCAATACCTCACTGATAGAATCCATTTTTTTGTATGCAGAATTAAAGGTAACCGTCAGCTGTCCATCTGTAAGCTTCATTTTTTTACATTCCAGATCCTCAGGCACGAGACTTTCCATATTCTGGGAAGAAGGGCTCTCTTTCATCTTCTCCCACATATCCATAAGGACATCTGTAAGTTCTTCATCCTTCACAGAGTAAGAATCTGACAATAAAGCCGTCTTTTCCTGGTTTGTGTAATAGATCACGTATCCGGTTCCGTCAGAATTATGCTTCCCGCAGCCGGTCAGTAATACTATGAAACACAATACAAAGCATATTTTCCATTGTTTCATGTTCTGATTCCTCCCTGTTACTTCTCATATACCAGTGGTACCCGGACAGTGAAGGTGGTTCCTTCTCCTTCTTTACTGTACACTTTGATCACTCCATGATGCATCACAATGACACTGCGGGCAATGGAAAGGCCTAAGCCCGTTCCGCCGATTTCTCTGGAATGAGACTTGTCCACACGGAAAAATCTTTCAAAAATATGTTCCTGGTCTTCTTTTGGAATACCGATTCCATTATCTTCTACTTTCACATAAAAATACGTATGGTCTGTATTGATACTCAGATGAACCCATCCTCCATCTTTGTTATACTTCACAGCATTCTCTACCAGATTGGAAAGAGCCAGCGTCAGTTTTGTCTCATCTACATCCGCCACCACCGGCTTATAGCTGTCCAGTACCAGTTCGATATTGCGCTTCGCCGCAATAGGCCTTAAACGCTTCAGGATCAGTTCGATCAGTTCGTTGATATTCGTTGGCTGAATGTTCACATCCGAAGCCGTCTTATCGATCTTAACCAGGGTAAGAAGGTCATTGATGATCTTATTTTCCCTCTCGATTTCTTCTGCGATATCGCCCATAAATTCTTTGTAAAGTTCCGCAGGTACATCCTCCTGCATCAAAAGGGAATCTGCCAGAACCTTCATGGAAGTAAGGGGTGTCTTCAGCTCATGAGACACATTGGATACGAACTCCTGACGGGAATCTTCCAGAGTATTCATCCTGGCCAGCATCTGGTTATATGCTTCTGACATATCCCTGGTCTCTGTATAATCCAGGATCATCAGACCATCATCCATAAATCCGCCACTGATCTTTTCCAGAGACTTTGTAACCTTGGTAAAAGGTTTGACCAGTATCCTGGAAGTGTATAAGGCTGCAATCAGCACTGCAATAATAAGTCCCATCTGAAGGATAAAAACTTTCTTGCTGAGAATAGCCTTATTATCATCAATATCGATGGTCTCGGAACTAATCACCAGAGCCCCGATCACTTCTTTGTGAAGGGATTCTTTAATAGGAATTGCCAGCTCGATAAACTTATATTCTTCATCATAGCTTAGACTGCACTCTCCACGAAATGCCTGGATTACTTCCTTGGATACCAGTGTCTTTTCATTATCAAGATTATAAGTATCTTTTGCTACACGGAACTCATGATCCACAACTACAAGCCTTCCATTATACAGCATGGCCAGCTGCTCCATCTCTGTATCAAAGGCACTCAGGTCAATCTTCTTTTCTGTGACGTTCTCGCCCATTCTGTCTGCCAGATTCTCGCACTGATTCTGCAGCATATTTCCCCGCAGGGTAATGGACTGATCCTGATAATTCTTCAGGATACTCATTTTCATAAGAAGGATCGGAATGATTCCAATCAGACATAGTATGATAAATATACGAAACTGGAGACTTTTCAGATACCTGTTGATCTCCAGTTTCTTTATAAATTGATGTATCTTTTTCATTCTTTAGTGCTGGAAATAATATCCCACTCCCCATTTTGTATGTACGTACTTCGGTTCACTTGGATTTTCTTCAATCTTCTCACGGAGACGACGGATATGCACATCTACGGTACGTACATCTCCCGGATAGTCATATCCCCAGACAATATCCAGCAGGTTTTCTCTGCTGTATACTTTGTTAGGGTTAAATACCAGAAGTTCCAGGAGATCAAACTCTTTGGCTGTTAAGTTGATCTCTTTTCCTGCAATGCTGACTCTTCTGCTTTCGCAGTCCAGCATCAGATCCCCTACTACAATGGTCTTGCTCTTTGTCTCTGCTGCTGCAGGCTTATTGGTTCTTCTCATAATGGCTTTGATACGTGCTTTTACTTCAAGAATATTAAATGGCTTTGTGATATAGTCATCTGCGCCATACTCAAGACCCATGATCTTATCCATATCATCGCCCTTTGCAGTAAGCATTACGATTGGAACACTGGAAAATTCTCTGATCTGCTGACATACGGAAAGTCCGTCTACCTTTGGCAGCATCAGATCCAGAAGAACGATATCGTAGGATTTTTCTTTTACCATGTTCAAGGCTTCTTCCCCGTCATATGCACAGTCTACTTCCATTCCTTCCTGCTGGAGGCTGAAACGGATTCCTTTTACAATTAATTTCTCATCATCGACAACTAATACCTTATTTGCCATTTGCTTCTCCTTATCTCACCACTATTTTATCCTTTATTTTCTCAAATACAGCTGTCTTGATCCCGCTGATATTCATGATTTCTTCCACAGACTGAAAAGAACCATGCGTTTCGCGGTATTCTATTATATCCCTGGCCCTGGATTCTCCGATTCCCGGCAAAGTCTGAAGTTCTTCTGCCCCCGCCGTATTCAGATCCACCAGCGCAGGATCTGACAAATGCTCCCTGTTATCTTCTGTCCATATGCCCGTAGTACTATCCCAGTTTCCGGCCGATATACTTTCTGACTCTGTATCCCTCTCAGAAATAGTATAGACACGTATCTTCATCCCATCTTCTACAGGCAGTGCCTGATTGATTCTGGTCAGATCCGCATCCTCTGTCAGCCCTCCGGCCATTTCTATCACATCACAGATTCTGGCCTGAGGTGAAACAATATATACTCCCGGCATTCTAACTGCACCACAAAGATCTACGTAAGCCTTTTCTTTCGTATTCTCCGGCAGTTCTTCTGATTCTGTCTCCCGAATCCTTTCTGTTTCCTTTACAGAATCCGACTGTCTCTCTTCTGTCTCAGTCTTCGTATTCCTGTCAGTCCAACTGACCTGTGTTCCCACTTTGTCACAGCCTGTAAATAATGATACTGCCATTGCAAAATATAAACACATTTGTAACATTTTTTTCAAATTATGCCACTCCCATGTCATCGACACCAGAGTTCCCTGAGCATAATGATTCCATTTTTCATGCAATCATAAATATTGTAATAGAAACTTCATATTTTTTCAATACTTTTTTCAAATAATGTTACTGTTCACGTGCGTTCCAGTAACGATGAAAAAGCCATGCAAAACACCTCGCGGAACAGTGGTACCTGAACTGTAACCAAATACTCAAATACTCTTATAGTTCAAATGTTATCACTCCTGCAACTGCAATCAAAAGTCCCAGCAATTTTCTCATGGAAAAAGCCTGTTTTTCCACTCCGAACATACCCAGAAGCTCGATTCCCCAGGAGATGGTGAGCTGGGCGATGATAATTAACATGGTTGCCTTTGCAGGGCCAAGACTGTTCATACTTTTTATGACAGTAACAGTAATTAAAGCACCGATCACGCCTCCTAACAAGGTAATTTTCCTGGGTACCTGAAAAAGGGTCTGAAAAGAGGTCTGATCTGCAACATACCACGTACCGAGACAGACGAGCAGTGCTGTCAGCTGGCAAAAAGAAGAAGATACCCACAAACTGGTGTTCTTTGTAACCTGTGTATTAAACACCCCCTGAATACTCATCAGTGCTCCTGAAATCAGTGCAATAAGAAAACCGGACATAACGCAAAACTCCTTTTAGGTATTGTATAATATGATACTATGCCCAAAAGGAGTGGTTTTATTACATCAGTTATCCTAAAACTGCATCTACCGTCTCACAGAGTTTTTTGATCATCTGATCTACATCTTCTTTTGTAATTACCAGAGGCGGAACTAATCTAAGCACATCGCTTCCGGCAGAGATGACAAGAAGTCCGTGTTTTAAAGCCTCGGAAGTAATCTGTCCGACCTTAATGCCATTTCCGACTACAACGCCCTGCATCAGGCCTTTTCCTCTTCTTGAAAGAAAACAGTCATAGGTTTCCACCAGTTTATCTAATTCTGCTTCCAGATAAGGAGCGATCTCATTTACATGATCTACAATGTGGTCTTTCTCGAAGATTTCCAGCACCTTGTCTACTGCTGCACAGGCAAATGGATTTCCGCCGTATGTGGTTCCATGATCCCCAGGAACAAGAGAATTCTGTGCCAGCTTTTCATTTAATAAAAATGCTCCCACGGGAACTCCACAGCCAATAGCCTTTGCCACTGTCATAATATCCGGTTTTACTCCATATCCCTGCCATGCAAACATGGAACCTGTACGTCCCATACCGCACTGAATCTCATCAAAGATCAGGACAATATCCTTTTCGTCACAGATGGCACGTACGCCTTCCATAAATTCCTGTGTGGCTGGATAAATGCCGCCTTCTCCCTGCACAACTTCCATGATGATTGCACAGGTCTTATCATTTACCTGAGCCTTTACACTGTCAAGGTCATTAAAATCAGCGAATTTTACGCCGCCCATAAGAGGACGGAAAGCTTCCTGATAATGGTAATTTCCTGTGACAGAAAGTGCTCCGATACTGCGTCCATGGAAAGAATGGTTCATGGCAATGATCTCATGGTCTGCCTGTCCATCCTTAAGCCATGCATATTTTCTTGCTGCCTTGATAGCTCCTTCGATGGCTTCTGTACCACTGTTTGTGAAGAATACTTTATCCATCTGGGCTGCCTGGGCCAGCTTCTGCGCAGCACTTCCCATAGGAACATTGTAATACAGGTTTGATGTATGCATCACTTTATCGATCTGACTCTTTAATGCCTCATCAAATCCCGGATAATGATATCCCAGTCCGTATACCGCAATCCCTGCGGCAAAGTCCAGATATTCTTTTCCTTCCGTATCTTTCACATACACTCCGTCTGCAGATTCTACTACCAGAGGAAAACGGTTATAGGTATGTAATACATAGTTTTCTGTCTGTTCTATATACTGATTCATCTTGTGATTCCTCCCCATTTTATTCCTGATCGTCACTGATAATGGCTGTACCTACACCATTGTCTGTAAAGAATTCCAGAAGAAGGCAATGTGCCAGACGTCCGTCCAGAATATGGACTCTGGAAACACCAGCCTTAATAGCGTCAATACAGTTCTGAAGCTTCGGAAGCATTCCGCCTCCCACATATCCTGCAGCCAGGAACTCTTCTGCTTCCTGAACCGTAAAACGGGAAATGAGGGTATCTTTATTTAATGGATCCTTATATACACCTTCGATATCTGTCAAAAATGCCAGTTTGGATGCTCCCATGGCTGCCGCAATGGCACAGGCTGCATCATCTGCATTAATATTGTAAGAATAATATCCATCATCAGAACCAATCGGACAGATGACAGGTACCAGGTCGTTATCCAGAAGCTTATTCAGAAGGTCTGTATTTACTTCTTTGATTTCCCCTACAAATCCAATATCCTCTCCATTGGAATATTTCTTGTTGACTCTTAAGGTAGTGCCATCTTTTCCGCTGATTCCCACAGCTTTTACCCCTACCTTTTCCATCATGGAAACAAGACCTTTGTTGATTTTGTTCAGAACCATCTCTGCGATTTCCATGGTTTCCTTATCTGTCACACGAAGTCCGTTTACAAACTTTGTCTCTAAACCGGCTTTGTTCACCCATTTGGTGATTTCCTTGCCGCCACCATGGACAATGATTGGTTTAAATCCCACCAGTTTCAAAAGTGCCACATCACGGACTACGCTTTTCTTAAGTTCATGATCTACCATGGCACTGCCGCCGTATTTTACCACGATGATCTTTCCGTGAAATTTCTGAATATATGGCAAAGCCTCAATTAAGACCTCTGCTTTTTGCTGCCAGTTTTCAATTGTTTCCATATGTATTAATTCCTTTCTTATGCGTTAAACGCAGTAATATTCGCATCATTTAAGGTAAAATCATAGTAATTCAGGTCTTCCCGTTTCGTCCAGCCAATTTCTTTCCAGAATGCATTGCCAATATCATTTGCGGTAAATGCAATCAGGCATACTTTATTGATCTGTTCTTTTTTTAATGCTTCCATGGCAAACACAACCATGCTTTTTCCAATCCCCTGCTTGCGGTAATCCGGGTGAACGCAAACATGATAAAGACATCCTCTCCTGCCATCATGTCCACAGAGAATCGCTCCTACAACCTGATCTTTGTCCAGGGCAACCACACTGCATCCCGGATTTCTCTTCAGGAATCTTTCGATTCCTTCTCTGGAATCATCCATGCTTCGGATTCCAAAACCACTGATTTTCATCCAGAGAGCCCGAACCTGATCATAATCTTCAATTGTCATACTTCTGATGTTGTGTTTTTCCAAAATGAAAGTCCTCTCTTTGATCATATTATTTATGAAAGCAATTCCGTAATATTTTACGGGAACATCGGGACAAGATTCAGCCCCATTGCCTCATCAAAGCCGAAAAGCAGATTCATATTCTGAACAGCCTGTCCTGCTGCACCTTTTACCAGATTATCCAGTGCTGCCATTACAATAATACGTCCTGTTCTCTCATCAATCTTAAAGTTTACATCTATATAATTGCTTCCTTCTACCCATTTTGTCTGTGGGCAGACATCTTTTTCCAGAACCCGGACAAATTTTTCTTCTGCATAATATTTATCGTAGGCAGCTTTTACTTCCTCATAAGAAAGCCTGTCTTTTAATGAAGCATATGCTGTTACCAGAATTCCTCTGTTCATAGGTACAAGGTGCGGAGTGAAATTCAAAACAATAGGGTGACCTGCTGCATATCCCAGCTGTTCTTCAATCTCCGGGGTATGTCTGTGAGTTGCCACACCGTATGCCTTCATATTTTCATTTACTTCGCAGAAAAGATTATCTACCTTTGCCCCTCTTCCTGCTCCTGAAGTACCGGACTTCGCATCAATAATAATCGTTGATGTATCGATCAGTCCTTCCTTTACCAGAGGATACAGGGATAAGATGCTGCATGTGGTATAACATCCCGGATTCGCAACCAGTCTTGCTTTTTTTATCTTCTCCCTGTTTATCTCACAGAGACCATATACTGCTTCTTCTATAAATTCCGGGGATTTATGCTCAATTCCATACCATTTTTCATAAACTGCAACATCCTTGATACGGAAATCTGCGCTGAGATCCACGACCTTTACTTTGGAAAGAATCTCCTCATTTATCATTGATGCACAAAAGCCCTGGGGAGTAGCCGTAAAAATCACATCTACTTCATCCGCCAGCTTTTCCAGGTTATCATCCTTGCATACATCTTCCACGATCTGGAACATATTCCGGTAAATATCTGCATATTTCTTATCTATATAACTTCTGGAGCCATACCATTTAATCTCTACTTCCGGATGCCCCATTAACAATCTGACAATTTCTGCGCCTGCATAACCTGTAGACCCGATAATTCCTGCTTTCATCATAATCTCCTCCTGCACAGCTTTTGCTGCGTCAACTTTGTATCTTATCTTCTTTTTTATAAGATTGCAAGTAAAATCTTATTGTTTGTCTTTCTGAACTTTAAAGTGTTTTGCATAATTATACACATATAGTGCATATTATGCAATATGTTTTTTATTTTTTTCATTAGAGTGTCAAAAGTACAAATCCATGACATACTGGCATGTCGATGGATGCAGTACTTTATGACACGCCCCACAATAAGGATGAAGTGGGCGAATGCCCATGAAAATCCAAATTGTGGGCAGGATTGTGAAAGCAGCTTGCAGCGAAACAATCCGTAATCAATAATGAATAAATATTAATAAAATGGTACTTTTGCTCTTGCAATCTGTATGAATCTGTTGTATAGTATTGAGCGTATATAATACTGTTCAGGTTCCACTGTCCCGCGAAGATTTTCACAAAAAATCCCGAGTTTTGCA
>JBJEMC010000035.1:0-7250 GCA_051879475.1 Muricoprocola sp. | reverse complement strand
TTTTGCATGGATTTTTGCCTGTTACTGGAACAACGTGAACAGTAAGTAACACGTACATAACGAAAAATTGTAGGAGGATTTCAATAATTATGAAAGAAAAAGTTGTTCTTGCATATTCTGGCGGTCTTGATACCACAACTCTGATTCCATGGCTGAAAGAAAATTTTGACTATGAAGTAATCTGCTGCTGTGTGAACTGTGGACAGGGAAATGAATTGGATGGCCTGGATGAGAGAGCCAAACTCTCCGGTGCATCCAAATTATATATTGAAGATATCATTGATGAGTTCTGTGAAGATGTAATTATCCCATGTGTAGATGCTGGTGCTGTTTACGAACATAAATATCTTCTCGGAACAGCTATGGCTCGTCCCATCATCGCAAAGCGTCTCGTAGAAGTTGCACGTAAAGAAGGTGCTACTACGATTTGTCATGGTGCTACCGGTAAAGGAAATGACCAGATTCGTTTTGAACTGGCAATCAAAGCCCTTGCTCCGGATCTGAAGATCATTGCTCCATGGCGTATGACAGATGTATGGACCATGCAGTCCCGTGAAGATGAAATTGAATACTGTAAAGCCCATGGCATCAATCTTCCATTTGATATGAGCCACAGCTACAGCCGTGACCGTAACTTATGGCATCTCAGCCATGAAGGTCTGGAACTGGAAGACCCGGCAAATGAACCTAATTATGATCATATGCTGGTTCTTGGTGTAACCCCGGAAAAAGCTCCTGATGAAGCAGAATACTGCACCATGACCTTTGAAGCAGGTGTTCCAAAGACTCTTAACGGAAAAGAAATGAAAGTTGCTGATATCATCAAAGAACTGAATGTTCTTGGCGGAAAACATGGTATTGGTATCGTGGATATCGTAGAAAATCGTGTTGTTGGAATGAAATCCCGTGGTGTATATGAGACACCGGGCGGAACGATCCTGATGGAAGCTCATGAACAGCTGGAAGAACTGATCCTTGACCGTGAGACCATGGAAACAAAGAAGAAACTTGGCAGCCAGCTGGCTCAGGTTGTTTACGAAGGGAAATGGTTCACACCACTTTCTGAAGCAATCCAGGCTTTCGTAAAGAGCACACAGAAGTACGTTACAGGTGAAGTGAAATTCAAGCTTTACAAGGGTAACTACATCAAGGCTGGTACTACTTCTCCATACAGCCTTTACAATGAATCTCTGGCTTCCTTTACAACCGGTGATATGTATGACCACAATGACGCCAGCGGATTTATCACACTGTTCGGACTTCCATTAAAAGTTCGCGCTATGAAACTGATGGAAGCAAAAGAAAATAAAAAATAAACAGAAAAATTTGTGGCCGGGTTTTATACCCGGCCGTTTTTATATGACTTTTTTACAGATATCATTGATGCAGCATTTCTCACAGTAAGGTTTTGTTCTTGCCGTACATACTTCTCTTCCGTGAATCACCAGTCTGTGACAGAAATCGCTTCCTTCTTCGGGAGGAATGATCTTCCACAATGCCATTTCTACTTTCTTTGGCTCTTTCACCCCATCGATGAGCCCCATACGGTTGGTCAGACGGATACAATGTGTATCTGTCACAATAGCAGGTTTTCCGAAGACATCTCCCATAATCAGGTTTGCACTTTTTCTTCCCACTCCCGGAAGCTCTAACAGTTCTTCAAAGGTATCCGGAACATTGTCATGATATTTTTCATGAAGGATCTTCATACAGGCACTGATATCTCTTGCCTTGCTGTGTCCAAGACCACAGGGTTTTACGATTGCTTCTATCTCATTCACATCCGCATTTGCCAGTGCCTCTACCGTAGGAAATTTCTCATACAATCCTTCCACTACCACGTTGACTCTTGCGTCTGTACACTGAGCAGCCAGACGGACACTGACCAGAAGCTTCCATGCTTCATTGTAATCCAGAGTACAGCCTGCATCGGGATATTCTTTTTTCAGTCGGTCGATGATTTCTAATGCCAGTTCTTCTTTTGTCATTTACATTCCCTTTGCCTTTCTGACGCAGGCCTTCTGGCCTTCAATTACAGCACTTCGCAGTCCCTTTTCTTCCAGTACCCGAACAGCTTCTATGGTCGTTCCTCCCGGTGAGCATACCATGTCCTTTAATTCTCCCGGATGCTTTCCTGTCTCCAGCATCAGTTTTGCACTTCCCATCACTGACTGAGCGGCAAACTGATATGCCTGGGCTCTTGGCATTCCATCCGCAACAGCTGCATCTGCCATTGCTTCCAGGAACATAAATACGTATGCCGGTGAGCTTCCCGATACTCCTACCACCACATCCATAAGATGCTCAGACACCACTTCTGTTTTTCCAAAGGTATCACAGAGTCTGCACACACAGGAAACCTCTTCCTCTGTAACCAGCTCATTATAACAAAGAGCCGTCATACCTGCCCCTACCATGGCCGGAGTGTTTGGCATGGTTCTGATGATCTTTGTGTTTTCCCCAAGTCTTTCTGCTAACCATTCCAATGTCTTTCCCGGTGCTATGGATACGTAAATCTGATCCTGCCTTACCTCATCTTTAATTTCGCTAAGGACTTCTTCAAGATACTGTGGTTTCACTGCCAGAAAAATAATATCTGCAAACTGCACCACTTCCCGGTTATTTGCTGCTGCCTGAATCTGAAGTTTCTCTGAGATGGCCTTTCTTGTTTTTTCCGTCTTTGCAGATGCCATTACCTGCTCTTTCTCTATTTCTCCACTGCCTGTGATTCCCTGAATCATAGCCGAAGCCATATTTCCACATCCGATAAATCCGATTTTCATAATATCACTCCTTGTATAATGCTTATCGAAACAGCTCCTTTACCATTTCCGGTGTAAATACTACTTCTGAAACATGGTCTGCCTCAATCTGATACAGGGCATTTGCCGCAAGATGCTCTGCTGCCTGTTCCAGATCTCGGATTCCTGTTGTATTGGCAAATTGTTCAATGACAGTATCCAGTGCTTCATCTGTTATTTTACACTCCTCTTCCCGAAGCCCCATGCGTTTCAGAACCTTTGGAAGTGCAAATCTGGAAAAGATCGTTTTCTTTTCCTCTGGTGTATAATCCGGCAGTTCTATCACTGCAAAACGTGACATTAATGGAGCACTGATCAGGCTCTTATCATTTGCTGTAGCAATGGGATATACACCCACAGTAGGAATCATACATTCCATATAGTTATCTGTAAAGCCAAGGTTGTCCAGCAAAGTCAGAAGAACATCTGCCGGATTGCCGTTTCCTTTACCGGAGGCTGCTTTATCCAGCTCATTGATAATAAACACCAGATTAGATTCCCCCGCCATGGAGAAGGCTTCCATGATAATTCCCGGCTTGGCATTGGAATAGATACGGGAACTTCCTGTCAGCTGTTCTGGGTCATTGATGGAACTCATATCCAGGGTCGTCCAGGGGAGCTTCAGAATACGGGCTACCGCGTAGGCAATCTGTGACTTTCCTGTTCCCGCCGGACCTACCAGCAGAAGACCGTAAGCCGGCAACGTATGAGTTCTGTTGATCTGTATAATGGTCTCTATAATTCTCTGTTTTACCCGTTCCATTCCGTAGAGTTCCTCATCCAGGATCTTACGGGCTTCTTCCGGGTCAATGGATTCAAAATAATTATTTTTCCACTGAATATTCATCATAATTGATAATGCTCGCTGAGCATGTCTTCTTTCTTCCGGTGTCACTTCGTGCGAACGGGCAACTGCCAGATTCCTTCTTGCCCAGAGCCTGATATTATCAGGAAGGGTTCTTCCTGCACAGGTCAGAAAGTCTGTGATGCTCTGGATACTGGTGAGTTTCATCTCATCTCCCATAATATCTTCATCCTCATCAATGACTTCTTCTGACGGAGCATTACTGGCCAGAAGTCTATCTATCATAAACTGAAGGAAGCCATCTTCTGCAGAGAGCTTTGTTCCACTTCCGATGGAAGTTTCACGAATCTTGTAAACGGCATAACCTTCTTCCGTATTCTTTCCAGACAGCCTGACATGAATGCGATTTGTTCCCAGCCAGCGAAGCAGACTGACAAATCTGGCATCAATTCTCAGAATATCTGCACTGATCATGGAATCTTCTATTTTAAATTCAAAAGCAGTCCTTTTTGACGGGTTTGTAAATACACCTGTAGAATGGTGCGCCCACTGCTGCTGTGTATGATCCAGAACCATGATTGGCTTTTCCGGGGATGGCTCATTTTCATTTGTATAGAATATGGTATAAGTACAGGCAGAATCTGTTACTTTATCTGCTGCACCGCTAAAGTCAAAAACAGGCATTTTTTCTTCTCCTCATCATTTTGTATTTTAAGGTTCATTGTACCTAATCTGTTTGCCCCATGTCAAGAAACAAAACCTTATTCCTGTTCACATGCGTTCAGAACTCGGGATTTTCTTTCGAAAACCCTCGCGGAACAGTGCCCCCAGAACAATTACAGAATTCTCTCTACGATAAAAACTGCCACGCAGGCGCAGATTGCAACAGTAAGCAGGCTCTTTCCTTTACAGGCTGCAAAAACAGCCACAACAAGGGCTACTACTCCGGAAATGATGCTTCCCGTGGCTGTCAGGATTGCCGGGAAGGTCATAGCTGCCAGACAGGCATAGGGCACATAATATAAAAAAGATTTCACAAAGGGACTTGTAATTTCCCGTTTTATGAAGACCAGGGGAAGTACTCGAACCAGATACGTCACACCGGCCATCACTAAAATATAAAGATATATATCAGGTTTCACTGTTTAACTCTCCTCTCTCACCGGACATAAGACTGCTGCGATTGCTGATACCACTACGGTTGTAATGATGATCACAAAGCCGGAGGATACTTTATTCAGCAACGGTGCATACTTAAACAGGGTGCTCATTGCCATCGCTCCTAAGACTACTCCCAGCACCGCTTTGTTTTTGGTTGACGGTGGGATAATTACCGCAAGGAACATTCCATAGATGGCTACATTTAATGCACTTACGATCATGGCCGGAAGAATATTTCCTGCCACCGCACCGCAAAAGGTTCCCAATGTCCATCCGGGAATCGCCATACACATGGCACCATAACTATAATAGGGACTTAGCTTCCCTTCCTGGGCTGCACTGACTCCAAATATTTCATCTGTGATACCAAAGGCCACCACAAACCTGTGAAGCATTCCCGTTCCTGAAAGCAGCTTTTGAGAAAGAGAAAACGACATCAATATGTAGCGTAAATTAATGATAAGCTGCGAAAGTGCCATCTCCCACAAACTTCCTCCAGAAAAAATAATGCCGATACCTGCAAACTGTCCTGCAGAAGTAAGGTTGGTTAAAGAAATCAGTGTTGCCTGCCAGGGAGACAGCCCACCTGATACTGCAATAATTCCAAAGGAGAACGATACAGCAAAATATCCAAGGCCGATGGGTATACCGTCTCTGATTCCTCTCTTGAAACTGTTCATGTCCATAATCCTGTTTTCCCCCTTAATTATTTTCCCAATAATCTGGCTGTTTTTAAAAGGGCAAACTGAGTTTTTCCATCACAAATCTTACCTTCCATGATTTCATTTACCAGTTCTTCTAAAGGGATTTCCTTTACACACAGAAACTCATCTTCATCCAGATTCTGTGTTCCGTGATGAAGCCCTCTTGCCAGATAAACATGAATCTGTTCATCAGAATAAGCCGGTGTTGGGAAGTATATCCCAAGATTCGTCCATTCCTCTGCCGTAATTCCTGTCTCCTCACGCAGTTCACGTTTGGCAGCTTCCAGAGGATCCTCTGTCTTACTGTCAAGTTTTCCTGCAGGAATCTCCGTAATTACCATGTCCATGGGGTAACGGTACTGTCTCTCTACAATGACTTTTCCATCTTCTGTCAAAGGCACCACCGCAACTGCACCCACATGACGGATCAGCTCTCTTGTCGCAGGATTTCCATTGGGAAGTGTCACTGTATCCTTCACTACATGCAAAACTACTCCATCAAAGATTTTCTCAGAAGAAACCTTCTTCTCTGCCAGTTCATTAAATTCATCCATAATCTCCTATCCCTTTCTCTGATCGTATTTTTTATACGTTGCCTTCTATTCTATCACTATTTTTCTTCTTTATAAAGCATAAAAAAAGAACTGAAGCATTTCCATACATCAGTTCGTTTCTGTTCACATACGTTCCAGCAACGATGAAAAAGCCATGAAAATCACCTTCGGTGATGGCTTTTTCATTGCAGACCTCGGGTTTTGCCATGCAAAACACCTCGCGGAACAGTGGCACATGAACTGTAACAACAGTTCTAATGTGCATTCGTCTTAAATTATACCACCACAATCACTCCGCCATCACTGGCATATAACGTGCTTACACCGGCGGTATCAAGAACAATGATATCTTTTAAGGGAAGTCTGCTTTTCAGATACTCCTTAAGGGTCTCTGCTCTTTTGGGACAGTTACAATGGGAAATTGCCAAAACCCTGTCTTTCTCATTTCCCACGTATTCGATCACAGCATCTGCCATCCTCGTGATTGCTTTATTGATTCCACGAACCTGCGCTAACTGATCGATTTCTCCCTTTGGAGTAGACATCATTACCGGCTTTATCTTTAAAGCTGTTGCCAGTACGGATTTTACCAGGCTAAGGCGTCCGTTCTTTCTGAGGGCGTCAAGAGATTCCAGGACAAACCAGGTCTTTTGGGAATCAATATATTCTTCCACAGTCTTCACAACGGTATCAAAATCCATTCCCGCTTCTTCACACTCCTGAATTTTCAAAGCAATCAGTGTTTCTCCAACGGAGGCTGACCTGGAGTTAAATACATATATTTTCTTATCGGGTTGATCTTCCAGAAGCATGTTTTTTCCAACTTCTGCGCTGTTATAAGAGCCACTCAGTTCAGCAGAAAGAGTTACTGCATATACATGATCTGCATCACAGTCAAATTCCTCCCTGTATTTTTCCGGAGACGGACATGCTGACTTTGGTCCTGTTGGGCTCTCTGCAACCTTCTTCAGGAAATCTTTCTGATCAAATGTTTCATCATCCACAATGGTATATTGATCCACAAACAACGTAAGAGGAATAGAAACGAAATGCGTATCCTTCTTCATCTGCTCTGTCAATTCCCCGCAACTGTCCACCAAAATTCTATAGCTCATAATAATCTCGTCTCCTGTATCTATTTCTTTTGATGCATTTGCACCTTTAAACGTAGTATTTAATACTACATCATGATAACATATATGACATCATTTGAAAAGACATTTTT
>JBJEMC010000034.1:0-3518 GCA_051879475.1 Muricoprocola sp. | reverse complement strand
ATCCGGCAAATGCTGTCTTTGTCTGTGGGTGAACTGGTTTACGGTATGGGTGAACGCTTTACGCCTTTTGTGAAAAACGGACAAAGTATTGATATTTGGAATGCTGACGGTGGTACAAGCACAGAGCAGTCTTACAAAAATATTCCTTTTTACATAACCAATAAGGGCTACGGTGTCCTGGTAAATCACCCGGAAATGGTATCCTTTGAAGTAGGAACCGAAATGGTTACCCGTACAGAATTTTCCGTAAAGGGAAGTTATTTGGATTATTTCCTGATCAATGGTCCTACCATGAAGGACGTTCTTGTAAGATATACAGATCTTACCGGAAAACCTTCCTTACCTGCACCCTGGACCTTTGGCTTATGGCTCTCCACTTCCTTCACTACAAGCTACGATGAAGAGACCGTTATGAGTTTTGTAAACGGAATGCTTGACAGAGGAATCCCGCTTCGAACCTTCCACTTTGACTGCTTCTGGATGAAGGAATTTCATTGGTCAGATTTTGTCTGGGATAACAGAGTATTTCCCGATCCAGAAGGTATGCTCAGACGTATCAAGGCAAAAGGATTAAATATCTGTGTATGGATTAATCCTTACATTGGTCAGGAATCCGTTCTCTTTAACGAGGGTATGGAAAAGGGATACTTTATTAAACGGACAAATGGACAGGTATGGCAGTGGGATATGTGGCAGGCAGGTATGGCAATTGTAGATTTTACCAATCCGGCTGCCTGTAGATGGTTCCAGGATAAACTGGAGATTCTTCTTGATATGGGCGTTGATTGTTTTAAGACAGACTTCGGCGAAAGAATTCCTACAGAAAATGTAACTTACTTTGACGGTTCCGATCCGGATAAAATGCATAATCTGTACACATATCTTTATAACAAATGTGTCTATGAATTATTGGAACGTAAGCGTGGCAAAGGTGAGGCAGTTCTTTTTGCACGCTCTGCTACAGTTGGCGGACAAAAATTCCCTGTACATTGGGGTGGTGATTGTTGGTCAGACTACGAATCCATGGAAGAAAGTCTCCGCGGCGGCCTTTCTCTCATGATGAGTGGTTTTGGTTTTTGGGCACATGATATTGGCGGTTTTGAAAATACCTCTACCGCTGATGTATATAAAAGATGGGTTGCATTTGGACTTCTTTCCTCTCATTCCAGGCTTCATGGAAGCTCTTCTTACAGAGTTCCCTGGGTTTATGATGATGAGGCAGTTGATGTAGTTAGATTTTTTACAAGATTTAAGGCAAGGTTGATGCCTTATCTGTATAAAACTGCTATTGATACCTCCAAATCCGGTATTCCAACTATGAGAAGTATGGTTCTGGAATTTACGGAAGACAAGACCTGCCACTATATAGACAAACAATATATGTTAGGTGACAATCTTCTGGTAGCTCCCATCTTTAATGATCAGAGCATTGCAGAATATTATCTGCCCAAAGGAACCTGGACAAATCTTTTTACCGGGGAAGTGAAAGAAGGAGCCTGCTGGGTTACCGAAAAACACAGTTACTTAAGTATTCCTCTTATGGTAAGAGAAAATTCCATTGTAGTCCTTGGCGCATGTGATGAAAAGCCTGATTATGATTACGGTAACAATGCAGAAATCAGAATATATGCTCTTAAAGATGGCTGTAAAGCTTCTTCCATTGTTTATGGTATGGATCAGAAGGAAGAAATCGTTGTGACAGCTGAAAAATCCGGAAAAAATATACATATCAAAATTACTTCCGACAGGAACTATACCATTCGTCTTGTGAATGTTGCAATAATTTCTACAGAAGCTGAAAAAGATGGAAATGACACCATTCTTACTCTTTCTGGAAATACTGACATTATCGTAACAGAAGCATAATATAATATAAAAATCTGCAATCCTCAAACCGGGATTGCAGATTTTATTTTAAAGTACTTATTTGATGCTCATTCATAAGAATCCAGCAAATGATAAATTTTCTCTGTATCTAAATTATCCATCCACATTCTTAACTGTTCAAAAAATGCACTTTGCTTTTCATTCATCTGATATTTTTCTACCTGCTCTAATAACTCAAAAATTGCAGCAAAATCAAATTCGTCAAGCCTGCAGCGGATATTGGCAAGTATCCCTTGCATAATCGGTTCCTCTAAAACAGGTTTGTTTTCTTCTTCGGCTTCTGATATAAGTTCATAATGACGTAAAACCTGCCGGATATTGCCTAGAAGCACCCGATACATTTCTTGAAAAGCTTCAAAGTTTTCATCAATGTAGGAAAAACGCTTTTCTTTTCCTGCCATCTCCTGTGATAATGCCATATCAGAAAGCGTCTCTGCACCTATTCCCTTGGAAGTGCTTTTCATGGAATGAATTTTAATGGTATAATTATCATAATCTCCATTATCCAGAAATGTCTTTAATTCTGCAAGATGCTTTTCTCCATAGATATAAGTTATTTTCAATATTTCCAAGTAATTTTGTAAAGTTTTTCCACTGAGCCGAAGTCCATTTTGAACATCCACTCCGGGAAGTGACTTTTGTAAATAAATGATATCCGCATCTTCGCTCTTATCACCAGGTGTAGCAACATCTTCCGGATAGACAATTACTTTTGAAACCTTCTTTTCAGGCAGATATTGAATCAAAAGCCTTTCCAACTGAGCCATATTCATTGGTTTACCCAGATATTCATCAAATCCTTGTTCCAACAGCTGCTCTCTGACTCCGCGAATTGCATCTGCAGTCAGAACAATAATTTTTCCCTCTCCACCCGGTGCGTAGTAAGGATCCAACTGCCGAATCTTTTTCATGGCTGTTACCCCATCAATTTCCGGCATCATCTGATCCATAAAAATAAGAGGATAATGTTTTTCACGGCACATTTCAATTGCGTCCTGCCCATTCGTAGCTGTGCTCACCGTAAGTCCATAAGAACTTAACAAGCCCTTGGCAACCCGAAGATTAATAAAATTGTCATCTACAATAAGTACTTCTACATCATGTATCTGAAGACTCTCATGTGGAAGTGCTTCTTTCGATTTTTGAGAAATAGCAAAATCTTGCTTCATTACAGTTGCATCTACAACCTCTTGTTCAATAATGACTGTAAATACAGAACCTTTTCCATATTCACTGTCTATCTGTATTTCGCCGCCCATTAGCGAGACATAACCATTTGCAATAGCAAGTCCAAGTCCGCTTCCCTCAACACCATGATGAACATTTTGATCCAGACGCTCAAAGCTCTTATATATTTTATCAAAATCTTCTTTTCTGATACCAATCCCACTGTCACTGATTTTAAATGCCAATTTAATACGATTATCCTTATATTCCAAAATAGATAGTTCAAAGGAGACATATCCCTTTTTAGTATATTTTACTGCATTGTTTAAAATATTGATCAACACACCACGTATTCTTACTTTATCACCATGCAGTTTGCAAGGAACATTCGGGTCTATCTGCATATGGAAATCCAATCCCTTTTTCTGTGCCTGCTGGGAAATGATAAGTGAAACATCATCAAG
>JBJEMC010000033.1:0-3545 GCA_051879475.1 Muricoprocola sp. | reverse complement strand
TTTCATTGCAGACCTCGGGTTTTGCCATGCAAAACACCTCGCGGAACAGTGGCACTTGAACTGTAACGAATATTTATACAAATTTAAAAAAAATCGTATAATATCTTCCCAAATTCGAGTTGGTATGATATAATCTATGAATATTTATTCATATTGGGGTCAAATAAATTTGGCCCCAATCAATTTATTAAGATTATTATCATAAAAGAGGAGAAAACATGGTTTGGTTTAATGAGTGGGCAGCTTCATTTGTCGAAACATTTGAAAAGTGTTTCATCAGAGAAAACCGGTACAAACTGCTGATCAGCGGAATCGGAGTTACGATAAAGGTTTCTCTGCTGGCAGTACTCATCGGTATACTGATTGGTTTTGTGATTGCTCTGTGCAATCTTTCCAAGAACAGGCTTCTTCGTTTTCTTGGCGGGATTTATACAGATGTGATCCGAGGTACACCTGCAGTTACACAGTTGATGATCATTTACTTTGTAATTTTTGCTACTGTGGATCTTGATAAGTGGATCATAGCGGCGATAGCATTTGGTATTAATTCCGGTGCCTATGTGTCGGAGATATTCAGGGCAGGTATCTTATCTATTGATAAGGGACAGACAGAGGCCGGAAGATCTCTTGGATTAAGTGCTTATCAGACGATGACAAGAATCATATTGCCACAGGCAATTAAGAATATTTTCCCGACGCTGTGTAACGAATTTATCGTGCTGATCAAGGAAACAGCGATTGTTGGTTACGTAGGTCTGGTGGATATCCAGAAGGCCGGAGACTTCATTAAGAGTGCAACCTTTGAAGCATTTATGCCACTGATTGCCACTGCAATTATTTATTATGTACTGGTAAAATCTCTCACACTCCTGTTAGGAAGAATTGAGAAGAGACTTCGCCAGTCGGATGTCAGATAGAGGGGAGGACGAACAGATGATTAAAGTTACCAATCTGCATAAAAAGTTCGATAATCTCGAAGTGCTTAAGGGCATCGATGAACATATTGAAAAGGGTGAGGTAGTGGTTGTGATCGGCCCCTCCGGTTCAGGAAAAAGTACCTTTTTAAGATGCCTGAATCTGCTGGAAGAGGTGACAGAAGGGCACATCTATGTGGATGGAGAAGAAATCACAGGACAGAAAGTGAATGTAAATGAGATCCGTCAGAAGATGGGAATGGTATTTCAGCATTTTAATCTTTTCCCGCATCTGACTATTATGGGAAATATTACCCTGGCTCCTGTGTTATTAAAGAAAATGACAAAGGAAGAAGCAGAAAAGAAGGGCAGAGAGCTTCTTAAGAGAGTAGGCCTGGAGGATAAGGCGGATGCATATCCAAATCAGCTCTCCGGTGGACAGAAGCAGCGTGTAGCCATTGCAAGAGCATTGGCTATGAATCCTGAGATCATCCTTTTTGATGAACCCACATCTGCCTTAGACCCGGAGATGGTTGGTGAGGTTCTGGAAGTAATGAAAGACCTTGCCAAGACGGGAATGACCATGGTAATTGTTACTCATGAGATGGGCTTTGCAAGAGAAGTGGCATCCAGAGTGATCTTTATGGATCAGGGAATCATAATGGAACGCGGAACACCGGAGCAGGTATTTAATAATCCGCAGAATGAAAGAACCAAATTATTCTTAAGTAAGATTTTATGATAGTATACGCTGGATGAAAGCGTATCATATATAATTTTAAGGAGGAAGAATTATGAAAAAGATAACTAAAATCATGACAGTTGCATTATCAGCAACAATGCTTCTCGGAGTACCTGCATGTGCAGAGGGAAAAATCACATTTGGTACAAATGCAGAGTTCCCGCCATTTGAGTACGTTGCAGCAGAAGGGGTAATTGATACCTTTGATGGTATTGATATGGCAATTGCAAAACAGATCGCGGAAGATAACGAGATGGACGTAGCAATTGAAAATCTTGAGTTTGACTCTCTTTTGGTTGCCCTTCAGAATGGACAGATCGATGCAGTTATCGCAGGTATGACTGTTACAGATGAAAGAAAAGAAGCAGTTGATTTCTCTACACCATACTATGCAGCTACACAGGTTATGATCGTTAAAGAAGATTCTGACATTGAAAAAGCAGAAGATATGGCTGATAAGAAGATCTGTGTTATCCAGGGTTATACAGGTGAAACCTGTGTAAACGAAATGGGTTACGAATATGAATCTTTCAAAAAAGGTACAGAAGCTGTTATGGAACTTGTAAACGGCAAATGTGATGTTGTAGTAATCGATTCTGCAACAGCTCAGAAGTATGTTACAGATAACGAAGGTCTGAAGATCGTAGAAGATGAAGATGCTTTCGGTGCTGAAGAATATGCAATTGCAGTTGCAAAGGGAAACGACGAACTTCTTGAGAAGATCAATGCATCCATTGAAAAAATGTTAGAAGATGGAACAATTGCTGACCTGGCAGTTGAATACACAGAAGCTGAATAAGAAGTAAATAATACAAGCGGCCTGCCTGAATCGGTAAGCCGCTTTTTTTATACTTAAAATTGTTATCTGTGGTGAGGGATCCTCTCTGGCCAGCCCTGCATATTTCCATTTAAGATGGCGGAAAACATGCGCTCTTTGACCCCTGGATTTTCCAGATTCAGCTGACGAAGAAGATTCTTGGCGTATTCCCGTTTTGTATATCCGTCTGCCGGGCAGGGACTTTTGGCAACGGGAAGATGATACTTGTTTTTAAACCCAATGACATCGGCTTCATCTACAAACATCAAAGGACGGATAACCGTCAGATCCATGCGGTCCAGATAGGTACGCGGAGAGAAACAATGAAAACGTCCTTCATAGATCAGGGAGAGTAGCATGGTCTCTACCACATCATCCTTGTGATGCGCATAGGCAACTTTATTGCATCCTCGTTCTTTGATAGCATCATTTAATGCACCTTTTCTCATCTTTGCACAGAGAGAACAAGGATTGCTCTCCTTTCTTTCTTCAAAGATGATCTTGGCAATCTCTGTTTTCACAATGGTATACGGCACATTCATTTCTTTACAGAGTTCCTGAATAGGTTCCAGGTTAAAGTTGGGATGACCCAGGTCTACAGTGATGGCTTCCAGCTCAAAATGCTTGGGATAAAAACGCTGTAATCCATGGAGGGCATACAGTAACGTCAGACTGTCTTTTCCACCGGAAATTCCCACGGCAATACGGTCTCCTTCTTCGATCATCTGATATTCATCCACAGCCTTACGGGTAAGGCTAAGTAACTGTTGTAATTTCATAATGTATTCATACTGCGTCCAGGCGGACGCACCTTTCTGTTCATGTTAGGAATCCCTGGTATCATATCATGGGGAACGCAGGAATGTCAATGTTACTGTTCAGTTGCCACTGTTCCGCGAGATATTTTGCTGTAAAACCTGAGTTCTGTAATGAAAAAGCTATCACCGAAGGTGATTGGTATGCATATGGGGAGTTTTGTGCTTGCCAGATGACCGTATTTGAGGATGTTTAGATTACGGTCAACTAAGAAAGCATAAAAAATGACTGTGATGGGAAAAAGATGAATTACGGT
>JBJEMC010000032.1:0-3553 GCA_051879475.1 Muricoprocola sp. | reverse complement strand
CTTCCGTCACATACCGATAGATATGCACTTTCTTATTCATATTACCCTGACGGATAATACGCCCTTCCCTTTGTTCCAGGTCAGAAGGCTTCCATCCCACATCCAGATGATGCAGGGCGATCAACCGATCCTGCACGTTGGTCCCGGCACCCATTTTTGCGGTTGAACCCAACAAAAAACGAACCTGTCCGGATTTTACTTTACTGAACAGCTCCGTTTTCTTCACTTCCGTATTGGCATCATGGATAAAAGCAATCTCTGCTTCCGGTACTCCTTTTGCCATAAGTTTCTTTTTTAAATCGTCATAAACATTGAATGTCCCATCCCCTTTCGGTGTGCTGAGGTCGCAAAAAATGAGCTGGGCTGACCGTTTTGATGCGGTCTCTTTCCAGATAGCAAAGCTCTTCTCCACACAGGCACAGATTTTACTATCCTCATCATCCGGAAGCAATGGATTTACAAGACGCTGATCCAGTGCCAGCTTCCTTCCATCATTTGTCACTTTCAGCATATTGTCAACAGAGGAATCCACACCGCCGTCCCGGATTACTTCTGCACGTTCTCCAAGGCTTTCCACGATCTCTTTCTGATGTTCAGATGGTTTTAACACCACCGTTTCATATTCCGCTTCCGGCACCGGAAGTTCCAGCTGGTCTGCCGTCTTAATGTCAGCAATCTCCTTAAACATACTCATCAGTTCCGGGATATTGTAAAATCTGGCAAATCTGGATTTTGCCCGGTATCCGGTACCTTCCGGAGCCAGTTCGATACTGGTCACAACTTCACCAAAGGTGGATGCCCAGGAATCAAAATGTCCCAGCCCCATCCGGTTCAGTTTGCCATACTGCAGGTAACGCTGCATGGTATAAAGTTCCGTCATGCTGTTGCTGACCGGCGTGCCCGTTGCAAATGTAATGCCTTTCCCACCGGTGATCTCATCCAGATACTGGCATTTGTTAAACATATCTGCCGATTTCTGTGCTTCATTCTGGGCAATGCCTGCCACATTCCTCATTTTTGTGTAAAGGAATGCATTTTTGTAATAATGGGCTTCATCCACATACAGACGGTCTACCCCAAGTTCCTCAAACGTTACCACATCATCCTTTTTCTCTTTGTTCTCCAGCTTTTCCAGACGCCTCCTGAGACTCTTTTTGGTCTTTTCCAACTGTTTTACCGTAAAACGGCTGCCATCACTTTCCAGCTTTGCCTGCTGAATTCCTGCTTCCAGTTCTTCGATCTGCTCTTCTATGATCTTTTTCTGGCGTTCTTCCGATAAGGGGATCCTCTCAAACTGGGAATGCCCGATGATCACTGCATCATAGCTGCCCATTGCGATTCTGGCACAGAACTTCTTGCGGTTTGCCGGTTCAAAATCTTTCTTCGTTGCCACAAGGATATTGGCTCCCGGATAAAGCTGCAGGAACTCAGCTCCCCACTGCTCCGTCAGGTGATTTGGAACTACAAAGAGGCTTTTCTGGGCAATGCCAAGACGTTTGCTCTCCATAGCTGCAGCTACCATCTCATAGGTCTTTCCGCTTCCCACTACATGGGCAAGCAGGACATTATCCCCATAAAGCTGATGGGCAACGGCATTTTTCTGGTGCGGGCGGAGCTCTATTTCCGGATTCATTCCCGGAAAGGTCAGATGGCTGCCATCGTATTCCCTGGGACGGATGGAATTGAAGCGTTCATTATAAATCCGGCACAGCTTTTCCCTCCGTTCCTGATCCCTGAAGATCCAGTCCTTAAATGCTTCCTTGATTGCATCCTGTTTCTGGGTTGCCAGCATGGTTTCTTTTTTATTCAACACACGGATTTCATTTCCCTCGGCATCAATCTTTGTGTCATAGATCCGTACATCTTTTAAATTCAGGGTTTCTTCCAGAATCTTATAGGCATTGATCCGGCTGGTACCATACGTTGCTGTGGTCAGAACATTCCGGTCACTGTCCGCATTTTTACCGCTGATATTCCATGCACCACTGGCTTCCGAATACCGGATATCAATTACCCTTCCGACCAGATAGCCCGGGGTATCAAATAGTTCTTCCATAAAATCCCGGTATATTTCCGGAGCAATCCATGTGGCACCGATCCGGACTTCAATCTCTGATGCATCCAGGTCTACCGGCTGCACCTGCTTAAGGGCATGTACATTGCTGGTAAATTCCGGATGGTTTTCTGCAAAGATTTTTGCCGTTTTCAGCTTCTCCCGGACATTCCCGGATAGATATTCATCCGCAGTCTCCCATTGCCCGTTGACCGGATCCCGAAAGATTACTCCTGTCAGTTCTTCTGCAACTTTCTCTTCCGGCTTACCTGTCAGCCCTGCCATATAAGGAAGATCAACCCTTGCTTTTTCATTCAGGGAAATCGTCAGGGCTTCCGCCGCAGTTTCCACACTGGTCACAGCTACTGCTTTCTTAATCGTCCGCTTGGTAAACATATCCGCTTTCCGTTTCAACGTACCGTCTTCATTGAGATCCTCCAACGAACAGAGCAGACAATAAGAAGAGTCATCGGAGAATGCCCGTTTGTTTGCATTGCTTCCGATGACCCCGTATTTTTCCGTATAGGTATCATAGACCTGATTCAGTTTGACCTGAAGCTCCTGTATCGCCTCATCCGTTGCATTTTCCTCCATCTGCAGGGCGATCAAGTCCCGGACTACCTCACGGATCTCTACCATACCCTTTACACGTTCCGCCGTGGCTGCCGGCAGCTTCACCGGATTCATCAGGGAATTTACCCGGTAATAGATCTGGTCATCCACCACAGTAAAACTGTAGTTCCGGACAGCCGGATCCGCAGGAATGCTTTCCATGATCTCATCCAGTTCTGTTTCTGCCGTTACTGCCGGAACCATCGTTCCATGGATTTTCGATGCGGCATCTTCCAGCTGTTCCGCCAAATCTGCCCCTTCCAGCGGAAGGCAGGCAGTCTCCATGCCATATGGTCCGGACACCTCTGCCATCGTTCCAAGTACCATTTCCGGGTGGGTAATAAAATACTGGTTTATGGTAATCCCATTCTTATCCTCTCCAAGAGCAACCCATTCCGGCTCTTCCATGGAAATGCTCTCCCTTTTCTGGAAGAACAGGATGTCGGCACTGACTTCGGTTCCCGCATTCGCCTTAAAGGCATTGTTCGGAAGACGGATCGCACCGAGAAGCTCTGCCCTCTCTGCAAGATACTTCCTTACCTCCGGCGATGCTTTATCCATGGTTCCCTTGGTTGTGATCAGGGCAGCCACGCCACCCGGCCGTAACTGGTCAATGGTCTTTGCAAGGAAATAGTCGTGGATCATAAAATGATACTTGTCATACTGGCGGTCATTCACTTTATAGGAACCAAAAGGGACATTTCCGATTGCCACATCAAAAAAATCATTGGGATAAGCGGTCTTTTCAAATCCTTTGATCTGGATATCAGCGTTCGGATAAAGCAGTTTTGCGATCCTTCCGCTGATGCTGTCCAGTTCCACTCCATAAAGCCGGGACTGCTGTAACTTGTCCGGAAGCATTCCAAAAAAGTTTCCTACACCCATGGA